>JAKBUS010000033.1 GCA_021841585.1 Pseudomonadota bacterium | reverse complement strand
CGGCCACGTGTTTGCCGGCCTGCTCACCGCCGCCTGGGGGGCGGCGGTCATCACCGCCGCCGACCTGCTGTTGCGCCCGCTCGTGACCGGAAAGGAAAGCCCCGTGCCGTTCATGGCCTTGCTACTTAGCATCCTCGGCGGGGCGAAGGTCTTTGGGCTGGTGGGGGTCATCGCGGGCCCCTTGCTGATCATGCTTGCGGCATCGCTTTGGCAGTCGTGGCTGCGTCAGCCGCAGCTTCCCCCGCCGGCATGACCGCCGGGCGCCACACCGGCGCCAACACGAAGCGCAGGTGGCCATGCGCGGTCTTCAAGGCCTCGTAGACCATTTGCGGGTCGGGGCCCTCGGCGAATATGAACCCGAGATAGCTCGCCCCCTCCGGCAACGGCACGAGCTCCTGCCCCTCGCGGGCATCGATCACGACCTCGACCACCCCCGGTACGCGGTCGGCGGCCATGAGCCCCTCGACGCGCTTCAAGATGCCAAGCCCCGGAATCGGGATCATGAGCACG
The DNA here is from genome assembly GCA_021841585.1 of Pseudomonadota bacterium. Classification (GTDB taxonomy): domain Bacteria; phylum Pseudomonadota; class Gammaproteobacteria; order Acidiferrobacterales; family Acidiferrobacteraceae; genus Acidiferrobacter. The sequence goes on along the minus strand of JAKBUS010000033.1, from coordinate 25,774 downwards.
CCCGCCGCGCCCTCGCGCGCGCCGACGGCCACCTCCTCCCCCAACGCGTGACGCACGACGAGATCCTCAAGCGATAACCCGGTCCCGAACCGCAGCAGCCGCGCGCACAAGCCCCCGATGGTGCGTGCCGCGATCTCGATGACCCATATCCCTTCGGCGTTCAGGCGGCACTCGGCATGGATCGGGCCTTCGCGCAGACCATAGGCGCGCGCGCCGCGCTCCACGCAATCGCGCAACGCCTCGCGTGTCGCGGCGTCGAGCCGCGAGGGGCTGATGTAATAGGTCTCCTCGAAAAACGGCCCGTCGAGCGGTTCAGGCTTATCGAAGATCGCGAGCGTCTGCAAGACGCCGCCCGTGAGCAGGCCCTCCAGCGCGATCTCGAAACCCGGCACGAAACGCTCGATAAGCGCGCGGTTCCATACCACCCGCTCGTCGCGCCCGAGCATTCCGCGCAACCGCGCGATGCCGGCGCGCAGCCCGGCCTCATCATCCACGCGCATCACGCCGCGGCTGCCCGACGAGGCCACCGGCTTTAGCACCAACGGGTAGGGAAGATCGCTGAGCGGCGGCAGCCCGCCATCGAGGGCAAGCACCTGATGCCATGGCACCAACACGCCCGCGGCCTGCAAGGCCGCGCGCGCCCAATCCTTGCGGCGCGCCACGGCAAGCGCCTGCGGCGGATTGGCGGCAAGCCCTAAGCGCGGGGCAAGGGCACCCGCGACCTCCGCGCCCCAGTCGTCGAGCCCCAGGATCGCCTGAAACGCCCCGCCGCGATCGACCTCCGCGCGCACCGCGCGCTCGCAGGCATCGAGGTCGTGCAAGGGCAGACGCAGACCCGGGAGTCCGCTGCTCACCACATTCGCCGTACCCTCGCTGACCAGCACCACATCCGCGCGCGCGCGCGCGGCGGCCAGAAAGGGCGCCGTCCGGTAGGACCCGAACGGCGCTACGAGCAGAAGTCGCGGCTGCCTAATGACTCCCGCACCCGCCACCACCGCAGCCGCCGCACGCCCCACCACCACCGGAGCGCGCAAACACGTTGCGGAACAGGAAGCGCGGCTCGCCGTCCTCGGTGTAGTCGATCTCGGCGCCCTCCAGATAGCTCAAGGCCACCGCATCGACGAAGATCTTCAGGCCATCTTTCGCCCACACGGCGTCACGCGGACCCTCGGCCTCGGCCATCACCATGCCGTAGGTCATGCCGCTGCAGCCACCGCCCGAGACGTAAACGCGTATGCCGATGACCCCGTCAGCGCTCGCCTGCCCGACGATCTCGCCCAACTTCGTCCGCGCCGGAGCGGTTACCTGGATCTCGTCTGTGATCTGCGCCGGAAACGCCGGCATGGTGCTTGCCACCGCCTGTTCTTGCCCCATGAGGACCTCCTTAGGAAAGCACCAGTATAGCGCCGGCCGCGGCATCCCGTAAGGGCACCTTCCTAAGGGGCCCCAGGCTCCGTTATACTGACCCCACCGAACTTACAGAGGACGTCTGTCGTGCGCATGGTTCAGTGTCGGGTCTTAAAGCGCAGCGCGCCTGGTCTTGAGCGCCCCCCCTATCCGGGCGAACTTGGTCAGCGCATCTATGACGAGGTCTCTGAGGAGGCCTGGCGCCAGTGGCTGGATCAGCTGTCGGTGCTCCTGAATGACCACCACCTCAATACCGCGGACCCCGACTCCCAAAACGACATCGAGGCGATGATGCGCGCCTTTTTGTTCGAGGGACGCCCGCCGGTGATCAAGGCCGCCGGCGGCAAGAAGTAAACCTTTCGCGTCACGCCTTGGCGGCCACGGCGTGGGCCCTTGCCTCGTCGCCACAACCGCAGGCGGGGGGGATCTCGCGCCCATCTCTCATCGACGGGGCCATTGGCGAAGAATCCCATTTCAGCAAAACATTGGGCGTGTATGCCCAGCGAGCCTCCAGGAATACGGTGGTCGCCCCCGACGGGCGGCTGGCGCGCTGTTACCCCGTGGTCTGCGCCAACACCCATAAGGGGTGGGGCACTGCAGGCATCCCGCAGATCTCTCTATCGCCAAGACCACGGCCAATCGCGAGAAAAATGGCCCATTTCTAGACGCCATGATCGCGCATGGATTGGTCCAGGAATCGTCCGTTCTGCAGCTCTTGCCAAAGCCCTCCATGCTGCCACCGGAACGCGTGGCCGAGATTCGCGACGCCATCCGCTCACGATTTGCGCGCCAGCCGCCAGCAAGCGCGTACCCCCAGGCCGCGCGCCGATAGGCGCGGCGCCGTGCGGGCGATCTGCCGACCCTGGCGGCGCGAACGCGCGGCTGCGGCCGGCAACACACCACAAGGGCTTTGCGTGACGGGATGCCTGCGCTAAGGCTCACGGCGGATGCCTCACGCCTATCAACCCAGGCCAAATCCGCGGACCTCTTTCCGAGGGACAGTGATGCCGCATTTACCGGACATGCCGGGGCTTGCCGCGCACCGCGTCTTTTTGTCCCCTACCACCCCCCGCAGGCCTCACCGAGGCCCCCGTCGCCATCGCACCCACCGAGACGCACGGGCCACACAACACCGGATATTGCGCTGTTGTTTTTGCCCCGACGTTTTTTGGGACGCAAAAGTGCGGATCTTTTTGGGACACTTAAGGCCGCCCGCGCGATCACCCCGCTCGCGACCATAGGGGCCGAGCCCGACCATGACAGGGCCTTAGGTCTTCTCCAATATCACGAACGCCACCGCATAATCGGCCTCATCGCTCAATGTGACGTGCATGGCTTGCACGCCGAGCCGCGCGGCATGCGCGTGCGCCCCGCCGGCCAATACCAGGCGCGGGCATCCCAGGCTATCGTGCGTCACACGGATGTCGCGCAGGCCGAACGTCCCGCGAAACCCCGTGCCGAGGGCCTTCGCGGCGGCCTCCTTGGCGGCAAAGCGCTTGGCGAGGAAATGTTCCGGGCGCGCGCTCGCCTCGAACTCGCCATATTCGGCGGCATCGAGGATGCGCTGCGCATAACGCGGTCCAAAGCGCGCAAGGCCCGCCTTGAGCCTTGCCACCTGGACGATATCGGTACCTATCCCCAGGATCACGGGGGCTGAACGCTCGCGACCATGAGACGCTTCATTTCGGCAACCGCGGGCCCAAGACCGGTGAACACCGCGCGCGCGATGATCGCATGCCCGATATTGAGCTCGACGATCCCGGGGATCCTGGCCACCGCCTCGACGTTGTGGTAATGCAGGCCGTGCCCGGCATGCGCAACAAGGCCAAGCCCGCGCGCCAGCGCCACCGCCTCGCGCAACCGGTCGTACTCGCGCGCCTGCTCGGCCCCCTTACTGTCGGCGTAAGTGCCGGTATGAAACTCCACCACCGGGGCCCCGGCACGCACCGCCGCCTCGACCTGGCGCGTGTCGGGGTCTATGAAAAGCGCGACCCGCACACCGGCGCCTGCAAGCTGCGCGCAGGCCGCGCCGATCTTGTCCTCGGCACCCGCGACGTCGAGCCCGCCCTCGGTCGTCAGCTCCTCGCGCCGCTCGGGCACGAGGCAGCAATCCTGCGGCCGCACACGCGCGGCGATCGCGAGCATCTCGTCTGTGACCGCCATCTCGAGGTTCATGCGCGCGCTCAGCATATCCGCGAGCAAGACCACGTCGCGCTCCTGGATATGGCGCCGATCCTCGCGCAGGTGCAGCGTGATGACATCCGCCCCGGCCTGCTCGGCCACAAGCGCGGCCTGCACGGGGTCGGGGTAACGGGTCTTGCGCGCCGCCCTCAGGGTGGCCACATGATCGATGTTGACGCCAAGCTTCATGAAAGTCCTCGCCTGCCCACCCGCGCCCATCTTCGCGGAAGAAAAACTGTTGAGATGCGTCTGTCGCGCGCCTCGGACAATGGCCCTTGCCCGTAACCCGCGGCCGGGGATCCTCGGGTTATGGGAAACCCGCCTTGGCGTGCGCGTAACCCTAAGGGCGTTCACGCACCGCGCCATCCTATCCCCGGAATACCGCCTGCGGCTAGAATCGTGATCGCATCTAGGATTGCGGGGGATGCGGCTGCATGCTGCGAAAGAGACTGCGCGTATAGAGCGGCTTCGCGCCGAGCAAGGGTGCAAGCGCTGCGCGTAGCAAGGACTTGGCCTCGCGCAACTGTTCCGGGTCCAGGAATGTTTCGTGCGCCAACGCGGTCAAGGTCGCGCCCTTGACCGCAACACCCCGCGATTCGCCGTCGGCGGCCACGGGACCCTCGTCCGGGAGATAGCGGTAAAGCCACTCGGCGCGCAACGGCTCCCCGGTGCGCGCATCACAGACGAGCGCCAAACCGTATCCGAGGCTAGCCAGCAGACGCTTCTCGAATATCCTCAAGGCCTGCTCCTGGCAGGATCCTTCCGCGAGCCTGCGCAACACGTCATCATAGGCGCCATAAAGATCGGTATGCGCCTCATGGCGGTGCAAAAGCCGCAGCACGAGCTCGTTGACATAAAAGGCGCACCATACGGCGCTGCCCTTGAGCTCGATCGCCGTCTCCGGGGCCTCGACGCGCGTGAGGGTCCCGAGGTCCCCACGTGCAGACCAGCTCAGAAGCAGCGGCTGGAAGGGCCGCAGATGGGCGCCGGCGAAGGCCTTGCCGGGTCGACGCACGCCGCGCGCCACGAGCCCCACGCGCCCACAGCCATGGGTGAATGCCTCAAGTAACAGGCTAGTCTCCCCATAAGGGTAGCGATGTAGAACAAACCCGCGTTCGTTGTCCGTGCGCATAAGTCAATTGTCACCCCCGTACCCCAGGCTTTGCAAGGCACGGGCATCATCGGACCAGCCGCCCCGCACCTTGACCCACAGCCCGAGATAGACCCGGCGTCCGAGGTGCTGCTCGAGGGAGCGCCGCGCGGCGCTACCCACCGCCTTGAGGCCGGCGCCGCCCTGCCCGACCAGGATGGCCTTCTGCCCCTCTTTTTCGACATAAATCACCGCCTCGATCCGGACCAGACGCTTTTCCTCATGGTACGATTCTATGTCCACCGTCGTCACATAGGGGATTTCCTGGGCAAAGCGCCGGAACACCTGCTCGCGCACGAATTCGGCGGCCACGAAACGGTCGCTGCGATCGCTCAGCTGATCCTCGGGATAGAGCGCGCCGCGCTCCGGCAGGACCCCCGCGATCACGGCCTCCAGGGCCTCGACATTGCTGCCGTCGCGCGCCGACAAGGGCACGATCTCGGCTGCGATCTGCCGCGAGGCGAGCTCCGCCATCAGCGGCAGCAGGGCCTCCTTACGCGGCATGCGGTCGACCTTGTTCAAGGCCAGGATCAGCGGACGGTCGCCGCGCAAATCCTTCACGAAATCGAGCGCCCGCTCATCATCGTCCTGCAGGCGCGGGCAGGCCGCTACCAGCACCAAGCAGTCGGCCTCGGCGATCGCCGAAGCCGCGGCGCTATCCATCTGGCGCGCCAAGCCCCCCTTTCCGCCCCACACGAGGCCTGGGGTATCAAGATACAAAAATTGCGCCTCTGCCTTGGTCTTGATCCCAAGGATGCGATGGCGGGTGGTCTGCGGCTTCGGGGACGTGATCAAAAGCTTGTGCCCGAGCAGGCGGTTTATGAGCGTCGATTTGCCGACATTGGGGCGCCCAAAGACCGTGATCGTGCCGCTCCGGTAGGCGCTCATGGGCCGCCCAACCGCTTGAGCGCAAGCCGCGCGGCCTCCTGCTCGGCGTGGCGGCGGGTCGCGCCCCGGCCGTGCACCGGCGCAAGGCCGGCCACGAGGCAGGCCACCTCGAAGTGCTGTTCATGATCCTGCCCAGTCACGCCCACGAGATCGTAACGGGGCCGCTCGCGGCCCCGCGCCTGCAGAAACTCCTGGAGGGAGGTCTTGGCGTCCTTGACCTGCGCATGGGCCTCGATCCCCGAAAGCCGCCCGGCAAAGAGATCAAGCAGGATGGCGCGCGCGGCCTCGTAACCGCCGTCCTGATACACGGCGCCGACCACCGCCTCCATGGCATCCGCCAGGATCGAGTCGCGGTCGAACCCGCCGCTCTTCAATTCCCCGCCGCCAAGCCGCAAAAAGCCCCCGAGACCGATCTCGCGCCCCACCGCGGCCAGGGTCTCGGTGCGTACCAGGCGCACGCGCAGGCGCGTCAGCTCGCCCTCGGCAAGATCGGGAAAGCGCGCGCACAGGGCATCGGCCATGACCAGGTTCACGACCGCGTCCCCCAAGAACTCCAGGCGTTCGTTATTACGTGCCCCGTGGCTGCGGTGCGTCAACGCCTGGGCAAGCCGCTCGGGATCGCGAAACACATAGCCCCAGCGCTGCAATAGTCGGGCATCTTCGGTCAATGGCCGGCCACCGCATGCCGGTCGTCGAAGCTGAGATCCGCGGCAATATTAGCCATGATGGGTATACGCACGTGATAGCGAAAGACCATGACGAGCGCGCCCTGCTCGGTGCGCTCGAAGTGCAGGTCCTTGTGCACCGAGACATGGCTCACGTAACCCACGGAAAACTCGCGCCGCAAGGCGGTACGCAGGCTGTTGCGCCCCATGGACGCGGCCCCCGGCTGCTGGGCGACACTCGCAAGCGCCTTTTCGATCTGCCAGTTGTTCAGATAGGACGGCCAGATCTTGAAGCCTATAAACACCCAAAATCCCACGACGATTACGCATACCAGCGCACTCCATAACGACGCACCGCGCTCCCTTCGCCACGCCATACTCCCTCCCGGAGGTTCTCCTTATACTAGTGGATCCAACGTCCTATTCGCTTGAAATCAATGCCGCCCCCATGCGCCGTATTCCAGCTAAACCAGATAAGGAATGCGGGGCCGACCAGATTTCTCTGCGGGACGTAGCCCCAGTAGCGGCTATCATCGCTCAAATCTCGGTTGTCACCCAAGACGAAATACTCGTGCGGGGGCACCACGAAATGCATGGGCTTTTGGGTGAGCCCCGGGATCAAGATGATGTGATGCTTGATCTTGCCGAGCTTCTCCGTATACCGATAGGCCTCCAGGACCTGGCCGTTCTGTTCCGTATACAGATAGGGCCGCTTGTGGTAGTGCGGAATCAGCTTGCCATTGATATAGAGCTGCTTATTGATATAGGCAATGTGATCCCCGGGGAGTCCGACGATACGCTTGATGTAGTCGATGGACGGGTTCTTTGGGTACCGGAACACCGCGACCTGACCACGCTTGGGCTCGCCCACCGACAGGATCTTGGTGTGCAGCACCGGCAACCGCAGGCCATAGGCGAACTTGTTCACGAGAATGAAGTCGCCGACATGCAGTGTCGGGATCATGGACCCGGACGGGATGCGAAACGGCTCCACCACGAACGAGCGGATCAGAAGCACCACGAGGATTACTGGGAAGAACGACCGCGCGTATTCGGCATACAGCGGACGGGGCTTGGTCTTGTCCCGGCGCACCACGGCGTCTATTGCCCACAAGATACCGCTCAAAAAGAGCAGGCCGACGAGCCATTCCGAAAAGTCGTCGAGCAGCATCTTATTTATCGACCCGCAGCACGGCAAGGAACGCTTCTTGGGGAATTTCAACGGATCCGAGTTGTTTCATACGCTTCTTTCCTTCTTTTTGACGTTCGAGAAGCTTGCGCTTGCGGCTTACATCGCCGCCGTAGCACTTGGCTGTGACATTCTTGCGCAGCGCCTTGACTGTCTCGCGGGCGATCACATGCGCGCCGATGGCCGCCTGGATGGCGACATCAAACATCTGGCGCGGTATGAGTTCACGCAGCCGATGGATGAGCTCGCGTCCACGATACTGGCTCTGGGCGCGGTGGACGATGATCGACAAGGCGTCCACCCGCTCGCCGTTGATGAGGACATCGACGCGCACGAGATCGGCGGGCCGGAATTCGCGGAAATCATATTCGAAGGAGGCATAGCCGCGGCTTAGCGATTTCAGGCGGTCGAAGAAGTCCATGACCACCTCGTTCATCGGCAGCTCATAGGACAGCATCGCCTGGCGCCCAAGGAACCGCAGATCGGTCTGCGTCCCGCGCTTTTCCACGCACAGCTGGATCACGGAACCCAGATACTCCTGCGGCACCAGCACGCGGCAGGCGATGATCGGCTCGCGGATCTCGCGTACGCTGCCGGGCTCGGGCAGGCGCGCCGGGTTGTCGATGCGCAGGCATTCCCCCTTCGCGGTCTCCACCTCGTAGATCACGGTCGGGGCGGTGGTGATCAGGTTCAGGCCGTATTCGCGCTCGAGGCGCTCCTGGATGATCTCCATGTGCAGCATGCCGAGAAAGCCGCAGCGAAACCCGAAGCCGAGCGCCTCCGAGGTCTCGGGCTCGAAATGCAAGGACGCGTCGTTTAGCTTGAGCTTGTCCAAGGCCTCGCGGAAGCCATCGTAATCCCCGGCCTCGATCGGATAGAGGCCGGCGAACACCCGCGGCTTGATCTCCTTGAATCCGGGCAGCGGCGTGCTCGCCGGACGTCTGGCCTCGGTGATGGTGTCACCCACCCGCGCCCCCTTGACGTCCTTGACGCCGGCCACCACGTAACCGACCTGGCCCGTGTGCAGCGCGTCGACGGCCCGGCGCTTGGGTGTGAACACCCCGACCTGCTCCACCTCGTAGTCACGGCCGGTGGCCATCATGCGCACGCGCGCGCCGCGCGCGAGCACGCCATCGACCACGCGCACGAGCGCTATGGTGCCGAGATAGGCATCAAACCAGGAATCGACGATGAGCGCCTTCAAGGGCGCCGACTCATCCCCCTTGGGCGCCGGCACCAGCGCCACGACCGCCTCCAGGATCTCGCGTATGCCTTCACCGGTCTTGGCGCTCGCGCGGATGGCGCCCGCGGCCGGCACGCCGATGATGTCCTCGATCTCGCGCGCCACGCGGTCCGGATCGGCGGCCGGCAGATCGATCTTGTTTAGCACCGGCACGATCTCGAGATTGAGTTCAGCGGCGGTATAGCAGTTGGCGACACTCTGCGCCTGCACCCCTTGCGCGGCATCGACCACCAGCAGCGCCCCCTCGCAGGCGGTCAGCGAGCGCGAGACCTCGTAGGAGAAGTCGACGTGCCCGGGGGTATCGATGAGGTTCATTTCGTAGGTCAGGCCGTCGAGCGCGACATAGCGCAGCGTGACGCTCTGGGCCTTGATGGTGATGCCGCGCTCGCGCTCCAGATCCATGGAATCGAGGACCTGGCTTTCCATCTCGCGCGCGGTCAAGCCACCGCACAATTCGATGAAGCGATCGGCGAGCGTCGACTTGCCATGATCGATGTGCGCGATGATCGAGAAGTTTCGAATGCGATCTTGCAAGCTTGGCCTTGAGGCGTGGACTTTTACCGCGAAAACCGCTCACGGACGTGTTGCCGCATCATACCGGGTTTCGCGGGTCACACCAACTATTTAGTCAGCGCCAGGAACACGGAACTCCCGTCCCTGTGGATAAGTATCGGCACCGGCTGCCGCGCCGTGACGTGCGCCAAAATGGCCATAAACGCCGGCACGTTCATCACCCGGTGGCCGGCAAGGCTCAGGATCACATCGCCCGGCGCGATGCCGGCCCTCTCGCCCGGACCCCGGCTCACCGCCTCGACGAACACCCCGTGGCTCACACCGAGCTCGCGGCGCTCATGAGCGCTGAGATCTTGCAGCGAAAGCCCGAGCGAGCCGTTGTGGTGAGGCTTGGGTTGCGGCCGGGCATAGCTCGTCGGCAAGACCTCCGGCAGCGCCCCGACCACCACCGATAGGGTCTCGGGATGGCCATTGCGTATGACCTTGAGGCGCGCCGCCGTACCGATGGGGCTAAACCCCACGAGCGGCGGCAGCTGCGAGGAACGCGCGATCGGGTGCCCGTCGTAGCGCACGATGACATCCCCCGCCTTCAAGCGCGAATGCGCGGCCGGGCTCCCGGGCAGGACCTCGGAGACCAGCGCCCCATAGGGCTTGCGCAGATCGAACGATGCCGCGAGCTTGCGCGTCACGTCCTGGATCGTGACCCCAAGCCATCCCCACGGCACACGCCCGCTGGTCTTCAGGTCATGGCTTACGCGCATGGCGAGATTGATCGGGATCGCAAACGACAGGCCCATGAAGCCCCCCGTACGGCTGTAGATCTGCGAATTTATGCCGATGACCTGGCCGCGGGTATTGAACAGCGGACCGCCGGAGTTGCCGGGATTGATGGGCACGTCGGTCTGGATGAAGGGCATGTAATCAGAGCCCGGGAGGTTGCGCCCGACCGCCGACACGATCCCGGCCGTGGCCGAATTCTCGAACCCGAACGGCGCCCCTATGGCCAATACCCAGTCACCGACCTCGAGGCGTGAGGCATGCCCGATATGCACGGTCGCAAGACCCGTCACGGGGATCTTGAGGAGCGCCACGTCGCTCTTGGTATCGAGGCCGACCACGCGCGCCACATAGTCGCGGTTATCGGCGAGCTTCACGATCACCCGCTTGGCATGGTTGATGACATGCGCGCAGGTCACGATGTAGCCATTGGCGCCGATGATGAAACCCGAGCCCAGGGATTTGGTCAGGAGCCGCGGCGGGGCCGGCTCTTGGCCCCGAGGGCCGCCGTGAAAGAGCGGGTTCGCGGGGACGCCGGACATCCCCGGCCTACCGAACCCAAACCCGGGGACCATGCCCTTCACAACCTCGGTGCTGCTGATATTGACCACCGCCGCGCGGTTCTCGCGCACGATGCGGGCGAAATCGGGCAGGCGCGAGGCGCATGCCGCGGCGCCCGCCATCATCACCATGAGCCAAACCGACAGCACCATCCTGCGCGCAATCATGACCATCCCTTGAACCCCCCGTCCATTCAGGGTGCCGCGGGTCCGGATCTCCGGGCGAGCCGCCGCACCGACAGCGCCATGGTCTCGACCGTCAAGGTCGGGACATCCCCAAGCGCCGTCACCATCCTATGGTTCACGACCGTGCGAAAGACATGCAAGGCCCCCAGGCGATAGAGCTGCGCATGGCGTGGCGCGGAAGGCGCGCGTCGCCCTACGAATACCGACACCCCCGCGAGACCGTCCGAATAGACGAGATGCTGCACGATCCCCTTGTGTCCGGCCATGCGCCGCATGAGATGCATGGCCAAGTGAAATCCGGGAGGCACCCGCGTCACCGTCCAGGTTGGCGTGGGATCGGGAAACAACTCACCCCGTTCCTCTTTATAGGTGCCGGCATGCCCAAGGCCAATAGGTCCAACGGCCGAGGCGGGAATCGCGCGCCGCAGGTGCAGATGGGTGAACAGGAATTGCTCGATGGCCTTGCCGCTGTGGCTTATGACCGTGGCCTTCAACAACAGGCCGTTCTTGCGGTCCGCCCACAGCCTGTATCCGTAGCGGTAGTCGTCGCGCGGGTCGATCACCACGAGCCTCACGGGCGCCCCAGCCACCCGCCCAAGCCCGCCGAGATGAATCGCGTAGAACCGGCGCAGGGGCTTTAGGTGGGTGGGCATGAGCGTCGGGAAGGTCTTCAAGGCCATGGCCCGCTGCTCGATGAACTCGACGTGATCATGGGGCAGATAGCAGCGGATCTGTCCGTGGCGACGGATGATCACCTGGCGGCGCCCATCGAGGGTGGTGAGGCGCTCGGTCACCCGGCCGTGGGCCACGCGATGCACGATGCGCATGGCCGACAACACGCGGTCATGACGATAAACGAAGGTGCCAGTGTAATCGAGGGTATGCGCGGCATCCTGCATGCGTTCGAGCCACGCCCGCACGCTGTCGGCAAAGACCGTGCCGCTCACCAGTAAGAGGCCCGCGGCCCACAGCGGCCGCCAACCCTTCATGGCTTGTTCCGTACCCCCCGTGCCGGCGGGCCGTTATAGGCCGCCAAACGGACATAGGAAAGACCGTTGATCCCCGCGAGTGGCGCGACCGCCGAATGCTCGAGCAGGAAGGCATTCAGCCGCCGGCGCCACCGCGGGCCCTGCCAATGCGCCCTCTCCACATAAGGCGGGGCCGCCGGCAGGGGCGCCGCGAGCGCGGTCTGCATCGACGCCGGCGATATCCCGGTGGATGGCGTGCCCACCACCGCCACGCGCAACGCAAAGAGCGCGGTGGCCGCGGTCAATGATGCGGCGAGCGCGAAACGCGCCACCTGCCACCCCCTCTGGTGACCTAGCGGACCCCAGAAGGTTGGTGCCGCGGACACGGCCTCGCCCTCGTCGAGCGCTGCAAGGACATGCGCCGACAGGTCTGCAAACGGTTTGCCGTCCCACTCTCCGCGCAGGATCGCGCGGGTCATGTGATAGCGGCCCCACAGCGCCTGCATCTCACCGTCTTCCACCACCACATCAAGCAGCTTTCCGCGTTCCCTCGCCCCGAGTTCCGCATCCATCAACGCCGACAGTGTCTCTTTCATACACCCTCTCCGCCCACGAAGACCCATCACAGCTCCAGCAACGGCTTCAATTCCTTATCAATCGCCTCACGCGCCCGGAAGATCCGTGACCGGACGGTGCCGATGGGGCACTCCATGATCGCGGCGATCTCTTCGTAGCTTAACCCCTCTATCTCGCGCAGGGTAATGGCCGTCCGTAGGTCCTCCGGCAAGGCCTCCAGCACCCGTGTCACGGTGCGCGCGATCTCATCGGTCAATACGCTGTGTTCGGGCGTCGCTATCTCGCGCAGGCTCGAACCTTCCTCGGCCAACTCCATTTCGTCGGCCTCGAGGTCGGAAGACGGCGGCCGCCGCCCCTGGAACACCAGATGATTCTTGGCGGTATTGATCGCGATGCGATACAGCCAAGTATAAAACGCACTCTCTCCACGAAAGCCGTTCAACGCCCGGTAGGCCTTAATGAAGACCTCCTGGGTGACATCCTCGACCTCGGTCCTGTCGTACACGTAGCGGGCCACGAGCTTCGCGATCTTGTGCTGGTATTTGCGCACCAATAGATCGAAAGCGCCCTTCTCGCCCTTCTTGACGCGCGCCACCAGGTCCTGGTCGAGGCTCTGATCCGGGCTGTCATTCAAAGGGCTTCCTACCACTTGTAAGTGACCACGGCCATGGGAAAAGGTTCGCCCCTCGGCAAAGATTTTGCGATATCCATGGCGATCGGCATAGGTGGGCGTATCTGTCGCCTCGGCGGCTCGTTTTGCAATAAGGACCAAAGCCACTATGATAGCGCAAAACCCGCTGGCGCGTTGCATCACCAATGAAGAAACTCACAGACTCCGATCCTCATGACTTCGACTTTGCGGTCATAGGCTCTGGACTCGCCGGACTGACCATGGCCCTGCATCTGGCCGACCACGGGCGGGTGGCGCTGTTTGCCAAGGACGGACTGGTGGACGGTTCGAGCCTCTACGCACAGGGCGGGATCGCCGCGGTGCTGAGTCCGGAGGATTCGTTCGAGTCGCACATCCAGGACACGCTCGATGCCGGCGCCGGCCTCTGCCGGGAGGATGCGGTGCGATTCGTGGTGGAGGGCGCCCCGCAGGCGATCCGCTGGCTGATCGAAGAAGGCGCGCCGTTCACCACCCACGACGGACGCTACCACCTCACGCGCGAGGGCGGCCACAGCCGGCGGCGCGTGGTGCATGCCGCCGACGCCACCGGGCGGGCGGTCGAGACCACGCTGGCCGCGAAGGCCGCGGCCCATCCGCGCGTCCATATTCTTACCGATCACATCGCGGTCGACCTCATCACCAGCGCCAAGCTCGGTCTAAGTGGCCCCAACCGCTGCCTGGGGCTTTATGCCCTGAACAAGACCACGGGCACGGTCGATGCCTATGGCGCGCGCCTCACGGCACTCGCCACCGGCGGCGCCTCCAAGGCCTATCTCTACAGCAGCAACCCCGACACCTCTACGGGCGATGGCATCAGCATGGCGTGGCGGGCGGGATGCCGCACGGCCAACCTCGAGTTCGTGCAATTCCATCCGACCTGCCTCTACCATCCGCAGGCCAAATCCTTTCTCATCTCCGAGGCCGTGCGCGGCGAGGGCGGCCTTTTGCTTCTGCCCGACGGGACGCGCTTCATGCCCGCCTACGATACGCGCGCGGAACTGGCGCCCCGCGATATCGTGGCGCGCGCCATCGACAGCGAGATGAAACGCCTGGGTCTCGACGCCGTCAGTCTCGACATCAGCCACAAGGGCCGTGCGTTCATCGTCGATCACTTCCCGAATATCTATGAGCGCTGCCTGGGTTTCGGTTACGACATGGCGAAGGGTCCGATCCCGGTGGTGCCCGCCGCCCACTACACCTGTGGCGGCATCCTCACCGATCTGCGCGGCCGCACCGATCTCAAAGCGCTCTATGCCGTCGGCGAATGCGCCTACACGGGTCTCCACGGCGCCAACCGCCTGGCCAGCAACTCACTGCTCGAATGCCTGGTCCTCGGGCGCGCCGCCGCCGAGGACGCCATCACGCGCCTCGAGGCCACCCCGCCGCCGGCTACGCTGCCGCCGTGGGACGAAAGCCGCGTGACCGATGCCGACGAAGGCGTCGTGGTGTCGCATAACTGGGAGGAATTGCGGCGCTTCATGTGGGATTACGTGGGTATCGTGCGCACCAACAAGCGCCTGGAGCGCGCCATGCACCGCGTGGCGCTCCTGAACCAGGAGATCCACGAATACTACGCCAACTTCAAGATCTCAAACGACTTGATCGAGCTGCGCAATCTGGTGCAGGTGGCCGAGCTCATCATTCGCTCGGCGCAATCGCGCACCGAAAGCCGCGGCCTGCACTACTCGCGCGACTACCCCGAACCGGATCGCACGCGCCCGGCGCGCGACACCATCCTCACCCCGCCATCCTATGCGCAGGCCTGCCGGCTACCGGGTGACCACTGGTCGTGAACGCGCGGCCGCGCAGGCCCTCAGGCAAAGTACCAGGCAAGCGCCGCGGCCCCGGCCGCCAGGCAGTAATAGCCAAACGGGCGCAGGGCTTGCACCTCCTGCTTGCGGAAATAACGCATCAGGACCCAGGTGCTAAGGTAGGCAAACACGCCGGCTAAGATGCCCGACAGGAAGATCCCGCCGAGATCCACGTGTCCTGTGATGCGAAAGAGCTTGGGGACCTCGAGCACCGCCGCCGCGCCTATGATCGGGGTCGCCATGAGAAACGAAAAGCGCGCCGCCACCGCGTAGTCGAAGCCCTTGCCGAGCGCCGCCACCACCGTCACCCCCGAGCGCGACATGCCGGGTATGAGCGCGAACGCCTGGGCGGCCCCTATGATGAGCGCCTTGCCCCAGCTCATATGTTCGAGCGTGTGGTCCGGACGGCGCTTCTTCAGGGCATCGCCGATCAACAGCACGACCCCGTTGACCATGAGAAAAATCGCCGCCACCAAAAGATTGGCGAACAGGAGCTTGATCTTCTTTTCGAACAAAAAACCGATGAGTCCCGCCGGTATCGACGCCACCACCAGCAACCAGAAAAGCCGCGCGTGCTCGTTGCTCAGTCGCCCGCGCGCGCGCCACAGCCCGCCGAGGATGTCGCGCCAATCACGCCAGAAATAAAGCAATAGGGCGCTCGCGGTACCGACATGGAGGACCACCAGAAACGGCAGGAAATCGGGGCTCGCCTTGGCGATGTGCCAGCCGAGGATGGTGCGGATGAGGACGCTGTGGCCAAGGCTACTGATCGGAAAAAGCTCGGTAACGCCCTGCACCACCGCCAACACCAGCATCTGCCCCAACTGCATCTCACGTCCCTCGATGTGTTCGCCGGAGTATAAAGGACCACCGCGCACGCGCCAAGGCGACCGCAGGTCTCTGGGGCCCCTTCAGTAATGATCGGGCGGCAGCCGCCACCAATAGAACAACGCCAACGCCACGAGCCCCAGGTAGAGCCCGGTAAAGACCGCCGGCGGCCATTCATGGAAGACTACCGCCTGCAGCAGCCGCGGCACGAAGGCGCGCGGCGCGCCGGCCCCACCGCGCAGCCGGTATTCCCAGAGCGTCAGGGGGCAGGTGATGCCAAAGAGCTGCTCGAACGCCACATAGCCGATCGCAACCCCGTGCAAAACCCGGTAGCGGACACTGCGCGTCCACCGCCAGGCGCGCCACGCCCCCAGCGGGATCAAAAAAAACCCGCTCGCCACGAACGCCACATAGGCGAAATGCACGATCAAGACCGCATCGGCCCCGTAGGACTGGATCATCACGCAGGCCTCCTCGGTCCTTGCCGCCGGCCGCCACCCCAGGGCTCGCCGCCCACACCCGGCGCCCGCGGGCGCGTCACACCCGTTGGGGGGCCAGGCAAACGCCGGTGCTCGGGATATTCGTCGAAGGATGAGCGGCCTGCCGGCGTGCCGCGCTCACGCTACCGCGCCGCACAAGGCCTGCCAACACGTCGGCGATCGCGCGGGGATTACTAAAGCCCCCCACGGCCGCAAGTGTATCGCAACACGCATCGTGCGCGCTTGCCGGCGGTGGAGGCATCGGACGTCTTCCATGGCTGCCCAGACTGCCGCTCTCGGGCGGGCCTTGCCGCATGCGCCAGGCCTCGAACTCATGGGTCGGCATCATGCGCGGGATCGGCCCAGACCTCTCGATCGCGGCCATTGCGCTTGGCGACGTAAAGGGCGCGATCGGCGCGCGCCAGAGCGCTGTCGGGGTCCGGGTCCTTGGCACCCACGCACGTCGCGCCGATGCTCACGGTCACAGTGATCGATCCGTCCAGACACGCAAAGGGAGCGGCCCGCACCGCCTGAAGCAGCTTTATGGCGGTGACGCGCACACCCTGTGCGCTGGTGCCCGGCAACACCACCAGAAACTCCTCGCCGCCATAACGCCCGATGATGTCGCTTTCGCGCATGGCCGTGCGCAGGCGCGCGGCCAGCTGCGCCAACACCTCGTCACCGGCGAGATGCCCCCATTCATCGTTTATCGTCTTGAAATGGTCGAGGTCGATCATGAGCACGCCGACTGCCGCGCCCCCCTGCCGCCAGGACTCGAAGTGCTCGGTCAGGTGCTGAAGGACGGCGCGGCGGTTCAAGAGCTGCGTGAGCGCGTCGTATTCGGCCATGGTGCTCAATTCGCTATTCATGGCGCGCAGGTCGGCATTGGCGTGACTCATGCGCGCCTCATGCCACACGAGCCGGCCGTAGAGCCGGTTCACCTCCGCGAGACAGCCGAGCAGCACCGCCAGGGCCGCCGCCAGGCTGATGGCGTGGGCGGCGTACCAGCCGATGCTAAAGCGCCCATTGCCGAGATGCATGAGCGCCGTGTCACACCACATGCCGGCCATGGCCACGAACAGCCAGGTATCGAGCACGGTGCGTGCCCGACGGCCGTAGGCGAGCGCCACCATCGCCACCACCATGGCCGCCGGCAAGACCACCAAGAGAAACGTCGGCACATGAAAGCGCGCCTCGCCGATCAGCGCCGGCAACGACCCCGAGCGCGCGAGCGCCACGGCCGCGGCCACCGACGACAGCGTGATCCCCGCGCCGTAGCGGGCGGCGCGCACGCAAGCCGCCGGATTCGACCACGCCGCCGGATACAGGCCATAGACGGTGACGCCACCAACGAAGAACAAGTGCCAGAACACCCACAGCCACGCGGCGGCCTCGCCCATGCGCCCGCCGGCCACGAAGAACGCCCCCGGAAACAACAAGGCATTGGCCGCGACCAACACCGCGCAGCCGAGATAGGTGACGACCAGCACCACCACCGCCGGCTCCTCGCCGGCACGCGCCTGCCCCCACAGCAGGTAGGCGGTCAACATGTCGGCGAGCGCGGTCAGTGAGGCAAAGGCCGGCAGAAAGCCCGGCAAGACCACCGCCCGGGCATAGGCGTGCATGGCGACAATGAGTGACACGCCGGTCATCGTCACAATGATGGTGGCCGCCGCCACGCGCACGGACACCGTGGCCGGCGCCTGACCCAGCGTCAGTACCGGATACTCCTCCCCGCCCTGGCCCACGCCATACCCTCGTTTTTCTGATCCCCCGAGAATCCTTGCACAGCTCATGCCAAGCAACCCGCCTGGCCCCAAGCGAAAAAAAAGAGGGGGCGCAAGCCCCCCCCTTCCCTCGATCCCCGAGCCGCCCGCTCGACGCGGGCGGCGCGTGGGCGACTAGGACTCCCCGCCCACCGATTCAAGGCGCGAACGCCCCGCCGGCCCATGGCCATCTCGGTCCGGCGACCGGCGCGCGAAACTCCGTCCGCCCCCAGGGGCGCCGCCCGGCCGCCCCGCGCGATTGCGATCCCCAGCCGGCCGCGGCCGGCCGCGGCCGGCCGGTGCCGGACCCCTCGCGCCATGCGTCGGGACCTCCGTGACCGGGAAGCCCTCCAGGACGCGCGTCGGGATCGGCTGGCCAGTGAAGCGCTCGATGCGCTTTAGCGCCCCATGCTCGGCACGCAAGGCAAACGACACGGCCGAACCGCTCTGGCCGGCGCGCCCGGTACGTCCGATGCGATGCACATAATCTTCCGCGGAGCGCGGGAGGTCGTAATTGAAGACATGCGAAATGGCGGCGACATCGATGCCACGCGCCGCGACATCGGTGGCCACCAGCACACGCACCGTACCCGCGCGAAATTGCGCGAGCGTGCGATTGCGCGCGCCCTGACGCATGTCGCCGTGCAGGGCCGCAGCGGTGTGCCCGTTCTGGCCAATGGCCGTGGCCAGCCGGTCGGCGCCGTGCTTGGTGCCGGTGAACACGATCGCCTGCCCCATCGCGCCCTCGTTTAGCAGGGCCATCAGCATCGCCTTCTTTTGCGTGACGTCACTGACATAGTGCACGTGCTGGCTGATCTTCGCATTCTGCGCCTCGGTGGGCGCGATACGGATGCGCTCCGGGTCCTTCAAGAGGCGGCCGGCGAGCGTCGCGATACGACCCTCGAAGGTGGCCGAGAACATGACCGTCTGACGAGTCGGAGGGGTCGCCGCCATGATGCGTTCGACATCCGTGAGAAAGCCCATGTCGAGCATGCGATCGGCCTCGTCTAGGATCACGACCTCGAGGCGCGCGAAATCGACGCGCCCGCGCTCCATATGGTCAAGGAAGCGCCCGGGGGTCGCCACCAGGATATCGAGCGGCTGCATGAGAAGCTTTTGTTGCGGCGGATAAGGCACGCCGCCCACGATCGTCCCGAGGCGCAGGTGCTTTAGGGCCTTGGCATACAGAGACGCCGCATCCCGCACCTGTGTCGCGAGCTCACGGGTGGGGGTCAGCACCAGCGCCCGCGGCCCGCGGCCGGCGGGTGCCTGGCGCGTCTCCAACCGTTGCAGGGTGGGCAACAGGAAGGCGGCGGTCTTGCCGGTTCCGGTCTGGGCGCAGGCCATGACGTCGCGGCCGGCGAGTACCGCCGGGATCGCGCTCGCCTGAATGGGGGTGGGCTGTTCGTAGCCGGCGGCCTCAAGGGCACTCAGCAAGGGGGGGATCAATTTCAGTGACGCAAAGGACATGAAGACTCCTGAAAAAACCTAGGGAA
The DNA here is from genome assembly GCA_021841585.1 of Pseudomonadota bacterium. Taxonomy (GTDB): domain Bacteria; phylum Pseudomonadota; class Gammaproteobacteria; order Acidiferrobacterales; family Acidiferrobacteraceae; genus Acidiferrobacter. Next base: position 6,421 of record JAKBUS010000033.1, on the reverse strand, counting down.
GCGGCGCGCGGCCGCACGCCATCGACACCTGCAAGGCAGCGATGGTTATGACGGGATTAGGGTAACGACTGACGGAGGTCGGAACGTGCGGGATACAGTCTTAATATCGACAACACTACAGACATTAGCCATCCTGAGGGTGCATTATGAGGCCAAAGCCCCGGTTACGCAATGGGCTTCATCCGCGTCCCGCCGCCGCCCCTAGAATGCGCCGCTATGCGCCATGACGTGCCGCTGCTCGGCCTTCATGCGCGTCAGGGTCAGGCGATTTTCGATGACTAAATAGGTCGTCGGGTTCGGCCAGCGCCGCTTGACGATGATCTCGAAGCCATACGGCAGGTTCCAGTGCGCCCGCGCCCGGCCGATCGACGCCTGCCCGGACATGTGGGTCGGCGGCCCGTACTTGGCGGTCACCATTTTCAGCACCTCGCTAAAATGCCGGGTGCTGACAAAGCTCGGGAAGGTGTAGACGGCCTTCACGAAGCGCCCGCCCGAGGTGTAGCTCACGGCGAGCTTGCGCGCATGTTTCAAGGCCCCGTTGACATCATAGAGGTTATACCACCGATGCCGCCCGCGAGGGGCCAGGGTCAGATGCGCGCGGAGCAGCGCGCGCCCGAGCGTGGCGCGCGTCGCGGTCTGCAGCAGTACCCCAAAGAGCGAGGGCCGCGGGGGCACGAAACGGGCCGCGCCCACCACGAACATATAGAGTACCGCCGCCCCCAGGGTCAGGCCCCAGGGCCGAGCCCTCAGGGGCCCGGTCAGATCTTGCGCCATACGCTTGCGATCCACCGCGCCTGCTCCACCGGTACGTCCTCCGGACGATAATAATGCGTGAGCGCCGCAAAGCCGGCTGCCTCGGTAAGCGACCGCCACGTCGGCCAGTCGTACAAGACCCCGTAACGGCCGTCCCGATAGCCCTCCTCGCCGGTCCCGCGGGGATTCGAGGCAAAGAACACCCCCTCATCGCGCAGCGCCGCATGCAGGCGCGCCAAGACCAGCGGCAGGCTCTGGCGCGGCACGTGGAACAGGGAGGCGTTGGCGTAAATACCGTCGAAGTGCCCGCGCGGCAGGTCCAATTCCAAGAAATCCTGCTGCCAGACCTCGCAATTGCTGTATGCTCGAGCCATGGCGACAAAACGACCGGCACCTTCTATGCCGATGACGCGATGACCAAGTTCGGAAAAGGCCTTAAGGTCACGGCCAGGGCCACACCCAAGATCAAGGATCGTCCAGGGGCCGCCAGGGCCGAGTGCCGCCAGTAGCGCATTGCGGTTCTGCGTTACGTCATGGTCGCGGGTAGCCTCCCAAAAGGCTGCCGCCCGGTGCTCATAATGGGCCAGGGTGGCATCCAGCAGCGCCCGCAATTCTAAGGAAGGAAGCGACATGGCCACTAGCTTAGACCATTTACAACCACTACGCGATGCGGGCCATCCCCACCGCGTCCGCCCACGCCCGCCTGGCAGGCTTGCGCCGGCCTTGCTGCTGCTCATGGTGGCGGCCGCGCCGCACGCCTTCGCGCGGCGCCTTCCGTGGGTCGTGGGCGTGAATATCGGCGCCTCTCGGGCCCCCCGGGATGGGACCTCGAAGGATTTCGGGCTCGCGCTTAGCTATCAGCCGCTATCGTGGCTCGGGGTGCGTGCCGGCTACGAATCCGTGACCGCCTACGAGATGACGCTGGCCGAGTTCACCGTGGTCGCCGCGGCGCCCCTGAGCACGCGTCTGCGCCTCATCGGCATGGCCGGAGGCGCGCATTGGAGCGAAAGCCCCAACGGGTGGCGCGGGGCGCACGGCTTCAATCCGCTGCTCGCCGTAGGCCTATCCTACCGCCTGGCACGGCCATGGGGCGTGCGCCTCCAATACCAATACATCATCGGCCGTGGGGCGCTCACGCAAAGCCTTGCGAGCCTCCTGCTAAGCCTCCGCTACCGTCTCTAGGGCAGCGGCCGCTCACGCGCCCGGCAGGGCGTTGGCCCAGGTCTCGGTCACGCGCTTGGCGCCCTGCATGAGCGCGGCATGGATGGTGACCGGTGCCGCACCCGTGCGCACGACGCCAAACTGCATGCGGATATCGCCGGCGGCATTGCGTGTCAGCCACGGCTTGACCACCCGCGCCGGACCATAGGCGTGCACCACCGGGGCGAGCGCCGCCGGGCTGAACCGCGCCAGTACCGGTCCCGCGAAATCGATGACGTAGGTCTGCGTGTGCGCCGGGCGCTGCGCGCGCCGCCAGGCGCTGACATAACCGAGATGCGCGCCGCGCGGATCGTTGCCGGTCCAATTGATGCGGTAATGGAAGGTCATGGGCGTGAGCGCCGGCGGCTGGTTCTTGGGCACCCAGAAGGCCGAGATGTTGTCATTGGTCTGGGTGGTGGTCGGCAACTCCACCAACACCAGATGTCCGGGCCCCCAATCGCCCTCCGGTGTCACCCAGGCGTTCGGACGCCGCTCATAATGCATGCCATAGGCGCGATAATCGCCGGCGCGGCGTGCCCTCTGCATGAGCCCAAAGCCCGCCGGGTTCGTCTCCGGAAAGCGGTAGATGGCGATGCGCTTGGGGTCACGCAACGGCCACCACATCCGTCCATCATCGGGCAGCGCCACGGAAAGCCCGTCGGAATCGTGCGCGGAACGGATCATGGGATCGAAGCGGTGATGGCTGAACCGCCCCTGAAGGAACATGCTCGTGAGCGGCGCTATCCCCAGGCGGCGGACATGCTTGCGCTCGAACAGCACCTCCTTCACGTCGACCACGGTATCGGCGCCGGGGTGCACCACGAAGCGGTAGGCGCCCGTCAGGCTCGGGCTATCGAGCAGCCCGCAAAATGCCAGATGGCGGGCATGCGAATGGCTGGCGAACAGCCAGAACTCGCGGAAATACGGGAATTCCTCGGCACGGTGCGGGAGCGCGGTATCGACCGCCACCCCGCGCGCCGACAACCCCCAGGACTGCCCGGCCCCAACCGCGCGAAAGTAGCTCGCCCCCAACACCGACAGGAACTCATCGACCGCCGGGCCCTTGCCAAAACCGGTGAAGGCGCTGAAGCCCGCCGGCGGAATGGTCTTGGGCAGGCGCGCGGCGAGCTTGGGGTCGCCGGCCACCGTGATCGGCAGCTGCGGGGTGATGTGGCGCGCGCCGGCGATGACGCGGATCGTCTCCGGCCAAGTGAAGAGATAGCCCGCCGGATACATCTGGATGTGAAACGGCGTGCCGGCCGGCCATCCCGGCACGCGGCCGGCATAGGAGATCTTGCTGTATTGCGGGAAGGTGAGCTTGCGCAGGTTCTTGGCGACCCGCGCCGGCGCCTTGTAGGGGGCGGCCGCGAGCGCCCGGGCGCGCGCCACCACCTGACCGAAGAAGGCATCCGCGGCGGCCTTGGTGATCGCCACCTGCCGCGGCGCGGCCCTGGGACCCACGCGGTGCATGGTCTGGCGCTCCTGGGCGCGCAGCCGCCCGAGGCCCTCGGCAAGCCGCCGCTCGCGGCCCGCGATCTGCGCAATGGCCTGCGCGAAGGCCTGGTCGGTAGCCTTGCGCTCGCGGCGCACGGCGTTGACCGCCGCCAGCGCCTGGCGGCCCTTTTGGTCGGCCTTGCGGGCCTCTACCGAGACCTTGCGGACCGCGCCGGTGGTCGCGCACCCGGTCATGGCCACGGCCGCCGCGCCGACGATCATCATCCGCCAGAAACTCTGTCTACCCACAATCCCCCCTCAGTCTAAAAACCGCGCACCACGTTAGTGGTGCATCTGGACGACCGGCGGCGGCGTAGGCTCAACGGCCGGCGTCATATCTTCTGTGAGCCAATAGCGGGCGCGTGGCGCGCGCAACGCCCACACCCGCCAGTGCAGGGCCGTGACGCTATCGCGGTCGCTCAAGAGCCGCAGCCTGTCGCCTGCGTTGAGCGCCGCCGGGCCATCCTTTATAGCCGACAGGATCAGCTGCTGACGGCTTAACATCATCCCCTCGTGGCGGGTCTCGGACGGACGCAGGAGCGCGCAGTGCAAGGCGTTCACCCCAGGATCGATGACCGCCGCGAGGAAGCCCCGGGCGGTGGTGCAACGCCTAAGACCCGGCGCCGCCAATGCCTCCCGATAGAGACGTAAAAGCGGCGGCGGATCGAGCTCCTCGGGGGTCACGAACAATCCCATGTCGCGCGCGCGCCGCCCCGGCCCCACCCGGCTCAGCCACACGGACATGGGTATGGCCACGAGCCACGCGCCCATGACCGGCAACAGCCACCAGAAATAGGCCGGGCTCAGGATGTAGACCAAGCCCCCCCAGGCGACGGCGAGCGCCGTGCCGGGACCGTGGTGGCGCGCCGCCTCCCGCCAGCCGGTGCTGGCATCGCCGCGCGCCTGCGGGCCCCATTGGGTCTTGCGTCCGATGAGCACCGAGACCACAAACACCGTATGAAAGAGCATGCGCACCGGCGCCAGCAGCGAAGACACCAGGCTCTCGCCCACCACCCCGGCCAGCAAGCGCCCCGGCCCCCCAAAGCCGCGCGTGCGCCGGTTGACGACCGCGAGCGCGATCGCCATGAGCTTGGGCACAAACAGGATCGCGAGCGTAAACCACAACAGCATCGCCGCCCAATGCGGATGCCACACCGGCCATACCGGAAACAAGACATGGGTGCGCGGGAAATAGCGTGGTGGAATGAGGATGTGCAGGACCACCTCGGCAGTCGACAAAAGCAAAAACGCAAGCCACAGGAGCGATGACCCGTAGGACATGATGCCATTTGCGAACACCGCACGGTGCAGCGGCACGAAACCGCGCGCGAAGATGAGACGCGTGTGCTGGATGTTGCCCTGCGCCCAGCGCCGGTCGCGCTTTAACTCGTCAAGCAAAGTCGGCGGCGTCTCCTCGTAGCTGCCCTCGAGCGTAGGCTCAAGCCAGACCTCCCATCCGGCACGCCGTAACAACGCCGCCTCGACGAAGTCATGGCTCATGATCTCGCCGCCGAACGCCCCGCTACCGGGCAGGCGCGGCAACGCGCAGTGATGCACAAACGGCGCTACGCGGATGATGGCGTTGTGGCCCCAGTAATGGCCCTCGCTCATGTGCCAAAAATGCAGCCCGGCGGCGAATACCGGGCCATACAAGCGGCTCGCGAACTGCTGGACACGGCCAAACAAGGTGTTCTGGTGGATGGCCGCCGGCAAGGTCTGGATCAGGCCCACGGAGGGATTGTGCTCCATGAGGTCCACGAGCCGCCCGATGGCCTCGCCGGTCATGAGGCTGTCGGCGTCGAGCACCACCATATAACGGTATTGAGAGCCCCAGCGCCGGCAGAAATCGGCGATATTGCCGCTCTTGCGCTTGATATTGAGGCGCCGGCGCCGGTAGTAGATGCGGACCTCGGCCCCCAGGCGCGCGCGCAGCCCGGCCCACGCCACCTCCTCTTCCACCCAGGCGTCGGCGTCATTGCTGTCGCTGAGCAGGAAGAAATCGCACTGCGCGAGGCGTCCCGCAGCCTCCAGGGACCGGTAGACGCTCTCGATGCGCGCGCATACCGGGTGCGGGTCCTCGCGAAACACCGGGACTACGAGCGCCACGCGCGCATCGCCGGCGGCCGCCACCGACACCTTCAGGTGCGAGCGTCTGCGAAATAGCAACAACAGCGCCCCGGCAAGCGAGATCCAAAGCCCGATCGATATCCATCCGAACAGGCAACCGAACACCACCGCCAAGGCATCATTCAAGACCGTAAAGCCTGGGTGCGGGAGCACCTCGAGCAGGAACTCGCCGGCCACGAGGCTTGGCATCAAAACCAGCACCGCCAACAACAGACCCCGCCACACCCCTCCGTAACGCGATGCGGGTCCGCGCGGTGGGCCGCCGCTCATGAACGCGCTCGCTCTGACGCCATCGGCTGGCGCGCGAGCGGGGGCGTAAGCGGCAGGCTGGCAAGCCTCACGGGTTCGGCGTGCAACCACACGGACAAGCGCGCGAGCGCCGCGCACTCCGGGTCATCGGCGACATTCGGGGCACGCGCTGCAAGCTCCGCGACCAGCATGGCGCGCAACCGCGCAAACGCCTCGCCGCCGCTCGCCGCGCCCTCGCAGGCCTGCCGCGCCCAGTCCTCGGCGCGCGATGCATCGAACCCGAGGACCGTGAGATAGGCGTGCACGCGCCCGCGCATCTCCGCTGGTTCGGCCACGTCGAGCGGAATCATACGCACCCGCCTGTGCGTTCGCTCCTCTACTGTCACACCATCCCCTTCATGAAACCCACCTCTAAATCTACCTCTGCGGCAGCGTCCTGCCGTCACCACTTTGCCTGTCCGTTCACGGGTAAGTCCATAGGGCCTCGCGGAAGTTCCGCCGACCAGACTTAAGCCATGCGCGAATCGTGCCAAACCGGCCGCCAAGCCGGCCTCCGACCAAGGTCCGCCCCTCTCTATCCCCTAGTTGCAAGCCCCGC
>JAKBUS010000103.1 GCA_021841585.1 Pseudomonadota bacterium | reverse complement strand
GACAACCGTTTCGGTGCTCGTGCGCGGTCAGCGCGCGCCGGTCATTGGACGGATCTCCATGGACATGCTCACGGTCGACCTGCGCGCGGTGGCCGGGGCGCAGGTCGGCGACGAAGTGATCCTGTGGGGACAGGGCTTGCCGGTCGAAGAGATCGCGCACGCCGCCGGGACCATTCCCTACACACTGCTGTGCGGTCTTACGCAGCGCCTCCCGCGACGTGAAAGCTTATGAAGGCGCGCGCCTACTACCAATGCCGTGAGTGCGGGGCGCGCTCGGTCCAATGGGCCGGACGATGCGATGCGTGTGCCGCCTGGAATACGATGGTGGCGATGGGCGCCGCCGCCCCCGCCGCCGATGCCCCCGCCGGCGTCAAGCGCGCGATATCGTTGGCGGAGGTGCGCTGCGAGGGCGTGACGCGCTGGCCATCCGGCCTTCAGGAGCTCGACCGCGTGCTCGGAGGGGGGGTGGTGCCGGGCTCGGTGGTGCTGCTGGGTGGCGACCCTGGTATCGGCAAATCGACCATTTTGATCCAGACGCTGGCGGCCATGAGCGCGGATCTGAGCGCCCTGTACGTGACCGGCGAGGAATCGACGGCGCAAGTGGCGCTGCGCGGCCGCAGGCTGGGGCTCGTGGCGCCAGGCATGAAGTTGCTGGCCGAGACCGATATCGAGGCGATCATCGCTCAGGCGCGCCTGGAGACCCCGCGAGTGCTGGTGATCGACTCGATCCAGACGGTCTATCTGCCGCACCTAGCGCAGGCCCCCGGCAGTGTCGCCCAGGTGCGTGAGGCGGCCGCCGCGCTCGTACGCTACGCCAAGGAAACCGACACGGCGCTCTTTTTGGTCGGACACGTGACCAAGGAAGGCCAGCTGGCCGGGCCGCGGGTGCTCGAGCACATGGTCGACGCGGTCTTGTACTTCGAGGGCGACAGCGGTAGCCGCTACCGCCTGATCCGCGCCATCAAAAACCGTTTCGGGGCGGTCAACGAGATCGGCGTGTTCGTGATGACCGAGGGTGGGCTGCGCGAGGTGACCAATCCCTCGGCGCTGTTTCTCCGTCAGGACGCCCATAATGCCCCGGGGAGCGTCACGCTGGTGACGCAGGAGGGCACCAGGCCGCTGCTCGTCGAGGTCCAGGCCTTGATCGACGAGAGCCCGGGCGGCAATCCGCGGCGGGTCGCCCTGGGGCTCGACGGCCAGCGCCTGGGCATGCTGCTGGCCTTGTTGCATCGCCATGGCGGGCATGCCACGGGGCGTCACGATGTGTTCGTGAATGTCGCAGGCGGTGTGCGGGTCACGGAAACCGCTTCCGATCTCGCCGTCCTGCTGGCCTGCGCCTCGAGTCTTACGGATCGCCCGGTGGCGCGCGATCTCGTGGTCTTCGGAGAGGTGGGGCTGGCCGGCGAGATGCGCCCGGTACCCCGCGGCCAGGAGCGGCTGCGGGAGGCGGCGAAGCTTGGCTTCAAGCGCGCCATCGTGCCGGCGGCGAACGTGTCCAAGCGCGCGGCTCACGGCGACATCGCGGTATTCGGAGCCCGGCAACTGAGCGAGGCATTGGCATGGTTTTTGAAGCAATAATGTAAATGTACGGCACGGTTCGTCTGCGCGGCGGGCTGTGGCGGGAGGTGCGCGAGATGGCATTCATGACAAATCACGGGCGGCAACCGAAACCATCGGAGGCGTGGGCAACAGGTGCGCGCCAACGGCCCCCAACCAAGACCCACCAGCCCCTTGCGCCGGCATTCGTCGGGACCCTGGCGGGGCTCGCAGGGCTCGGCTTCGCGCTGGCGGCGCATATCATGAGGCTCGGGACGGGTGGGCTTGGCGCGCGCGAGCTCCTGGAGGTCCCGTGGATCGACCTGTTGGGGGCGAAGATCGCGTTTTGGTATGGGCTTGCCATCCAGGGCGGCGCCGTCGCCATCGGCGGGTCGCTCGCGGTATGGCAATGGCGCGCCCTGCGGCGCCGCGCCGCAGGGCGCGCCGGGGGCGGCAACCTGTCTGCGCCGCGCGCCACCTTTTTGCGCACCCTGGAGCGCGTCATTGCCGGCGCCGATGATAGGCCCTACAGCCTCATCCTCTTCGATATCGACGGCTTTCGCATACTGAATGATCGCCACGGGGCGGAGACCGCCGACGCGCTCTTGGCCGATGTCGGAAGACAGCTGGCGTCGGCGCTGCCGCGTGGCGCGCGCATGGCGCGGTTTGGCAGCGATGAATTCCTAGTGTTCGTGCCGAGCATGGACATTGGCGAGGCCTTGCTTCTTGCGCGCGCGGCGCTCGATCGCGTGGCCCGAGACCCGTCAGCGGTGGGCGGGAGACCGCTTGGCGTGACCTTGACCGCCGGCGCGGCCTCGTTCCCGGAGACCAGCCAGAATCTGCGCGACGCCATCAGCCAGGCGACGTCGGCCTTGCAGGAGGCCAAGGATCGGGGGCGCGATACGGTGATCGCGGCGCGCCCCAACAAGATCGGACTATGCCGGCTCGGGGCGGAGGTGGAATCGGCCCTGGGCGATCACCGTGTGCATGCCGCCTATCAGCCCATCGTCAACTTACAGACCGGCCAACCGGTCGCCGAGGAGGGGCTCGCGCGCATCGTCCTGCCGCACGGACAGGTCCTGGGCGCCGACCAGTTCATGGGTGCTGCCACCGATCTCAGGTTGGTGAGCCGCATCGACCAGGCCCTCATCGACCAGGCCCTTGAGCGCTGCCGGGTGCAGAGCCTTCAAGGTGACCGGCGCCTGCGGTTCATCAATGTCTCGGCCGCGCTCCTGCAGGAACGCCAACTGCTCGCGCGCGTGGCATCGGCGTTTAGCGGATGCGACGTGCTGGGCGAGCTGACGGGTTCCCGCAACCCGCTCGTGGTCGAGATCACCGAGCGTGAGCTATTGCGCGACCCGGCGGCGGCCCTGCAGGCCCTGCAGCCTTTGCTCGATATCGGCGCGCGACTCGCCATCGACGATTTCGGGAGCGGCTATTCGTCGTTCCTTTATTTGACCACGCTCCCCATCTCCTTCCTGAAGATTGAGATGGAGCTTTTGAAGGCCGCGCGCACGAGCGGGCGCGCGCGCTCTATCTTGAAGGGCATCCAGGGCATCGCCAAGGAGCTCAATATCCTGACCATAGCCGAAGGGATCGAAGACGAGGAGCTCGCGGGCATCGCCCGGGATCATGGCATCGATTGGGCGCAAGGCTTCTACTTCGGACGTCCGGCGCTCGAGGGGCCGGCCGCCGCGCGCGCCCGCCGCTAGGGATCGATCGCGGGTCGCGGGCGGATCCATGCGCATGCCGGGCGCGGCCCCATGCCGTTATGCGGTATCACCACGGCATGTCAGCCCGGCGCAGGGCCAGGGCTTCTTCTATGGCTTACTCGAAATACTCTTTTAAATCTGTGTCTTGTAGTAATTTATTGCGAAACTGTCTTAAAGCCATGCGCGGGGGCGATGCAGGCCCGGATCGGCACCCGCCGCCTTGTCTCTCAGCGCTGCCCGGGCCCGAGCGGCCGCGTGCGGTGCAGGATGACGCTAAGCCCCACGTTCACGAGCAATACCATCAAGATCACGATGAAGGCGGCGGCGAATGCCAGCGCATGAGCCGAACGATAGGGTTGGTTGATGAAACTCCAGATGACATAGGTGAGATAGCCGATCGGCTCGTGAATGAGTTTTCCGTTCCATAGAAAATTGGACCAGCCGGCCGTGTAGATCAGGGGGGCGGTCTCGCCGAGCGCGATGGCGATGGCAAACAGCACCCCGGTCAGTATCCCGGGAAGGGCAAGCGGCAGGGCGATGCGCGTAATGACCGTGAGCTCGCGGAACCCTAGGGCATAGCCCGCCTCGCGCAGGCTATTGGGGACCTGAAGAAAAGATATCTCGGTGAAGCGCGCGACGTACGGGACGACCATGATGGCGAGCGTCAGCGATCCAGCAAGTACCGAGAATTGCCAGCCCAGACCGATTACGAGAGTGACGTAACTGAAATATCCAAGGACGATGGATGGGACCCCCGCCAGGACATCGTCGAGGAAGCGCACGCTGCGACCGAACCGGCCGCGCCCGAACTCAGAGAGATAGATGCCGGCAAGAATGCCGACCGGGGCGGCAAAGACCAAGGCCCCGGACACCAGGACCAGCGTGCCGGTAATGGCATTGAGCAGGCCCCCCGATATGCCATTCGTGACCTGCGTAAAGAGCGTGAACGACAACGCCGACAGCCCTTTGCGCATCACGGTGTAAAGAATATCAAGCAAGGGCGCCGCGACCAGCACGAACGATGCCGCAGCCAGGACCCAGCCCAGACCAGACAGGCCCTTGCGCTGTGCGATGCGCGACAACTTAAACGAGTGTGGCATTACGCGAAGCCCCGGTAAGAAGGCGCGCTATGATATTGGTGATGACCGAAATAATGAACAGTATGAGCGCGATCTCCGCCAACGATCTGACGGCCATGCCGGTCGGATCCTGCATGGCGCTGTCGAGTTGCGAAACGATAAACGAGGCCATGGTCGTGATCGGGCTGTAGATATTGCCTGGGAAGTAATTCAAGGCGCCGCCACTGACCATGAGGACCGCCATGGTCTCCCCGAGGGCGCGACCCAACCCCAGGATACCGGCGCCTATGATGTTGCCGCGCACCGTCGGCAACATGGCACGCCGTACCACCTCGAAGTGCGTGGCGCCCAGCGCGTAGGCGGCCTCCTTCGTTTCGGATGGCACCCGCGCCAGGGCATCGCGCACGGTGGCGGCAATAATGGGCACGACCATGAGCGCGAGC
>JAKBUS010000032.1 GCA_021841585.1 Pseudomonadota bacterium | reverse complement strand
AGGCATGCCCAATGTCATTTTAGAGGCGATGCAGTGGCGCTTGCCGATCGTATCGACTGCGGTGGGCGCGGTGCCCGAGATGCTGGTTCATGGCGTGTCCGGCCTGCTGGTGCGTCCCGGCGACCCTATCGCGTTGGCGCGTGCCATGGCATCGGTCATGGGTGATCCGGATAAGGCGGTGCGCATGGGCCGCAAGGCCTGTGAAGCGCTCTATCCACGCTTCTCGCCGGAGCGGCGTGTTGAGCGTTTCGAGAGCCTCTACAGCCGTGTCCTGGAGGCGGTATGAGCACGCTGTTCTGGGCGGCGTTTGCGTTCACGGCCTATACGTATATGGGCTATCCCGCTGTTTTATGGGTGCTGGCGCGGCTGCGTCGGCCGGGGCCTGTCTATCATTGGGACTCGGTGCCCCCTGAGGTCGCGGTCGTAATCCCGGCCTACAATGAGCAGTCCGTCATCGCCGACAAGCTGCGCGTGGTGCTGGCCTCGCATTATCCTCGCGAGCGGCTGCGCGTGCTGGTGGTGTCCGATGGTTCCACGGACGGCACCTTGGCCGCCGCCCGTTCGGTGTCCGACCCCAGGCTTACCGTGATCGACCGGGGCGTGCGGTCCGGCAAGATGGCGACCGTCAACTATGCGATGAGTCTGGTCCATGAGCCGATTGTCATCATGACCGACGCCGGGGAGATGTTCGACGAGGATACGGTGCCACGGCTGGTGGCGCGTTTTGCCGATCCGGCCCTGGGCGCGGTCTCGGGCGAGCTCGGGCTCGTGGCCTTGCACACCGGATTTAGCCGTAGCCTTGGGGCCTATTGGCGCTATGAGAAGGCGATTCGCGCCCTGGAAGCGGTCGTGGGATCGGTGGTCGGGGTGACGGGGCCCGCTTATGCCATGCGCCGTTCGCTGTTTCACCCGATGCCGACCGACACCATTCTTGACGATCTCGCGATTCCGCTCGAGGTCATAAAGCAGGGCTACCGGGTTGGCTACGAGCAGCGCGCGTTTGCCTTCGAGCGCGCCACTCAGGGCGGTCGTCACGAGTTCGTGCGCAAGCGCCGGACGCTTGCCGGAAATTATCAGATCATCGCTCGCTATTGGCGGCTCTTGTTGCCGCAAAGCCCGATCGCCTGGCAGTTCTGGTCGCACAAGGTCTTTCGCCTGCTGGTCCCTTATGCGCTCGTGTTCATGCTAGTCGGCACCTTGGGTTTGCCATGGCCTCTGCGCGCCATCGTATTCGCGGCCCAGGCCCTGTTCTATGGGTTGGCCTTGATTGCCGTGTTCGTGCAGCCCTCGAAGCGACCATGGCTCAATATCCCGTATGCCTTCTGCGTCTTGAATTGGGCCGCCATCGCCGGATCGTATTATTATCTGGCGGGACGGCTATCGGTGCGCTGGGAGAAGGTCAAGTGAGCGCGCCGCACCGCTATCTGTTCGTGGCCGCGGGGCCCGACTGGGGGCGCCACCCCTGCAGTCTTTCTCACATCATCGGGGTCGTGGTCCGCAACCATCCGGTAATCTGGATCAATAGCATCGCCCAACGCAGCCCACGCCTGTCGCGCCGCGATATCGTGCGGGCCGTCCATAAGGGCTGGGCGTCGCTGCGGCCGGCGCCGCGCCGCAAGCACAATGGTCCGCTGGTTGTGCATCCACGCGCCCTTCCATATCACCGATTGCCGTCGGTGCGATCGGTCAATGGATGGCTCATTGCCCGCCAGTTGCGGCCGGTGTTGGCGCGTTTTGGCGGATACAAGGTGATATTTGTGGCTACCAACCCGGCCGCCGTAGCGCTCGCCAACAGCCTGCAGCCCGATGCCACCATCTATTTTTGCATGGATGACTACGCGCGCATGCACGATTCGGATGCGCGGTTGATAGAGGTCTGTGAACGGCTGATGCTGGCGCGCGCGGATGCCACGGTGGTCACGGCGCGGGCGCTTGTAGACAGCAAGACCTGGCAAGGCAGGCGGCCTATCTACATGCCGCAAGGGGTGGATGTCGCACACTTCCAAAACCCGGGCCCATTGCCTGCGGCGTTATCGGCCCTGCCGCGTCCGATCATCGGGTTTCAGGGCATTATCGGGGCGCGTGTCGATATCGAGCTTTTGGAAAAGATCGCGCGCCGGTTTCCCGAGGCCTCCTTGGTCCTGGTCGGCAGGGAGGAGGTGGATATCACGCCACTGAAGCGCTTGCCCAACGTCCACGCCGTCGGACCCGTGGCCTATGCCGATCTGCCGTCGGTCATACAGGTGTTCGATGTGGGGCTCGTGGCCTACCGTGACGACGAACATGTGGGGAGCGTAAATCCCTTGAAGCTACTCGAATACCTGGCCTTGGGCCAGGAGGTTGTGTCGGTCCCGATTCCGGAGCTCGCGGCGCATGAGCCGCATGTGCGTTGCGCGCGCGGTCACGAGGACTACCTGGCGGCGCTTGAGGCGGTTATTGCCCGTTACCCGTTCGATCCGGCGGACAAGGCTCGGCGCCTGGCCTATGCGGCGGCCCAATCCTGGGAGATGCGCGCGCGTGATTTCATGGGGCTTTGTGATGAGCTTGTGGGGAAACCGGGACTCAGCCCGCCCGCCAAAGACCGCATGGCGGGCACGCGCCAGAGGACCGGCTCATGACGGCGATCTTGAAGAAGGAAGCAGGCTTTGGGCTCCATGGCTTATCGCGGCTTCGATCTTCCATGGGGACGCAGGCCTTCGTCGTCGGACGCGCCAATCGTCATCCGGCGTGATCGCGGGGCTCCTATGGGGCGCGGGCGAGGGAGGGGAAGGGTAGCCGAGGGGTCCTCTTGCGGCCCGTGCCGCGGGTTTTAAAGCGAGGAATCTATGAAGCGACAGGACGTGGTGGTGGAGGTGATTTACGCGCCCCTGGTGGGGGGGTCTGAGATGCTGGCCTTCAGTCTTTGCAAGGAGTGGCAGGCCTACGGCATCAAGACACGCATTTGTTGCCTCTACGAACGCTCGGGGGCCCTGATCAAGGCCTTCGAGGAGGCCGGCATACCCTACGATCTGCTCGATATCGGTGGCCACAGGCTCTTTGGGCGCTGGCTGCGCACGGCGCGATATTTCTATCGGATAAGGCCGCGGGCCATCCATGTGCATCATCTGGGATCGCTGGTCAACGTGCTGGTGCCCGCTTATCTCGTGGGTTGCTTCAATATCGTCTACACCGAGCATTCCGCCTATACGATCGCGCGCACGCGCTGGATGCGGCGCCTGCTCCCGGTCGCAAGCCGCCTGGTGACGCGCTTTACCTGCGTATCGCGCAATCTTGCCGAGTTTTTCGCGACCCTCGGCGTCCCTCGGGAGCGCCTGCTCACCATTTATAACGGCGTGGACACCGATCGCTACAAGCCAGGCGCCCCGCGCGCGGAGTTTTGTCCGGTGGTGCGTATCGGCGCGGTGGGGCGCCTGGTTGCGGAAAAGGATTACCCGACCTTGCTGGCGGCGCTCGCGCTCTTAAAGGCCAGAAACGTGCGTTTTTTCGCCGAGATCGCCGGCGACGGACCGCTTTCCGCGGAGCTCAAGGAGCGTGCCCAGGCGCTGGGCCTGCGCGGCCTCGTAAGCTTTCGCGGGTCCTGCGACAACGTCCCGGCGTTTTTGCGTGAGCTCGATATTTATGTCTTAAGTTCACGCCATGAGGGCCTGCCGATCGCGGTCCTGGAGGCCATGGCCACCGCCTTGCCGGTGGTCGCGACTTGCATTACCGCGATCCCCGAGGTCATAGACGACGGGTGTACCGGGATACTGGTCCCGCCGGGAGATGCCCCGGCCATGGCCGACGCGCTCGCCATGCTGGCCGGCGACGGCGCCCGGCGCCGCGCGCTTGGGGAGGCCGCGCGCGACATGGTCGGCGCGCGCTACACGATCTCGAACACGAGCCGCTCGTATGCCGCGGAACTCGGAATACGAACCCGAAAAAAGGCCGTGTAGGCGGGCCTTGACCACAGACGGCGGGTGAAACAGCACGAGGGGAGTCATGGAAGATCAATCAAAGCTTGCACGGCCCGGCCGGCTAAATGAAACCTCCGGTCCGGCGAATATCATTACCCGATACGGATATCGATCGCGGCGGCGCGCGCCCATCCGCGCCAGTCTCGTAAGGGCCGCGGCGCTCGCCAGCTGTCTGTCATGGGCGGGCGTCGCCTGCGCCCACATGTCCGTATGGCTCTCGCACAGCACGCACAAGATCCGTCCCGATGTCCCCGCCCAGATGCGGCCGGTGATTCACCTGTTCGCGGCCCATGGCGAATACGCCGCCCTGCAGATCTCGGTCAGGGGCAGTCATTCTTTGCGGGTGCTGCGTATCGTGCCGACCGCGCTCGAGGATCATGCCTCGGTGATCGGCCGCTGGCAGATGACGGTCTATCGCGAGGCCTTCATAAGGACCGTACACCCCACCAATGTCGTGGCCCCCGTGGGCCTGTGGCCAGACGCCCTGATTCCGACGGTCGACAATTATTACCACGAACGGCGCAACGCCCTGCCGTGGACGATACCGGCGCGATTCACGCAGTCTTTCTGGATCGATATCTACGTGCCGCGCACCGTGAGCTCCGGCCGTTACCGGGGAACCGTGGCGGTCATGGTCCGCGCCCATGGGCGCGTTCAGGTGCGGGTACTGCGCGTGCATTTGCGGGTCTTGCCATTCGCCATTCCCGCGACCTCCTCTCTGCCGTCAAGCTTTGGCTTCGACGGCGCGCCACTTTCGCTCGTGTTCCGTGGCCATTACGGGCGGCTGTCGAACGCCCAGCTCATGCACCTCACTCAGCTTTTCAACATCGCGGCGCTCAAGGATCGCATAGCCCTGGGCGGGGGCTCCGGCATCCCCGCGCCCATGCACTGGGCGCACGGTCGGCTCACCTTGAATTGGCATGAATACGACCAGGAGGTGCGGCCGTTCATGACCGGCTGCAAGGCCGCCCATGGCGCCCGATGGCGCGTGACCGACGTCCGCTGGCTGACGCATGTGTTCTACCACAAGATGCCGCCGCGCGAGCAGCTCGCCTATTTCCGGGCATGGGCGCGCCATTTTCGTCACGAGCACTGGCATGTCGGCCTGTACGCGCTGGGCGTCGACGAGCCGCATACGCCCGCGCAGTTCGCGCTTGCTGACCGGCGCGCACTCATCATCCGCCGCGCCACGCACGCTATCTGGCCCATGGTGACGACCATTCATGTGCATAGGCTGAACCTCAAGAATTTCGGCATCCTGTGTCCCGTCATAAACGACGTGGACGGGCTCGACGATGTGAACGAGCGGCCCATGCTTGGACGCGAAGCCAAGCGCTACCACCTCAAGCTTTGGTGGTACCAGTCGTGCATGAGCCACGGTTGCTGGGTGCTCGGCAAGCGCAGCAGTCTTGGATGGCCGAGCTACATGATAGACCAGCCCGCCATATACAATCGCATCATGCCGTGGCTGACATGGAAGTACGAAATGCAAGGGGAGTTGTACTATGACACGGACATCGGTTTCAGCATGGGCCGCAAGAATCCGTGGAAAGACCAGTACCACTTCGGGGGCAACGGCGACGGTACGCTTTTCTATCCCGGGGTGCCGTCGATCATCGGCGGCAAGCGCGATATACCCATACAAAGCATACGGCTCATGATGATACGGGCCGGATACCAGGACTACGAATATCTGCACATGGCCTCGCATCTGTATGGGAGAAAAGCGGTATTGCGCGTCATAGACCACGCGATTCGATCCACTCACAGCTGGACCAAAAGTCCGAAGGTGCTGCGCACGCTCAAATGGCGGCTTGCCATGATGATCGAGCGGCGCCTGAAAGGCGCATCCCATGGTTGACTGGAAAAAGCCATCCGACGCCACGACCGAAGACGGTTGTGGCTGTCTTGTGTGGCGCAGTAAAAGGGTTAAGGATTTCGATTCGGGCGGGGTTGCGAGCACTGCGGTAAAAATCCGCGCGGCCTCTACGGCCGCGCGCGGGTCTTACGAGGACTTCCCGCTTTTGGATCCACCGTGGTGCGTTGCCGCCGTGTCCGTTCCCTCGCCTTCACCGCGCTTGACCTGCGGTTCGCTCTTATGGCCCTCGGAATAGGTTTCGCTGCCCTGCCGAGGTCGGCTTTCCCATCCGCCATGAGAGCTTTCTCCGCCCTTGCGCCCTATGGCCGCCATGTGTTCGCGATTCTGGCTCACGGCCTCGCCACCCTTGCGCCCCGCCTCGCGCGCCTCCTCTGGCGTAAATTCGTGAGCCGTGCCCTTTTCGTGCGCGGCTTTTCCGCCTTTGCTGGCAATTTCACGCTGCTTGTTAGCGTCCATGGCCGCGAAACCGCGCTTGCTTTTGCGCTCATTCGGCATGAATCCCGTCTCCTTTTTGTCTGAAGAAATGCTTAAGAATGCACTCCCGTGTGGAGGTGCATGACATTGGAGGCAGTCTAGGAGATGCCCTTTAGGCCGTCATCGGACAAAAGCCCGATATTGTGTGATTTTCTCCGACTAAAACCACAAATTAATGATTTGGAAACACCGCATGGCAAAAATGCCGAAACGACGAGTATCGAAATAACCTATCCCGCCACCTCTCGCGCGTCATGGAATAGCCTTATGTAAAAGCGGCAGGTGCCGTTGGGGCGATGGATCTCGGGCGTCCGGCGGACGAAAAAAAACCTCCGGACTAGGGGGGGAAAGCCGGAGGTCATAAAGGCCTTAAAGGCTTAAGGCGCCGCTCAGGGAGGAGGACGAGCGGAAGCGCTATTGTTAGGAAAATCGCCAGCCTTAGGCATCGGACGAAAGTCGGAGTGGCCGTGGGCGTGGTAATGGGTGGCAAAAATTGGCCTGCCCCTGGATAGGCGGGTGCCGGAGAAGGTATCGCGGTCAGGTCGATGAATGGTTCAAGTGGCGCAACGCGCAAGGGGTGCTGTGTCGTGCAGCAGATACGCAAGGCCCGTGGACAAAAGGGTGCGCGGGACGTAGCCAAATGTCGCCCGAAGTTGCGTGACATCGGCCAGCGAGCGGCGAATGTCCCCGGCGCGCGGGGCCCTGAAGTCGCACTCTATCGGTCGGCCGGCAAGCATCTCAAAAGCGCCTACAAGGGCCAGCAGGTCTTGTTCGAGGCCCGTGCCGACGTTCATGACGGCGCATGACAGATCGTCACGGACCAATGCGCGCGCCAATACCTCGATCAGGTCGTCGATGTAGACGAAGTCACGGGTCTGGCGGCCGTCGCCATAGATGACGAATGGCGCGCCCGCGGCCAGGCGTTCGGCAAAAAGGCTGATGACGCCCGAGTAAGGGGAGCTTGCATCCTGGCGTGGGCCATAGATGTTAAAGAAGCGAAAGCTTGTCGCGTTCACGCCCCGCGTGCGCGCGAAGTAAGCGAGGTAATGTTCCCCGGCGAGCTTGTCGGCGGCGTAGGGGGAAAGTGGCGCCAATGGCGCGCTTTCGGAGACCGGGGTGGGCGCGTCATCGCCGTAGACCGCAGCCGAGCTTGCATACAGTACGCGTGGCACATGGCAAGCGCTGGCGGCCAGCAAAACGTTCAGAGTGCCGCCGAAATTTGTGGCATGGGTGGCAAGCGGATCGTGCATGCTTGCCTGGACAGATGCCACCGCCGCAAGGTGCACTATGGCGTCCATGCCGCGGGCCGCGCGCATGAGGGCCTCGCCATCGCGCACGTCCGCGATCACGAGTCGCGCGGCCGCCGCCGGCCCTTGCAGGTTTTCGCGTTTCCCGGTCGAAAGATTGTCGAAAATTGTGACTGTGTACCCGTCGGATACAAGACGGGAGGCCAGATGGGAACCGATAAATCCAGCACCACCGGTGATAAGGACTTTCATGCGCGCACCGTTCATGGCTTTGCGGCCCATCCGTGGGAATAGGCCCTCATGGTGGCGGTCGGTGGCTTTGCGCGCCATCCTGCTTTCGGCTTATTGCTGCCGATATCCAAGGCCAGTAGCGTGGCGGCCTGAGGCGGTTGGCCATTGGAATGGCAGACCTGGAAGGTTCATAGATAGACAGGGACGTGTGATGAAGACAGTAGCGGTGGTGGGGCTTGGTTATGTGGGCCTGCCCTTGGCAGTGGCCTTCGGCAAGAAGTGGCGTACCATAGGTTTTGATCTCGACGAACGGAAGGTCGACAGCTATCGGCATTTTTGCGACCCGACCGGGGAGGTCACGAGCAATGATTTGCGCGCGGCCAGTGAACTTGCAGTGACAACGGATCCGGCGGCGATCGCCGAGGCGGATTATGTCGTTGTCGCGGTACCGACGCCGATAGACGCGGCGCACCAGCCGGACTTGGGACCGCTTGTGCGCTCCAGCCGAACGGTTGGTGAGCATCTGAAGCGTGGCGCCGTGGTGGTCTACGAATCCACGGTGTATCCGGGGGCCACGGAGGAGATCTGCGTGCCCATTCTCGAGCAGCGCTCGGGACTTGGCTGCGGACGGGACTTCCATGTCGGATATTCGCCGGAGCGGATCAATCCGGGCGACAAGGAGCATACCCTGACGCGCATTATGAAAATCGTGGCTGGGGACGATGCCGAGACCCTCGAGAAGGTCGCGGCGCTCTACGGCTCGATCATCGATGCCGGCATCTATCGGGCATCATCGATCAAGGTCGCGGAGGCCGCGAAGGTGATCGAGAACACGCAGCGTGACCTCAATATCGCTCTCATGAACGAGCTGTCGATCCTGTTTCACAAGCTGGATCTCGATACCGGCGAGGTCTTGGCTGCGGCCGGCACCAAATGGAATTTCCTGCCGTTTCGTCCCGGACTCGTGGGCGGGCACTGTATCGGCGTCGACCCCTATTATCTGACCTACAAGGCGGATAAAGTCGGCTACCATCCGCAGGTGATCCTGGCTGGCCGGCGCATCAATGACGGCATGGGCCAGTATGTCGCTGAGCAGACGGTCAAGCAGATGATCCGCTCGGGGAGCGCGGTGAAGGGCGCGCGCGTCAACGTACTGGGGCTGACATTTAAGGAGAACTGTCCGGATTTGCGCAACTCGCGGGTCATAGACCTCATAGGCGAGCTGCGCTCCTATGGTGCGGAGGTATTCGTGCATGATCCGGTGCCGGCGCAGGACGCGGCGCGCGAGGAATATGGTATTACGCTGCTGCCTTGGGAGCAGCTGCCGGTCGCGGACGCCATGGTGGTGGCCGTGGCGCACGCGGATTTCCTGGCCCTGGATGCGGAGACCCTGGCGGGCAAGGTCAGGCCCGGGGGGGTGTTCGCCGACGTAAAGGCGCTATTCGACGCCGCGGCACTTTCGGCATGCGGGCTTTCGGTCTGGCGGTTATAATGGTGCGGTAGGACGCAAGGATGGTGATATGCATATCTTGATTACCGGGGCGGCCGGGTTTATCGGCTCGGCGCTTGCCCACAGATTGCTCGAGCGCGGGGATACCGTGACCGGGGTCGACAATCTGAACGATTACTACTCGGTGGAGCTGAAGAAGGCACGTCTTGCGCGTCTTGAGGCGCGCCCTGGTTTTACCTTCCGTCATCTGGATATCGCCGACCGCAAGGCCGTGGCCGAGCTTTTTGCCGCCGGGCATTACGATGCCGTCATGAATCTCGCGGCGCAGGCCGGCGTGCGTCACTCCCTCAAGGATCCGCATGCCTATGTCGACGCCAATATCGTGGGATTCGTGAACCTCCTCGAGGGAGCCCGCCACGGCGGGGTCGGGCATTTCGTATATGCCTCATCGAGTTCCGTGTACGGGTCCAACAGCCGGCAGCCGTTTTCCGAGCACGACGGTGTCGCCCACCCCGTGTCATTGTACGCGGCCAGTAAGCGCGCCAACGAGCTCATGGCGCACAGCTATGCCCACTTGTTCCGCCTGCCGTGCACGGGCCTGCGTTTCTTCACGGTCTATGGGCCGTGGGGGCGTCCAGACATGGCATTGTTTTTGTTCACAAAAGGGATCTTGGAGGGCGCCCCCATCAAGGTCTTCAATCATGGGCGCATGGTGCGCGACTTCACCTATATCGACGACATCGTGGAAGGGGTGGTGCGCGTGATCGACCGCCCGGCACGACCCGCCGACGGCTGGTCGCCGGCAACGCCGGATCCGGCCACCAGCGACGCCCCGTTTCGTCTCTACAATATCGGAAACAGCCAACCGGTCGAGCTCATGCGCTATATCCAAGTGCTCGAGGAGCGGCTCGGCCGCAAGGCCCGGTTCGAGATGTTGCCCATGCAGCCGGGGGATGTCCCCTCGACGGTTGCCAATGTCGACGATCTGGCCGCCGACCTCGGCTTCAAGCCCGCCACCTCTGTGGAGACCGGTATCGACCGGTTCGTGGAGTGGTATGTCGACTATTACGGGCACGCGGCGGCCGGCGGACCCGCCGCCGGCCGCGCGGTGGGCGCGGGTTAGGTAATGGCGGCGGCGAGCAGGCTGCGGTAGCGGCGCACGAGATCGCCCTTTCCGCCAAGCATGGTGAAGGCCGTAAGCAGCGCCCGGCGCGCGGCATCGTCGCCAAAGCGCCGATCGGTCCGCACGATCGCAAGCCACTGCTCGAGGGCCTCTTCATGACGGCCGGCAAGGAGGTAGCGTGCCCCAAGGCTCAGCCGCGCGCGCAGGTCCTCGGGGTGTGCGCTGACGGTTTGCTCGAGATCGGCCAAGGGTGGGGCATCGGCGGCCATGCGTACAAACTCGAGCCGCGCCAGCACCGCCCCGATCTCCGCGTCTCCCAGGGCGCGCGCCGACAGCCCCTTCAGGACCGCTTCGCCATCGGCTACCCGGCCCTGCTCGCATAAGAGCCGCCCGAGATGGGCGGTCAGCCGGTCGTTTCCCGGATCGGCCTCGTGCGCGGCCTCAAGCCGGGCAAGGGCGCCTGCGCGGTCGCCAGCGGCTTCCTCATCCAAGGCCGCGCCCAACAGCGCATCGGAAGGCCTGCCGATATGGGCATCGAGCAGCTCACGAATCATCCGCTCCGGTTGCGCCCCCACGAATTGAGCGACCTCCGCGCCGTTCTTGAAGAGCTTCACGGTCGGCAGGCTGCGCACGCCGAAGCGGCCCGCGAGCCGCTGCTCCTCATCGCTGTTGACCTTGGCAAGAAAAAACCGGCCCTGGTACTCTTCAGCCAGTTTGGCGAGGATCGGCATGAGCGATCGGCACGGCCCGCACCATGCCGCCCAGAAGTCGACCAGCACGGGCACCTCGCGCGAGCGGGCGAGGACGGCTTGATCGAAGTTGCTTTCGGTGACGTCGGTCATGTAAGGCGACGTGGCCATGGATCCCCCTTTCATTCGGTTCGGGGGTGATGTGCGGCCACGGCGCGCGAATATCAAGCGTGGGAAATGGCGCTCCCTAGGGGATTCGAACCCCTGTTACCGGCGTGAGAGGCCAGCGTCCTAGGCCACTAGACGAAGGGAGCAATGCGCGACGATTCTTGGTCGCCGGCGAAGCGGTGCTATTATACAAGGCTCTCTGCAAATTGAAACAAACTTGAGCTCAGGAGGGTTCTTTTTCCTTTGACAGACATCAGTAAGGCGCCGGGGATCGTGGATGCCACATCCTACGGCTTGATACCAGGGAGGATCAGTCCGCATGCCCGTCAGGTCATAGAGCGGCTGAAAGACGCGGGTTATACCGCTTATGTGGTCGGGGGTTGCGTGCGTGACCTCATTCTGGGGCAGGAGCCCAAGGATTTCGACGTCGTGACCCAGGCGCGGCCCGAGGAGATCCGCCAGGTGTTCCGCAACGCACGCCTGATCGGCCGGCGCTTTAGGTTGGCGCATGTCCACTTCGGGCGCGAGATCGTCGAGGTCGCCACGTACCGTGCCGCGCCCTCCGCGGACTTTGAAAACGACGACGGCAACGTCTTCGGCACCCTCGAGGAAGACGCCTTCCGGCGCGACTTCACGGTCAACGCCCTCTATTACGATCCCGATGAGGGCCTCATTACGGATTACGTCGACGGCCTTCGCGACCTGACGAGTGCCAAGCTGCGGGTCATAGGCGACCCGGAGGCGCGGTTTCGCGAGGACCCGGTGCGCATGTTGCGCGCCGTGCGCTTCGCCGCCAAATTGCGTCTTCAGTTGACCGAGGATGGGCGAGAGCTGCTGCCCGCCCTGGGGCCGCTTTTGCAGGATGTCGCGCCAGCGCGGCTCTTCGAGGAGGTGCTGAAGCTCTTTCATACCGGCAATGCCGCCGCGACTTACGAGACGCTGTGTGAGCACCGGCTGTTCGAGGTGCTGTTCCCCGGGGTGGCCACGATCCTGGGTCCCCATGCTGATCGCGACTCGTTGCTTGGGCGCGCGCTCGCCAACAGCGATCGGCGCCTGTCCGAGGGTAAACCCGTGACCCCGGCCTTCCTGTTCGCGGCGCTGCTTTGGGAGGGTGTGCGCGAAGAGGCCATGCACAACATTGCCGAGGGCGGGGTCCCGGCCGAGGCGTGGACGCATGCCGCCGAGCATGTGCTGCGCGAACAGTTGCGGGTCATCATGATCCCCAAGCGTTTCAGCGTGCCGATGCGCGAGATATGGGGTTTGCAATCGCGCTTTGAGCGGCGTGCCGGGCGCCATGCCTTCCGTTTTCTGGAGAGCAAGAGATTTCGGGCGGCTTACGATTTTCTTGGGCTGCGTGCCGCCTCCGGTGAGGCGCAGATGGAGTTGTTCGACTGGTGGACGCGCTTCCAGGAGGTCGCGGCCGAGGAGCGCGAGGCCATGGTGGGGGCCTTGAACGGGCAGGGCGAGAAGCGTCCGCGCAAGCGGCGTAGACGGCGTGCGGCCGGCGGTTGACGCTATCATAGGGCTGGGCGGCAATCTCGGGGAGACCGCGGCCACCCTGTCGGTCGCGCGTCAGGCCCTTTCCGGTCTTGCGCAGACCACCCTGGTGGCGGCCTCCTCGCTCTATCGGACGGCCCCCATCGGTGGGCAGCGGCAGCCGGATTACCTGAATGCCGTGTGCCGGCTGCAGACGGCGTTGACACCCGAGGGGTTGGCTGATGCGCTTTTTGCTATCGAGAGGCGGCTCGGGCGGGTCCGTACCGGCGTGCGCAATGAGCCGCGCGCCATCGATGTCGACCTCGTATACTACGAAGGCGTGACCCGCAAGGACCCGGCCTTGAGCCTGCCTCATCCGCGCCTGCAGGAGCGCGCTTTTGTGCTGTATCCTTGGGTGGAGATCATGCCGGATTTTCGCATCCCCGGGCTCGGGGCGCTCGCGGACCTTGCGCGCGCGGTGCGCGATCAGCGGGTGGAGCGACTGGATAGGCGATGGTGAGGAGGCTTCTGTGAGGGGACAGGCAGCGGTGCCGATATCATTGTCTGCGGGATCGTTTCTCGTCATCGAAGGGCCGATCGGGGTGGGCAAGACGAGCCTCGCCCGGAGGCTGTCGTTGCGCCTGGGTCTCGAGGGTCTGTTCGAGGAGCCGGAGGGAAACCCGTTTCTCGCGCGCTTTTACGAGAATCGCCGGGCCTACGCGCTGGCCACGCAGCTCTTTTTCCTGTTCCAGCGCCGCCGTCTGCTGGAAGACCTCGCCCAGGGCGATTTTCTGCGCGGCGGGGTAGTGGCGGATTTCCTCTGGGCCAAGGACCGGGTATTCGCCCGCATCACGTTAGACGACGACGAATGGCGGCTCTATGAACAGATCACATCGACCATGCCAGAACCGGTCCAGACACCCGATCTGGTGGTATTCCTGCAGGCCCCCGTGGACGTGTTGATGGACCGCATCCGGCGCCGGGGCCGCAGCTATGAGCATGTCGACCGTGACTACCTGGCGGCGCTTGCCGAGGGCTATACGGAGTTCTTTCATCGCTACCAGGACTCGCCGCTACTCATGGTCAACGCCGCCGAGGCCAATTTCGTTGAGAGCGACGAGGACCTGGTCTCGCTTGTCGAATCGATCCGCGGCATCCATAGCGGACGACACTTCTTCAACCCTCTGGCATCGAGGGCCGGATCATGAGCGCGCCCGAGACGATTACCTTGCCGCGGCTCGCCGCCCTGAAAAGGGAGGGCCGCAAGATTGCCGCCATGACCGCCTATGAAGCAAGCTTCGCGCGCGCCATGGATGAGGCCGGCATGGACATCGTCCTGGTCGGTGATTCGCTTGGTAATGTGGTTCAGGGCCGCAAGAGCACCGTGCCCGTGACCTTGGACGACATGGCCTATCACACGCGCTGCGTGGCGCGCGCGGTGAGCCGCGCCCTGCTCATGGCCGACCTGCCGTTTTTGAGCTTTCAGGGGAGCGCCGATCGAGCCTTGAATGATGCCGGGGTGCTCATGCGTGCCGGCGCGCACATGGTGAAGGGGGAGGGGGCTGGCCCGTTCGCGGCGAACGCCGCCTATCTCGCGGCGCGCGGGGTGCCGGTGTGCGGCCATATCGGACTCACGCCGCAGTTCGTCCACAGCCTCGGCGGCTACCGCGTGCAGGGGCGTGGTAGCCACGGCGCGCGGCTCATGGCCGAGGCCCAGGAGTTGGCTGATGCCGGGGTCTCGCTTCTTGTGCTGGAGGCGGTACCCGCGGCGCTTGCCGCCGAGATCAGTGCGGCGGTGACGGTGCCGACCATCGGCATAGGGGCCGGCCCATCATGCGATGGCCAGATCCTGGTCATGCATGACGCCCTAGGGATGGGTGCGCGCCGCCCGCGCTTCGTGCGCGACTTTCTGGCGGGACGAGGTGGCATCACGGCGGCCTTCGCGGCCTATGTCGCGGCCGTGCGGGAGGGCACCTTCCCTGCCGCCGAAGAGAGCTATGGTGAGTGAATTTTCCGGCGGTCGCCCCGTTCCACCTTGCGCGACCTATAGCCCATGATCGTCGTGCGTACGCTCGGCGAGTGGCTGGAGCACCGTGCTCGGTGGCCGGATGACATCGGCTTTGTGCCGACCATGGGCGGGCTCCATGATGGCCACATGGCGCTCGTGGGTGGTGCTCGCCACCATGCGCGCGTGGTGGCGAGCGTCTACGTAAACCCCCTGCAGTTCGGGCCGCATGAGGACTTCGCCGCCTATCCGCGCACCGAGGAGGCCGATTGCGCACGGCTCGCGAACGCCGGGGTCGACGCCGTTTTCCTTCCGACCGAGGCCGCCATCTACCCGCGCGGCCGCGAGCAGCAGACCGTGGTGCGGGTGCCGGGGCTGTCCGAGGATCTGTGCGGACGCTACCGCCCGGGCCATTTCGAGGGGGTGACGACGGTCGTCGCGCGGCTGCTTGGCGTCGTGCGCCCACGCGCCTGCTATATGGGCAAGAAGGACTACCAGCAGTGGCGGATCGTGACGCGCATGGTCGCGGACCTCATGCTCCCGGTGAGCGTGGTCGGCGTCGATACCGTGCGTGAGAGCGATGGGTTGGCCCTCAGCACGCGCAATACCTATCTCAGCGCCGCCGAGCGTGCTCGCGCCCCGGGTCTCTATGAGACATTGACGCAGACCACGGCGCAGGTGGCGGCCGGCATGGCGCCGGCGGACGCCGAGGCGGCCGGCATGACGCGCCTCACGGCGCTCGGGTTTATGCCCGATTATCTCGCCGTACGGCGCGCCGCCGATCTCGCGCCACCGTCTCCCGACGACGTGGATCTCGTGGTGTTGGCGGCGGCGCGTCTTGGACGCACCCGGCTCATCGATAATCTGGAATTTCGCAGGATTGGGGCAGCCGCTGGCGGGCATTGGCAGGAATGCACGAAAGCCGGATAATACCCTTATGCAGAAAACCATGCTTCACGCCAAGTTGCACCGCGTACGCGTCACCCAGGTCGAGATCGACTACGAAGGGTCGGTGGCCATCGACGCGACTTTGCTGGATGCCGCCGGCATCCGCGAGTACGAGCGTATCGATGTATTCAATGTCCGCAACGGCGAACGCTTCAGCACCTACGCCATACGCGGGGAGCCGGCCTCCGGCCTCATCTCGGTAAATGGCGCCGCGGCCCACAAGGCCGCCGTTGGTGATCTCATCATTATCTGCGCCTTCGGCATCTATGAGGAGCACGAGATCCAGGCGATGAAACCCCGCCTCATCTATGTCGATGCGCACAACCGCATCGTACGCAGCAGCCACGCCATCCCCATGCAGGCCGCCGGCTGATCGCTCAACCCAAGCCCGGGCGATCCTTTCGAGGAAATAGAAAAACGAGTTGGGCGGTATAGGCCACGGACAGTAGGGGTGCCGTGGACCGCAAGGCCGGCCCTAAGGCCGTCGTTCGGGGATCAGGTATCCGGGTGGTGCTTAAGGGGGCCAGGACCAGCCAGTCCTGGCCCCTTAAGACCTTACATGAGATCGATCGGTTCGCCGTGCTCGATGGGGCCCTTATGCTCCTGGTCCTTCTTGGCGGCCGACAGGAGCCCGGCGATGACGTTGATCACGAGCAGAGTGATCATGACCGGGGCGAAGCCGTGCAGAAAGGCCTCTTTGCGCAGCGCCACCGGCAGATCCTTGAAGACCGTCACCTTGTAGCCGTGTTGAGCGATATAGCCATGCTCGACCGAGGTGAAGATCACGCCCGAGATATCGACTCCGAAGATGAGGCCGAGTGCGCGCATCATATTGAGGATGCCGCCCGCCACTCCTAGGCGCTCACGCGGGACCGAGCCCATGATGGCCGAGTTGTTGGGGGGCGTGAAAAGACCCATGCCGATCCCCAGGATGACAAGCTCCACGATCAATATCAGCATGTTAGGAGAGCGGCCGGTAAAGATCAGGAGCAGAGTCGCAAGCGCGCACACCGCCATGCCCCACATGGTCATGAGGCGCGAGCCGTACTTGTCTGAGATATGGCCCGCGAACGGGGCCACGATCGCCATGGCAAGCGGGATGGGCGTGAGGATGGACCCTGTTACCACCGGGTTGTAGCCGGCGATCTTTTCCAGATAGAAGGGCATCAGGAAGAGCACGGCAAACAGGACGTAATAGGACATCATTCCGGTCAGGTTACCCGCCCAGAACGCGTAACGCTTGAAGAGCGCGAGATCGATCATGGGGTGCGCGACGCGCATCTCGGTGATCAGGAAGGCGCTGAGCAGGACCGCGGCGAGCGCGAAATAGGTCAGGATGATGGGGGCGGTCCAGCCGACGGTCTCGCCCTCGTTGACCGCAAGCACCAGGAATGCAAGACCGGTGGCGAAGAAGGCGGTACCCAGGTAGTCGATCTTCTCGCGCGCCTTGTCGGAGTGCACGGCCGCCGGCAGACAGTAGAGCGCCGCGAACGTCCCGATGATGCCGATCGGCACATTGACGTAGAAGATTGCCCGCCAGCTGACCGCCGAGATCAGGATGCCGCCGACGAACGGACCGACCGACATGGCGACCGCCTGCACCGCGCCCTGGATGCCAATGGCGCGTCCGCGCTCGTTGGCTGGAAACGCGGCGGTGATGATTGCCACGGAGTTGGCCTGGAGGAGGCCCGCGCCGATTGCCTGCAGGATGCGCGCGCCAACCAGAAAGCCGGCGGAGGAGGCCAGTCCGCAGAGCGCCGAGCCGACGGTAAAGACCACGAAACCGGTGTTGTACATCTTGGTGCGGCCGAAGATGTCGGCAAGGCGCCCAAAGAGCGGAAGGAAGATGGTGAGGGTGAGCATATAGGCCATCGCCACCCACTCGATGACCGCCATGTTGACTTTGAAGTCCCCCTGCAGTGTCGGTAAGGCGACATTCACGATACTGACGTCTAGGGCCGACATCGACGCCCCGATCAGCACTGTGACCAGGATGAACCAGCGCCATTTGGGATGCGAACTAAAGTAGGGATGGGGAAACCGAGATTCCACGCAATGGTCCTCTCAAAGTCAAGGCCGCATGTCACCCTCAGCACACCTTGCGGCGGCCGTGGTTTGCCTGAGACCGGCTTAACGGGGTTACGTCCGCCTATCCGCGAAAGTCATACCCAGGTTACTCGTCGTCCCTTGTCGGATGGCATATCGAACGCAGGGTTCGAAGGGATCGCAAAAAGGCGCCGATTGGGTTAATAACTATACGCGCCGTCGCTGCCTCACGCCAGTGCTTTTTAGCATAAACTTATATAGCGGAAGGTATAGTCGGGGCGCGAGGCGCGCGGACCGGAATCTTGCGTCACCGGTCGTTTCCGACACCAATGATCTTTGGGCCATAAAAATTGTTTTGGGGTGCGATAAGGAAAGCCGGGGATGGCGATAAGACCGCCTTGTCCGGCCTTATGAAGGCTTGGGCGGCCGCCATGCAAGGCCATAGTCCGGAGCTTATGCCTGATAAAGACGGGCCGCTGACGATACCAAGGAAAGACACGTCTGCTCGCTCGCGCGCCTCGCCCCCGAGCGCCCGTCCGAACCGTTGTGCCAGCCAATGTCAGCGCGAGTTACATGGAAATATCTGGGCCCGCATAAATGCAAAACGACACCAATGGAAATTATTGGAAAAACTCGGATAGACCTGCCCGGACTCGCCCAAAAGCGTACAGGGCGCCTGGCAAGCCCATCCAGGACCGCGAGCGCCGCCGTGGAGAGCGGATGCGCCGGGGCGTCCCGTTCTCAGTTTCGGGGATCAGCAACACATGGGCGCGCCGATCTACATATTCCCACCGCATGGCGGCGATCTTCCCGCGACGCGTGGCGGTCTTGATGGCCCAGGTGATCGGGGCCGCAATATCTAGGGCGCCGCGTGGAGCCTTGCCGCCGTGCCCGTAGGGCTGTCGGCTTCCAGGAGCCGCGCTTGCCATCACCCCGCAAGGGCGGTCACGCCCGCGCGAAGGCTTGGGGTCGGTGCCCACGGGTGGGCTGGACCGGGTTTCCCAAAGATTCCATGCCCCAGACTGATCCGCGCAACGGTGAAGAGATGGGAAAGTAGCGCGAGGTGAAGGCGTATCGTGTTAGGACCAAGACCGTGTCCTCCCTGTCGCTGACCGCGCGTGCCCCATCTTGACCCCGAATACTCGCCAGGGATCGTGATGCCAGGGACGAGTCTGCCCATGACTGAATGTGGCCGCGCTCACAGTCGACAGGGAAGGGCTTCTTACGCGGGTGATTTCGCGGGCGTATCGTTCCAAGGGCTTCTGCAAGATGGCCGCCTAGGCCTCGGCCGGCGAGACGAACATCCCACGGGCGATCTCGGACTCAACCGTGGCCGCCCAGGCCTCTGCCTTGCTTTTTGTATCGAATGCATCGGACAGGGGTAGGTTGCCCACGGCGGCGGATCTTCACCTGCCAGCCACCCGAGCGTTTGGTTATCGTGGCCATGGGACCCCCCACGATTCTGAGTGTCCCTAAATTGTCCAAAATTCGAGGGCGGGAATCGACGGGGAAACGCTAACCGCTTGATTTTATTGGTGCCGGGAGAGGGGGTCGAACCCACACGGTATCTCTACCACCGGATTTTGAGTCTCAAAACGCCCCTAGACGAAACAACAACTTACACGCAAACCCCTTGAAATCCCTCACAAAACATCACCCCTGATAACCCTGGATGCCCCCCTATTTTCTTTCTCCGGTGGACAAGAGGTGGACACAGACCACAATCATAACGCGCCATGTTTGTGTGGATAATCATGGGCTTGACGCCCCGACCGGGGTCATCTATAGTTCTTATTAGCCCTGGCTATGAGTGCGGCCATGTTGCAGACCAGGGTGGCCAGCCACGTAAGAAACCTAATCGTGGTGGCGGTGGGTTCCCTAGGCGCACCAGCACCCGGCGGGCATCAGACAGACGGCCCCGGGCCTGTCAGTAAAAACAAGGCGGTGGGAAGGTGGAGTGTACGGCACGGCCCGAAGGCCGCCATCCCTGATATAACCGCGTACGGCTCTGTCCTCGAAATTGAGGACTGAGCTATCCCTACAATCAACACTTCTCGAAATCTCGAATTACTCCGTCAGCTTTTCCCCGGGCAAGCGCTTCTTTCTATTAGCGATTCAGCGCAGGCCTGCGCGATTTCACAGAAAAAAGTCAGGAAAGACATAGCAGCGGGCGCGTTTCCTGTACAAACTGTCAAAATCGGGCGACGCCGCCTTGTGGCGGTCGCCGATCTCGCCGACTACCTAGACTCCCTGACCACCCCAACGCCCGGACCCGGCCGCCCCCGCTCTACGCGGTCGGGGGTCTAGCCATGCGCACCCGGACCCGCCCCACCATTGACGACCCAGACTGCCGCCTATCCACCCCATGGGTCGGCCTCACGCTCGACCAGCAGCGAGACCTCATTAAATCCATGGGCGGCACGGTCACCGCGCGAAATCGCCTTCTATCCCTATCCGCTGGCCATTCCGCAAACTTCGAACGAAATAAAATTATCAGGGAAACAAAGCTCCAAGGGCGGGCCCTTGATGAGGACCGCGACGACCTTTCCCAGGTCGCCGATCCGCGCCGCCACGGGCGGGGCAAACGCCGGGCCCCACTGGCACCGGCCAGGCTGCTGGACTGCGACGCCTGGAACTCGATCCTCGGAGCGGCCCCCACAGACCTTCCAGACCGTGATGTTCTGATCGCCAGCGCCCAGCACGGCCAACACCAGACGCGCGCCATCGCGGGCGCCTTGGGCATCAGCCAAAAACATGTGCGAAATTTGCAAAATGCACTTTTGGCCTGGGCCCGTACCAACCTCGACCCGGGCGAAATCACGCGCCACCTCGACGACCCCATCACGACCGAGGTCGTGACGCGCCGACCACCCTCCCGCGCCGGTCGCAAGCCGCGGGACTGGGTCGCTCCAGGGCCCGTGCTTGACCTGCTGGGAGACCGCATCGATCCCGACCGCCTGCCACCCAAACTTCAGGCGGTCCGGAAGATGGGGCCGCGCCGTCCGCGCGTGCGGCCGGTGTGCGAGGGGCAACTTTCACTTTTCGACATGGCCGCATAGGAGCGATCCTCATGGAAATATCCAGTGAGTTTATACAAAGCCTGCGTACGCAGATGCGTGTTTTCAGCGCCTACCGCGCAGCGGGACAAGCAGTCGTCGCCCACGCGCTTGGGTGGGATGTGGATCGAGTGTGGATCGGCGGCGCCGAATCGCAGTTTTCTCCGGGTCGCCAGGGTGGGGTGGAGATCCGCCGAGACGATCCGGACATAGCCCTGGAACATGCGTTCATCATGGCAGCCGCGGGGCGCCATCTGGACTCCATGACCATGGAAATGGAAGACGACGATTGTGGCTGGGAGCACCTGTTTTCCCAAGAGCTCACCGACGCCCGTCGGCGATTTTTTTCCCGCGAGATTGATAACCGGTGGGCCACGATCGGCGCGGTGGCCGGGGCGCTACTGGAGCGCGGGGCACTGACCGGAGCGGACGTGGCGCGGGTGGTGAACGAGAGTGATGTATAACACCATGATACTATACTGCAATGATTCCGGAACCTTGCAGATGGTATCGGGCTGGACTATAGTGGCAGGCAGACAGAGAAAAGGCCCGCATGGGGCGGGCCTTTTTTGAATCCACCGAAGCCTCCAGAGGGCCACGGCATGACTGAAATCATAGCAGAAAACCCCGGTTTTGCAAGTCCCAGCCTCTTCCAACACGAGATGAGTCTGAAGGAGGGGCTGTGTTTCTAATATGAAATGAGCCTGAAGCCAGATCGGGTTTTGTTCATGATGGGGAGATGCAAACCCTTATGAACCTCGATAACCTGACCTCCATTGATCAGCTGACGGAGTTTTTGTCCGGCACCCAGACGGTGGCTTTTTCGGTACCAAGTAGCCCGGCCGTCCGTTATGAATGGGCGCAAAAGACCCTCATTCGATTCCGGTATCGGACCCTCTCCCGGCGAGATCAGGGGGTCGTGATTCGCGTGCTCATCAAGGTCAGCGGATACTCCCGGCAGCAGGTCACGCGATTAATCGCCCAGTACCGCACGACCGGCACAGTCAGACGCCGCCAGAGGACCGTGGCGGGCTTTACGTCGAAGTACAGCCCCGCCGTATCGGCCTGCTCGCGGCGATGGATGAGCGCCACGACACGCCCTCGGGACCGGCTGTCAAAAAGCTCTGCGAGCGGGCCTTACTGGTCTTCGGGCAGACCGAAT
The DNA here is from genome assembly GCA_021841585.1 of Pseudomonadota bacterium. GTDB lineage: Bacteria > Pseudomonadota > Gammaproteobacteria > Acidiferrobacterales > Acidiferrobacteraceae > Acidiferrobacter. The sequence continues at coordinate 4,771 of JAKBUS010000032.1, read as the reverse complement.
ACGAGCGCCTGGCGCAGATCTCGGTGAGCCATCTCTACAACCTCCGGAAATCCGTTCCCTACACGCGTAAGCGGCGTCACTTCGAGAAGACCAGATCGCGGCAGATCCCGATCGGCGAACGCCGCAAACCAGCGCCCAATGGACGCCCCGGATACATCCGCATAGATACTGTCCATCAGGGGGATTTGGACGGGGAAAAGGGCGTTTATCATGTGAACGCGGTCGATGAGGTCACGCAGTTCGAGGTGGTCTGCACAGTCGAGAAGATCAGCGAATCGTATCTGATCCCGATCCTCGAACACTTGCTGGAGGCCTTCCCTTTTCAGGTGCTTGGTTTCCACTCCGACAATGGCTCGGAGTACATCAACAAACGGGTCGCCGAACTGCTGGAGAAGCTCTTCATCGCGTTCACCAAATCCCGCTCCCGGCAGTCCAACGACAATGCCTTGGCCGAGAGCAAGAATGGGTCCGTGGTGCGCAAGGTCTTCGGCTATAGCCACATCCCCAGTCGCTTCGCCCAACGGATCAATCTCTTCAACCAGCAGGTCTTGAATCCCTATGTCAATTACCACCGTCCCTGCTTCTTTCCGGAGACCTACACGGATGCCCAAGGCCGCGAGCGCAAGCGCTACCGCTATGAGGCGATGATGACCCCCTATGAGAAGCTGAAATCGCTCCCCGGGGCGGAGGCCTATTTGAAGTCGGGCTTAAGCTTTGCGATACTCGACGAGATCGCTTATGCCATGAGCGACAACCAGGCGGCGGATCGTCTTCAGAAGGCCCGTCAGAAACTCTTTCACGCCATACGCGAACAGGATCTCAAATCCGGCTGAGGGTGGCCTCTTACTCTCACTCTTCAGACTCATTTAGGGATTGGAAAATACTGTCCCCACAGCGCCCTCGCTCGGATCTTAAAAGCGCGGGCCGTCGCCGCTGCGCGGGTGTTCGACGCGCAGATCAGAATGGCCGAGACGGCGTCAGCCGCTGGTGAGGGTGCGGAAAATTGGGACTGGCTCAACGACCCATACGCCTGCGAGCCACCCCCGCCGGAGGAGCGGGCACGGCGGGATTGTGAAGAGCTGCGCCGCGGGGCAGAAATCCAGATGGGATTTGAGATCATGAGGGCACGAGCTGTGCGCCGTGCCCGCCCATCCCCTGCTCGCCGCATCCGGGCGGCCCGCGTTCGTGCCCGCCGCTCCCCAGCCTCGCAGCGCCGGGCGACGGTCGATAGCGGCGGCGATCCCGAACCCGAACCAGAACCACCCCGACCTAGCCGCCGCCCACGTACCGGGGGTGCCCTATGAGCGCCCCCAACATCGATACGTTATTGGCTGGCCTCGACAAGGTCAGCAAAGTCGGTAGTGGCTGGAAGGCCTGCTGCCCCGCCCACGACGATCACAACCCCAGTCTCTCGATTCGAGAAAGCCGCCGCGGCCGCATCCTGGTCCGGTGCCGGTCGGGGTGCTCCCAGGATGAGGTCATTGGTGCACTTCGCTCGATGGGGTTATGGGGCACCCCAGGCGATCGCACCATGCGCCCCGTGGTGCGGCGTGACGTCATCAGCCCCGACCTCGAGGAACAGCAGCAGGACTCCAGGCGGATGCGCCACGCTCGGGAGATGTACGAGAACGCAGGGAGGATCGAGGACTTTCCTGATCTGATTGCGTACATTCAATCTCGTGGACTGGACCCCGCTTTTCTCAGTGTGTCTGGTGTCCGTGCCGCTCGCATCCCCCGCGCGAAATTTGATGAGGACGAGGCCCCTCCAGGGTGGATCACTGGAGAGAAAGCTTCCGCTCTCCTGTATCCCATTTACCACCCGGACGACATCCTGAAGGCCGGGAAAAGGCGACAGATTGGAACCCAACGAGAATGGCCGTGGGGTCGCGATGGTGGCCCCCGATCTGTCAAGGCCTCCCTAGGGAAAACCCATGCGCCTGATAAGGCCGGCGGTGGCGGTTTTCTGATTGGCACACTGACGCCAACGCCAGGCACACGCCTGGAGATAGTGGAGGGGCAACTAACCGGTTTCGGAGTCCACCAGATCACTCAAGGGCAACCAACACTGGTCCTTTTCTCCGTGGGGGCCATGGCGGCTATTGGCACCGGCACCATTCGCGACATCGAAACATGGGGAGCATCCGTCCGCATCGCGGGCGACGCCGACCCGTCGCGGGCGGGAGAAGTCGGGGCCGAGAAGTGCGCCACCGCGATCAAGCTCGCCGCGCCCCAAATCCCGGTCGTGATGATCTCGATCCCCGAGGGGGAAAAGGCCGATTGGCTGGACGTGCTGGTAGAACATGGCCCCGAAGCCACGGCCGCACTCCTGGCGGAGCGCGAGCGCGCGCCGGCCACACCGCCCATTGATGTGCCATTCACCAAGAATAACGTCATCCCGCACATGCCCTGGCGGCGCCGTGCGGACGCGCCAGAGCGCCCAGTCTTGCCACCCCTGAAAGACATGCAGTCCGAACTGCGCGCCGCGCTTCCTGGAGCGATCCAGGCCGCCATTGCGGGTAAACCAGTTCTCATCATGGTCCCCCCGGGCGGAGGGAAGAGCCGCATGACACTGGAAGCGTTGCTAGCTACCAGGGTTGATGCCGGCGACGGCCGCGCACGCCCCGCAAACTTCTTATGGGCAACCGCCACCAAGAACCTCGCGGACGAAGCTTTCAAGATGGCCGGTTCCAACCACAAAGACATGGTCTGGGATGGTCGTGGCGTCGAGGGCCTTTGCAAGCGCCCCGTGGCCACGCAGTGCCTGATGAACCGTGGGCGGTCGCCCCACCAGAACGCCTGCATGAAGTGCGAGTTTGGGGTCAAGCCCGAGGACGATGAAGACGACGAGCGGTGCCGCTTCCAAAAGAATCTTTCGGAAGCGCCGTTCCGGCGCGGCATCTTCGGCCAACACGGGATTGTGGGCAAAGAATCCACACTATTGAAGTGGGCCGCCGACCCGCGCGACGACTTTCAGGATCGCGATGCCCTAGTCATAGACGAGGGTGTGCCGGCGTTCAGCAAAGGCGAAGTGCGCATTGACGATATTACCGCGGCGCGGGTCGCGGCGCTCGGCATAGAGGACCATATCTCCCACCTGAAAAGCCGCAACACAAAGCGGAAAGCGGGCAAGAAGACGCGGGACGAAGAAGACGAAGAGCGCTTTTCAGAAGACGACTTCCAAAAAGCCCGCGATTGGGCGGCGGCTATTACTCCCCACTTGGACGCGCTTGGCGGGCACCTGGTACAGGCGGCAGGACAGGGAGAAGGCTTACAGGCGCTCGATGCGCAGACATGGGCGGAGTTCGCGAAACTCGCAGCCCGTATTCCCCCAGCGGCGCGCATAGCAGACGCCTCCGCGCTCGAAAAGGTCCAGGACATCTTCGGCGACAAGCGCGTCGTGCCGTTGGCCTGGATCGCGTCCCTCGGATGCGCGGTGCAGGCCGGGACCGCGTGGGTCCGCGTCGGCAAGGGCGGGGCCGTCAGCATCGTCTATACCAACCCATCGGACCTTTGGGCCCGCTACCTCAAAAAAGGCGGGCTCTTACTCGATGCGTCTTGCACACACGTAGATGAGATCGTGGGCGCCGGTGGCGTAGTCATCGACCTTCGGTGCGCCCAGCCCAACCTGAAGGTTATCCAGTACGGCCCGCTTCTCCATGGCAAAGGCGACATCGTCGCCAGCGAGAAAGGAATGAAGCGCCTCAAGGCGGAAGCTAAGGCCTTGCAAGACGCGATGGGAGACGATCCAGATGTGGTAGTCATCACCCACAAGGCCCTGGCCGGACATATAAAAGATGATCGAGTCCGGCATTGGGGGACGCATAAAGGACATAACAACTGGAAAGACAAGCGCCGCCTCATCCTGTGGGGCTTGCCGCTCATGAACGCCAACGACCAGATCATTGGCTACAAGACCTATCGGGTGGCCATGGCCGCGCGCGGGATCGACCTGCCCGATTGGAATGGCGAGCGCGTGCGCGAATGGACCCAAGCCGGTGAATGGGACATATTTCCCGCCGCAAAACTGCCTTCCGTGAAAGAGGCTCGCGATTGGCTACTCCGACAGGTCAATGCCGACGTATTCCAAGCCATTGGCCGCCTGCGGGCCGTGTGGGCCACGTCGCCCGTAACCGTAGAGATCCACGGCTTCCTCCCCGTCGTCGGTTTTGGTATGCAGGTGGATGAGATCCGGCTAGAATCCCGCGGGCGCCTGCACACCAAAACCCGCGCTCGCGCGATCATTGCGCAGGGCGTTGCGGACCTCGGCGAGGCCCGGACCCGTGCCAAGCTCCAGGCGTACTTCAAGAAGCACGCGGGCCACGAAATCAGCAAGGACCAGTGCGATGCGCTGGTCGCGGAACTCAAAGTCCAGGCCCTCCAGTCCGCCGTAACACTTCACGAGGCCGCGCGCCAGTCGTGCGCGACCAACACCCGCTTACTGGAGGCCGGACACGAACCCCGGGCGATCGCCCAGGCCGCGCGCGAACTCGGCGGCCTGCCAGGCGTGGTCGCCGTGGCCGATCTCCTGGACCAGATCAAACGCGCGCCAGGAGCGCAACGCGCTGGCCCTTAACCCGGCTTGAATCTCAACCCCCGCAACCGCTTGATCCGGACCCATCGGAGGCCTCCCCGCGTCTGGAATCCGTTACCGTAACGAAATCGCCACCCGGCCAAGCCAGCGTGGGCCGTTTTTCGGCAAGAAACACCGAGACCTAGAGGCTATGGAGGAAGGTTTTGGGCCTGGAACGGCCTACGCGGGAGGTAAGAGCGA
>JAKBUS010000002.1 GCA_021841585.1 Pseudomonadota bacterium | reverse complement strand
ACGTCCGTCCGTGTCCCGCCTGCTCCAGGCGGCTCAGGTATTCGCGCCACAGCCGGTCCTGGTGGATGCCCAGATTATAGAGCAGGTCCCAGGAGTAGATGCCCGTGTCGTGGCCGTCATCGAAGCGTAGCAGCACCGCATAGGTGCCGACCGGCTCTATGGCTATGATATTGACCGACTGCTTGCCGACCTGCAGCACCTCCTGCCCCGGGCCGTGGCCGCGGACCTCGGCGGACGGCGAGTACACGCGCAGGTACTCGGCGGGGAGCTCGAATCGGCTTCCGTCGGCAAAAGTCACCTCGAGGACGCGGGATTTCTGGTGTAACTTGATATCGGTCGGCCGAACGGTATTCTTGCGCATGTCCCGGCGTCTCCTTGCGCCACTGTTACACCTGACACAAAAGCGTCATACTGCTTGTGTTGAATGGGCAACAGGGAGGACATCATGCCTGGAAAGATCCTTGTTGTCGACGATGAACCGGCGATTCGCGCCATGGTCCGGTTTGCCTTGAAGCAGGCCGACTTTCGTTGCGCCGAGGCGCAGGATGCCACCGAGGCCCAGACATGCGTGCTTGCCGATCTCCCGGACCTCATCCTGCTTGACTGGATGCTGCCGGGCCTGAACGGGGTCGATTATGCACGACGCCTGCGCCGCGAGCGGCTTACCCAGAACATCCCGATCATCATGCTGACCGCCCGCGTGGACGAGGAGGACAAGGTGCGCGCCCTCAATACCGGGGCCGACGACTTCATGACCAAGCCCTTTTCCCCCCGTGAGCTCATAGCGCGGGTACGGGCGGTGCTGCGGCGTGTCGCCCCCATGGCCTCCGACGACATCGTGGCGGTAGGCGGCCTATTGCTCGACCCGGCCACGCATAAGGTCCTGGCCGACGACGAGCGCCTGACCCTCGGGCCCACCGAGTTCCGGTTATTGCACTTCTTCATGACCCATGCCGAGCGGGTCCATAGCCGCGAGCGTGTCCTGGACGCCGTGTGGGGCAGCAACACCTATATCGACGAGCGTACTGTTGACGTCCACATCCGCCGTCTGCGCAAGGCCCTGACCGCCAGCGGCTACGACCGTTATATTCAGACCGTGCGGGGGGTCGGTTACCGGTTCTCCGGGGACCCCTAAACCTTGCATCGGGAATTGCGTCGGGAATTGTGGGCGGCCCTCGCCATCATCGCGGTCGTCAGCGTGTGCGCGGCGATCGCGGGCTATCCCCTGGCCGGCGTGGCCGCGGGCCTCGCGCTCGTGGTCGCCCTGTCGTGGCGCAAGCTCGCCCGTCTGCACCGCTGGCTCGTGCACGGAAGGCAGCCCCCCATCCCCGAACTAGGCGGTTTGTGGGACGAGGTCATACGCGAGATTCACAAGCAGGATCGCGACAGCGAGCGGCACAAAGAGCGCCTCACGGGCCTGTTCGACCGCCTGCAGGCGGCCGCGAGCGTGATGCCCGACGCCATGGTCGTCCTGACTCGACATGACGTCATCGAGTGGGCGAACCCGCCGGCCGAGCGCCTGCTCGGCCTGCGCGTCGAGCGGGATGCGGGCGTGCGTATCGTTCACCTCATCCGCGACCCGGCGTTTGGCGCCTATCTCGCGGCCGGCGATTACCGCGAGCCGTTGATCTTGAAAGGGCCGGTCGAGCCGATGGCGGTGACCCTCCAGATCATCCCGTTCGGGGCCAACGAGAGGCTCGTCATGGCCCGCGACATCACGCATGTCAAACGACTCGAGGACATGCGCCAGCATTTCGTGGCCGATGTCTCGCACGAACTGCGCACGCCGCTCACGGTCCTGCAGGGCTTTCTCGAGACCTTCGCGGACCTCTTCGAGGACCAAGACGGCGAGACGCGCTCAGGCATCGCGCTCATGCGCGAGCAGGTCGAGCGCATGCGCCGCCTCGTTGACGATCTGCTCGCGCTCTCGCGGCTCGAGACCACGCCCGCGCGCGCTCACGACGAGGTCGTCGACATGGGCGCGCTTCTCAAAAGTCTCGCCGACATCGCCACGGCGCTTGGCGCGGATCGCGGCCAGCGCATAGAGGTCGAGAATTGCGGTGCGGACCTCGTGGGAAACGTCGAGGAATTGCGCAGCGCGTTTACGAACCTCGTGCAGAACGCGGTTCGCCATACTCCGGCCGGCGGGTCGATACGTCTCGTCTGGCGGGCAGATGCCAGCGAGGGGCGCTTTGCCGTGGTCGATAGCGGCGAGGGTATCGCCGAGCGCCACATCCCGTTTCTCACGCAGCGCTTTTATCGTGTCGACAGCGATCGGTCGCGGGCCTCGGGGGGTACGGGCCTTGGTCTGGCGATCGTCGCCAAGGTCCTGTTGCGTCACGACGCGCGACTGGCAGTCGAGAGCGTTCTCGGGCAAGGCAGCACATTTACCTGCGTATTTCCGTCAAGCCGACTTAAGTTTCCCCGGAGCCCCTCGCTGCCTTCGCCGCCCACGGTATAATGGGGCGATGCTGCTAAGCGCCACCACGTCTCACCGTGTCCTCGCCAACCTCTGGAAACCGCTCCTGGTATTGGCGGGCGGACTTTTCGTCTTGCGCTATTTGAAGCGTGGCCTGTATCGGGCGCTCGTGCGCTTGCAGCACAACAGCCTGTTCTCGGTAGGGACCCTGCACGCGATCGGGCGCTTCGCCACGGTCCTTCTCTACGTCCTCCTCGTGCTCGTCGCCCTGCGCATCGCAGGCTTCCCGGTGAGCGGCGTGCTTGATACCTTTACCGGGTTCCTGGCGGTCCTGGGGGTCGGCATGGTCGCCGTCTGGACCATACTCAGCAACATCACCGCCACGTTCTTCATGCTGATCTGGCGGCCGTATCAGCTCGGCCAGCACATAGAGGTCCTGCCGGACGGAATCAAGGGCAAGGTCCTCGACCGCAATCTCATGTATACCGAGATCGAGGAGGCTCACGGCAGCACGGTGCTCATACCCAACAACCTGTTCTTCCAGAAATACGTTCGTCGCCTGCCGCTGCCGGTCAAATCCACGGTATTGCTGTCCGCCCAGCTGCGCGCGGGCGTAGTGGGCGGCGAAGACAAGGCTGGGCCGTTCGAGCCCGACCCCGTGGCGCGGGATTAGGCGATCGTGTGTCTTGTCGGTTGGCGCGCGGCCTTGCGGGGCGCCCATCGGTTCGCGCGTGACACCGCTTTGTCCCCACTCCCGCGGGCCGCTTTCGCGCAGGCCCTCGTCCTGCTGGCGGGCGCCCTCTTGGGGCTAGGCCGCGCGCGTGCCGCCGCCACGGCCCCGGCCCTCAAGCATGCCTTGAGCGCCCAGGTCGGGCTCGGCTATGCGGCGACCACCGGGACTAGCAACACGCGGACCTTAGACACCAATGACCATGTGCGCTACAAGCTCGGCCTGTGGCGCTATGCGGGGCGGTTGAGTTACGACTATGCGGCAAGCCTTGGGCTCGTGAGCGCCAATCGGCTCGCTCTCAACCTCAAGGCCTCGCATTATTTTAGCGGCGAGAAAGAAAACTTCCTCCTTGCGGCGCTGAGCTATGTCCGCAATCCGTTCGACGGTTACCGCCACTATGAGGTCGAGTCGGTGGGCGCCGGCCACCGGTTCTTGCGCCATGGTCGCATGCGCTTTACGGTCGATGCCGGCGCCGGCCTTCGCCAAAACACCTACTTCACGGGCGCCCACAACGATGTCCCGGTGCTGCGGGTGGCGGCCGATTATCATTGGCGGTTCAGCAAGAAAAGCATATTCAGCCAACGTCTGGCGGTCTTGGGCGCGACCACCGGCACGCTGCTCACCTCGAGCACTGGGCTTACCGCGCCCATAAGCGCAAAGCTCGCACTGAAGCTCTCGGAGGTCGTCGATCACTATACGAGCGCGCCGGCGGGCTTCAAGCCCACCTCGACGTTCACGACCTTGAATCTCATCTACAACTTCCCCTGAGGCCATATGCCCGTGATCGGCCGCCATGTATAAGCGCCGCGCGCGCCTTGCCTTCGCGTCCGCCTTGCCGGGGCTCGCCGAACGCGTGGCACGCAGCGCCACGATGCGTGGCGCTGATTGGGTGGAGGCCTCATCGTGCCCGCCTGGCGCGGTCCCCCCATCGTGCGACCTTTTGGTAACACTGGACGCGCTCGCGCTCGAGGCGCGCCCGGAGCTTCCCTCGGGCTGCCGGCATGTGCACTGGCCATTACCGGCATCGCCCACGGATGCCGACATCGCCGCGCGCGTGGACGGGCTCGTGGGAGGCATGCGTCTGCTCGCGCGGCTCGATAATTCGGAGGCGCCAAGCGGGCGCACGCCAGGCGCCTGAAATTGAGGCACGAGCGGGCCGTTGTGTACCGGAATCGGGCGCGCCTTTAAGGCGCGCCTGCGCGAAGTGCCAATATTTACGAGATAAAGTGCGTGGCACGGAGCTTTCCATAGCCCGTCTTAACAGGTCCATAGGGCCCACATCATGCACGATACCGCGTCCCTCCCCTCATCTTCCCTGCCCGCGCCGCTCCATACTTAGATCAAGGAGGCGCTGCGCGCGCATCCTCGACGGCGCGTATGCGATCTTCGACCGGATGCCTTCGGAGAGCGAGCTCATGCAATGCTTTTCGGTGAGCGGCGTCACGGCCCGTCAAGCGATGAGCCAGCTCTGCCAGGGGGCCTGGTTTTCAAAGTCCAGGGCAAGGGCAGCTATGTGTCGCGCCCCACGGTCTTGCAATCGCCCACCGCTCTTCAGGGTCTCGGCGAGGCCATGTAGGAGTCTGGTCACGTCACCGCGTCGCGCCTTCACGGCTCGCGCATTTTCACCCCCGACGACAGGCGCTACACGCCCACGATCTCGAGACCCACAACATCTTTGCCATCCTCGAAAACGATCTGCACTGCCCGTGGGTCGCGCCGAGCTCGATATCGGCGCCACCGACGCCTGCGCCGATACCGCCCACGCCCTGGGGACCCCCATGAGATCCCCGATCCCGCGCATGGACCGGCTTACCTTTGATCGTGACGGCCGCCCGCTCGACCATAAGTACCTCTATTGCCGGGGCGACCAGTGGCGCTATCGATTGCGCATCGAGCGGCGCGGCACCCGTGGCGGGCGCGCGTCATGAACGTATCCGAGCTCCACCGATGTCCTGGTCATAGGGGGCGGGACGGCGGGGCCCATGGCCGCCCTTACCGCCTTGGCTGAGATCGCTGCCATCCTGCCCACACAGCACCACCTGTGCCCATTATGAGCGCACGGTCCGTTCGCGATGGGCTGCCAAAATGTCGGACATCGTGACCGCCGATTCCTCGGGCTCGTCAATCGGACGGTAACAGGCCTTGACCTTCGCGCATGGCCCCTTGCCGACGCCACTAAAGGCGCAATCCGGCACTTGCGCCCAGGTCTCCCCCGCCACACCTTCCGATATCGATAGCGCGCCCAGGCCCTAGTTCCCGTCCCCACCCATGCGCCTGCGGAAACCAGGCGCAAGGGAATAGACATAGATGGCCCGCAGGCCTTTCGTCGACCCGTTGTGGCGATCCTGCTGGCCGCGCCCCTTGGTGTGGCCCACCATGCGCAGCTGAGGAACACCGGGCAGGCGGGACCGGGTGCGCGGGGCCCTATAAGTTCGAGTCGTGACTCCACACCCGCAAAAATGCCGGACAAGCTCGACGCCCCTTCCTTCATTTGCGGCGCGCCGTGGTGCGTCGCGAGGGCGTGTAGCCCGCGGGACCAGCCGTTCAGCTGGCAATGGGTTGTAGGGCCAGGCGGGTGGCCGCGGGCCCGCAAGGATTGTTGCGCGCCGATCTCACGGTCTGTTGTCAGCGGGCCTGGGCGTTTCGCAAAGGGTCTTAACGACATCTTTGGCAGTCGCAGGTGGTGGCGCACGGAGGGTTTGGTCAAGGGGCTTTGCCCACGCCGCCGTCACCGATACCCTGGTTTGGCCTGGATCGTCCGCGCCCGGCGGCCAGGAGGAATGCCTGTGCGCGCATGCGCGCACAGGTGCGGCCGTCCTTTGGGGCGCCCTGATCGCGGTCGCTATCCTGGCAGCGGGCCAGCCGGCTTCGTAATGTATGTCAATATGGCGACATCTGTAAGGAATCTGTCATGTAGTGTCCCTATGATGCCGGGGACGGCCCGATCGACCCCGTCTGCGGGATAGACCGGGCCCTTTACTTAAACGAGGGGGGAGTATGAAGCACATTTCTCGGGCGGCGCTCGCGGGTGCCGTGCTGATCTGCGTCGGTGCCGGCAATGCCTATGCCGGCACGGGCTTTTTCGGGGGCATGAAGGTCAACGGCGAGATCCGCGCCTACGACTTCACGCGCCACTATAGCGGACCAGTGGCCGGTCAGCAGGCCTTCTCCCTGGGCGGTGCGCTCAATGTCTTGAGCGGGTCGGTCTACGGCCTCTCGGCGGGGCTTAGCTTCTATACCGCGCACAATCTCGGCCTGAATAACGCCAACCATGCCCTGGTGGATGGTACGCTCGCGGGTTACGACGGGATCAACACGCTCGGCCAGGCCTTTGTGCAATACGACGCTCACCGCGTCTTGGTGCGCGCCGGTGACCAGTCCATTGCCAATCCCTGGATCAATGCCTCCGATTCGCGCATGATCCCGGCCACCTATCAGGCGTTGCTGGCGGCCGTGCGGCCGATGACGGGGCTTACCATCTCGGCCATGCGCATCACGCGCTTCAAGAGCCGGACATCCGACGAGTTCTCGCGCACGAACCTCTACAACTCGACGGGCACCTTCAACATCGGTGGCACCGGGGGTCTTGCCGGCCGCCAAGAAACCGGGGCGGCCGCCGTCGGCGCCGATTACCACGGTGGCGGACTGAAGGGCACGGTGTGGGGTTACCAGTTCTACGACCTCGCCAAGATGGCCTATGCCCAGGGCTCTTATGCGTTGCCTGGCGTGGTCGGCCTCACGCCCTTCGTCGGCGCCCAGGTGGTGCGCGAGACCGGTTCCGGCCCGCAATATCTTGGTCCGGTCAACGCCACCGTGTATGGGGCGGTGGTCGGGGTGAAGCGCGCCGGGAACGAACTTAGCCTCGGCTACGACGACCTGCCGGCCCATGCCGGGGCCTTCGGAAACGGCGACGTGGTCTCGCCCTACACGACCGGTTACGCGACCGACCCCCTGTATACCACCTCCATGATCCAGGGCATGATCGACCGCAAGACCACCGGCCACGCCCTCAAGGTCTCGGCCACGGCCTTCCTGCTCCAGCACAAGCTGCGCCTGATTGCGAGCTTCGCGGACTACTTCAATACCCTCTATAGCGGCTACGCCTCGGCGCGCACCAACGAGGCGGATCTGGACCTGACCTACTTCCTGGGCGGCCCCTTGAAAGGACTTTCGATTCGCGATCGCGTCGGTATCGCGCACAATCTGCCGGTCGTCCGCCGGTTTGTCTATAACCGCATCATGGTCGAGTACGACTTCTAGCCGTCCGCGTCCAGGTCGCGCGGGCCATAGGCGCCCGCGCGACCGGCATCGTCGCCTGACCCATCGTGCTGTCTGCCGGGAGAGCTGTGGCATAATGGGCGCCAGCGCCCCCGCCCCCTGGGAGTCGCACCCAAACGCTGAAGAATGGGCAGGATCCCTACCGATGGAACCCGCGCAGAACACCACGAAGATCACGATCCGGAACTTGCACTTCTATTACGGGAAGGAGGCTGCCCTTCACGATATCAATCTCGCCGTAGCCACGAATATGGTGACGGCGTTCATCGGGCCGTCCGGCTGCGGCAAGTCGACCTTGTTGCGCACCTTCAACCGCATGTATGAGCTCTATCCCGATCAGAGGGCCACGGGCGAGATCTGGCTTGATGACCGCAATGTCTTGCTGCCCGGCGAGGACCTCTACCGCCTGCGTTCACGCATCGGCATGGTGTTTCAGAAGCCAACGCCCTTCCCCATGTCCATCTACGAGAATGTGGCGTTCGGCATACGGCTCTATGAGCGGCTGCCCAAGGCCGAACTGGATGACCGTGTCGAGGAGGCCTTGCGCCAAGTGGCCCTGTGGGACGAGGTGAGCGCCAAGCTTGGGCAAAGCGGCATGAGTCTGTCTGGGGGCCAGCAGCAGCGCCTGTGCATGGCCCGCGCCGTGGCGCTGAAGCCCGAGGTCCTTCTGCTAGACGAGCCGGCATCGGCCCTTGACCCGATATCGACCTTGAAGATCGAGGAACTCATCTACGAGCTGAAGCAGAATTATACGATCGTGATCGTGACGCACAATATGCAGCAAGCGGCGCGCGTTTCCGACTATACTGCCTTTATGTACCTGGGCCGTGTCGTCGAGTTCAACGACACGAATACGATCTTCACCAACCCGATGTCCAAGCAGACGGAAGACTACATTACCGGGCGTTACGGCTGATCAAGCCAGGAGTGACCATGGAGCCTCACATCAATCCGCATATCTCGCGCCGCTACAACACTGAGCTCGAGGAGATTCGCACGCGCGTGCTCCACATGGGCGGCCTTGTCGAGCAGCAGATCGTCGACGCCATGGCGGCCCTGGTGAAGGGTGACTCGGTTCTTGGCGACGAAGTCATAAAGAACGACTACAAGGTCAACAAGATGGATGTGACCATCGACGAGGAGTGCAATCAGATCATTGCCCGTCGTCAGCCGACCGCGAGCGATCTGCGCCTTGTCATGGCGGTGGTCAAGACGATCACGGACCTGGAGCGCATCGGAGACGAAGCGGAGAAGATCGGACGCATGGCGGTGCGCCTCGCGGCCGAGGAACGCCCCAAGGATGGATACGTGGAGGTCCAGTCGTTAGGCAACCACGTGCGGCAGATGGTGCACGATGCCCTGGATGCGTTCGCGCGCCTCGACATGGGTGCGGCGGTGCGCGTCGCGCGCGAAGACCGTCAGGTGGACAAGGAATATGACGGCCTGATGCGCCAGATGATCACGTTCATGATGGAGGACCCGCGGACGATCTCGCGAGTCCTGAATGTGATATGGGCGATGCGCGCGCTCGAGCGCATCGGCGATCACGCCCGCAATATTTGCGAGTACGTCATTTATCTCGTCAAGGGCAAGGACGTGCGCCACACGAGCCTGGAGCAGATAGAGACCGAGATCCTCGGCGCCACGGATTCGCGCCCGCTTTAGCTAGGCGCGTTCGCGCAGCCAGCGGGCGACGGTGGCCGCGTAATAGGTCAATATGCCGTCCGCTCCCGCCCGGCGCAGGGCGATCAAGGACTCCAAGACGGCCTTGCGCTCGTCAAGCCAGCCGTTTTTTACCGCGGCCTTCAGCATGGCGTATTCCCCGCTGACATGGTAGGCAAGGGTCGGTACCCGGAATTGCTCCTTGATGCGGTGTATGACGTCAAGGTAGGGGAGGCCCGGCTTCACCATCACCATGTCCGCCCCTTCCGCGAGATCCATCGCCACCTCGTGGAGCGCCTCGTCGCCGTTCGCCGGATCCATCTGATAGGTCGATTTGTCGGCCTGGCCGAGCGCCTCGCTTGACCCCACGGCGTCCCGGAAGGGCCCATAAAAGGCCGAGGCGTATTTGGCCGCGTACGACAGAATCTGGGTGTGACGAAAGCCCTCCGCCTCGAGCGCCTTGCGAATGGCCCCCACCCGGCCGTCCATCATGTCGGAAGGCGCCACGATGTCGGCGCCGGCGCGGGCATGGCTCAGGGCCTGGCGGACCAGGATCTCGGTGGTCTCATCGTTCAGGACATAGCCGGATTCGTCGATAACGCCGTCCTGCCCATGCAGCGTAAATGGATCGAGGGCGACATCCGTAATGATCCCGAGGTCAGGGAGCGCCGCCTTCAGGGCGCGCACGGCCGTCTGCGCAAGCCCCTCGGGATTGAATGCCTCCTCCGCCCGCGCCGATTTTTTCTCGCGCGGCACGACAGGAAACAGGGCGACCGCCGCAATGCCATCGGCGGCCCATGTCCGTGCCGCGTCCACCAGGCGGTCGACGGCCAGTCGCTGGATGCCCGGTAGCGCCGCGATGTCTTCGCTTCGATCGCGGCCCTCAACAACGAACGCCGGCATGATCAAGTGGGATGCCGTTAATGAGTGCTCGCGCACAAGATCGCGAGAAAACCGTTGCCGGCGAATACGCCGCATGCGGGTCGCGGGGAAGGGGGCACGGCTATTATCGAATGACATGGCGCCAGACTAGCGCGCTTTGGGTCTTCCGGAAAGGGGGCGATCGCTTGAGTGGCAAACGGGCCCCAGGAGCCCGTTTGCCAAGGACTTCTAGCGACGACCTCTGCCGGCCTTTTTCTTAGGCGCGGCCTTTTTCTTCGGGGCAACCTTCTTGACGGCGGCCTTCTTCAACGCCGATTTTTTCTTAGGCGCGGCCTTCTTGGGCGCCGCTTTCTTGGCAACGGCCTTTTTCTTCGGGGCAACCTTCTTGACGGCGGCCTTCTTCAACGCCGATTTTTTCTTAGGCGCGGCCTTCTTGGGCGCCGCTTTCTTGGGCGCCGCTTTCTTGGCAACGGCCTTTTTCTTAGGCGCGGCTTTCTTGGGTGCCGCCGTATTTTGCGAAGCGGCCACGTTGCGCGCCGGGCTTAGTGCCTGTGGCTTCACGGGTGCGCTCTTGGGCTTGACGGGTGCCGGTGCTGCCATGGCCGGCCGCAGGGTCGCCAAGGGGTGGATGTGGCCCTCGATGATCGCCACCACCGTCCGGAATATCTCCTGGACATCACCCTCGCCGACGACGCGGCGCAGCTTGTTCTGGCTCTTGTAATAGGTGATGAGCGGGGCGGTCTGTTGCTCGTAGATCTCGAGGCGCTTGCGGATCGTCTCTTCGTTGTCGTCGGAGCGCTGTTGCAGTTCCCCTCCGCACTTGTCGCAGCGCCCGGGCATCTTGGGCGGCTGAAAATAGATGTTATACATCTGGCCGCACTTGGCGCAGGTACGCCGCCCCGTCAGGCGCTTCAGAAGGATCTCGGTATTGACGTCCACGAGCAGCGCGAGTTGGAGGGGTTGGCCCAGGCGGGCAAGCAGAGAGTCAAGGGCCTGTGCTTGCGGGTTGTTGCGGGGGAAACCGTCGAGAATAAAGCCGTTCTTTGCGTCGGGTTGACTCAATCTGTCCTGGATCATACCGAGGACGACCTCGTCGCTTACAAGTTGGCCCTGGTCCATGGCCGCCTTGGCTCGCTTGCCAAGCTCGGTCCCGGCCGCAACTGCCGCTCGTAGGAGGTCACCCGTGGAGATTTGGGGGATTTTGTACTTTTCGACCAGCAGTTTCGATTGCGTCCCTTTTCCGGAGCCCGGCGCTCCCAATAGCACGATTCGCATGGTTGTCTCGCTTTGGTTTTAAATTGACCTAGTAGAGGTTTTTTATATGTTTTCCCTGAGCAGGGCCGTCCCATATCGTAAGCTACCCGCTGCATCCCTTGACGTCAATGTTTTTAGGGAATGAAGACGGGAGTTAAAAAAAATCTGCGACACATCCTGTATTACGGACGCTTTTGCGCTACGCTTACGGCATTTTGCGAAGCCCCTGAGGGGCCTCGCCTCCGGAGGAGGTTCTCGATGTCGGGAATACCGGATTTTAATGATACCGAACTCTGGGTGACCCGCGCGGCGCTGACGGAGCGCTACGGTAAGGCGGTGACGCTGGAGCTTGCCGACAGTGAGTTGCGGCTCGACCCCGAGTCGACCGTCCTCACCACCTGTCCCACGATTTTCTGGTCCGAACGGGCCGCCAATTTCGTCGTTTTCAAGGTTGGCGATGGGCGCTACCGCTGCCAGTTTTTTTACGGCCTCAATGAACAATACGGGACCGGCCGGGATGTCTATGACGACATCGGGGAGTGCATAACCCACCTGTTGCAGCTGCAGGCCGATCACGAAAGCCGCAGCAACCCACCACCCCACCCGCGCACCTAAACATCGAATTCAAATGCCTTTCCCCTTTCATCTAGTCCTAGGAGCACAAAGAAAGTCATGGCAAAGCCTAAGAACGCGTTTTATGCCCAGTCAGGTGGTGTGACCGCCGTCATCAACGCCTCCGCCTGTGGGGTCATAGAGGCGGCGCGCCGGTATAAAGCGAAGATCGGCAAGGTCTATGCCGGCCGCAACGGGATCATAGGGGCCTTGACCGAGGACCTGATTGACACCAGCAAGGAGTCCATCGAGGCCATACGCGCCCTGCGCCACACCCCGGCCGGGGCCTTCGGCTCGTGCCGCTACAAGCTAAAGGGTCTGGAGGAAAACAAGGCCCAGTACGAGCGCCTCATCGATGTGTTCCGGGCCCATAACATCGGCTACTTCTTCTACAACGGCGGCGGCGATTCGCAGGACACCGCCCATAAGGTCTCCCAGATCGGCGAGCGCCTCGGCTATCCGATCGTGTGCGTCGGGGTGCCGAAGACCGTGGACAACGACCTGCCGTTCACGGATTGCTCCCCGGGCTTCGGGTCGGTGGCCAAATATGTGGCGGTGTCCATCCGCGAGGCGGCCTTCGATGTCGCGAGCATGGCCAAGACGTCGACCAAGATCTTCGTGATGGAGGTCATGGGGCGGCATGCCGGCTGGATCGCGGCGGCCGGTGGCCTGGCGGCCGAGAAGGCGGGAGACGCCCCGCACATCATTTTGTTTCCCGAGCGGGTGTTCGACGAGGCGGCTTTTCTCGCGCGCGTCGACAAGGTCGTCAAGGCCCATGGTTATTGCGCGATCGTGGTCTCCGAGGGGGTCAAGGGCAAGGACGGGAAATTCCTGGCCGAGAGCGGCCTAAAGGATGCGTTTGGCCACGCGCAACTGGGCGGTGTGGCCCCGGTGATCGCGCAGCTCATCAAGAACAAGCTCGGGTACAAGTACCACTGGGCGGTTGCCGACTACCTGCAGCGCGCCGCGCGTCACATCGCCTCCCAGACCGATGTCGAGCAGGCCTATGCCCTCGGCAAGCGCGCCGTGGAGCTCGCCGTCAAGGGACACAATGCGGTCATGCCCATCATCGTTCGCAAGGCCAATCGCCCATACAAGTGGGAGCTCGGGGTTGCTAACCTGGCGGATGTCGCCAATGTCGAGAAGAAGATGCCGGAGGATTACATCACCGAGGACGGTTTTGGCATCACGCGCAAGTGCCGTACCTATCTCGAGCCCCTCATCCAAGGTGAGGACTATCCGCCGTACAAAAATGGCCTGCCGCAATATGTGCGGCTGAAGAACGCGCCCGTCAAGAAAAAGCTGGGCGGGGAATTCAAGGTCTAGCCATGACAATTGACAAGGCCCGCGAGCTTTTGCAGGTGCAAGCTGGCTTCGGCGGATTTTATAACGGGAACGCGGCCAAGCTCATACTTTCGGAGGTCTCTCGGGAGCATGGGCAGGCCGCGGTCGACGGCTTGATCCGGGAGGTCGGATTGGACCGCGTCTTTGGGTTCGAGCCGGGGACCCGGTTCGAGGGAGGGTTGGCGCTGAAGAAGTCATAACATGAACAGGCGCCCGCCCCAGGCTGTGCACAATTTTTCAGTTGTCATCCTAGGGGAGCCATAGCATGTCTGTCGATCTTGCGGTCGTGTTCGTTTGTGCCCTGTTGGCTTTGTTTTACGGGGGAGTTTCCATTCTGTGGGTCATGAAGCAGCCGACCGGCACGGCGCGCATGATGGAGATTGCACAAGCCATCCAGGAGGGGGCCAAGGCCTATCTAAATCGCCAGTACCGCACGATCGGACTGGTCGGTGTCATTCTTTTCATCCTGATCTTCGTCTTCCTGCAGCATCTTACCGCCATCGGCTTTGCGATCGGCGCCATCCTGTCTGGACTGGCCGGCTATATCGGCATGAACGTCTCGGTCCGTTCGAATGTGCGCACGGCGGCCGCCGCTTCGGGCGGCATCAATGCCGCGTTGCGCGTGGCCTTTCGTGGCGGGGCGATTACCGGGCTGCTGGTGGTCGGCCTGGGCCTTTTGGGGGTGGCCGGCTATTTCGCCGTCTTGCTGGCGCTGACGCCCGCCTCCGCCCATATTGATGTCTCGCCGCTCGTGGGGCTCGCCTTCGGGGGCTCGCTCATCTCGATCTTCGCGCGCTTAGGGGGCGGTATCTTCACCAAGGGCGCCGACGTCGGCGCCGATCTCGTCGGCAAGGTCGAGGCCGGCATACCGGAGGACGATCCGCGTAATCCCGCGGTCATCGCCGACAATGTCGGGGATAACGTGGGCGATTGCGCGGGCATGGCCGCGGATCTCTTCGAGACCTACGCCGTCACCGTGGTTGCCACCTTGCTGCTCGGTCATCTCGATTTCCCGGGCTTTCATGGGGCCTTGATCTACCCGCTTGCGCTAGGTGCCGCCTCCATCGTCGCCTCGATCATCGGCACGTGGTTTGTGAGGGCGCGAGAGGGCGGCAAGATCATGAACGCCCTGTACCGCGGCCTCATCGTCACCGGCGTCATTGCCGCCGCGCTTTTCTATCCGGTCACGCGCTGGCTCATGCACGGCATCGCCGCGCACGCGGGGGCCGGTGTGCCGCTCACGGTCAGCGACATTTACTACTCGGCGTTGACCGGGCTTTTGGTCACGGGCCTGCTCGTCGTCATTACCGAGTACTATACGGCGACCGAATACAAGCCGGTGCGCTATATCGCCCAGGCCTCCACCACCGGCCATGGCACCAACGTCATCGCCGGGCTCGCGGTGTCCATGAAGGCCACCGCCGCCCCGGTGCTCGTGATCTGCGGCGGCATAGGCCTTGCCTATCATCTCGCCGGACTCTATGGCATAGCGGTCGCCGCCAGCGCCATGTTGTCGCTGGCCGGCATGATCATCGCGCTCGATGCCTATGGTCCGATCACCGACAACGCCGGTGGCATCGCCGAGATGGCCAATCTCCCGCCGGCGGTGCGCGCCGTGACCGACCCGCTCGATGCGGTCGGCAACACCACCAAGGCCGTCACCAAGGGTTACGCCATCGGTTCGGCGGGACTCGCGGCGCTCGTGCTGTTTTCGGACTTCACGCATGAGCTGAAGGCGCGTACCGGCCACGCCATGACCTTCGACCTCTCCAACCACATGGTGATCATCGGCCTGTTTCTCGGCGGCCTCATCCCCTACCTCTTTGGCGCCATGGCCATGGAGGCCGTGGGCCGGGCGGCAGGCGCGGTGGTCGTTGAGGTGCGCCGCCAGTTCAAGGAGATCGCGGGCATCATGGAGGGCACGGCGCGACCCGACTACTCGCGGGCGGTCGACATGCTCACCAAGGCCGCCATCCGAGAGATGATCATCCCCTCGCTGCTGCCGGTGCTGGTGCCGGTCGTGGTTGGGGTGGTGCTGGGCGCCCAGGCCCTGGGTGGGGTCCTGATGGGCACCATCGTCACCGGGCTTTTCGTGGCGATCTCCATGACCACCGGCGGCGGCGCCTGGGACAATGCCAAGAAGTACATCGAGGACAATCACTTCGGAGGCAAGGGTTCGGAGGCCCACAAGGCGGCGGTAACCGGCGACACGGTCGGCGACCCGTACAAGGACACGGCGGGGCCGGCGGTCAACCCGATGATCAAGATCATCAACATCGTCGCGCTTCTGCTGGTCCCTCTGCTCCACCTGTAATGCCTTAGGCCGCCCCAGGGGCTCATTCCCGCCCCTGGGGCCCATGGCCGGGCCCTGCCCGCTGGTGACCCGCCGCTATCGAGATGTCGGCGTTTGCGGAAATTGCTAGACTGCGCGCATGAAGATCTGCATCGTCTCCGACAGCCACGACAATCGCGAACTCCTGAACGCCGCCGTAGCCGAGGCCAAGTCCCTCGGGGCCGAGGCCGTGCTCCATTGCGGCGACATCGTCGCGCCGAGCACCCTACGGACCCTGCGCCGCCATGGCCTGCCCATCCATGCGATCCACGGGAACAACACGGGCGACACCTTTCATATGTCGCGGCTGGGCCAGGAATCCGAAGCCTTCGTTCGCTACTACGGACAGGACGCCGACATAGGGCTAGCTGGGCGGCGGGTGTTTCTCGTGCATTATCCGCACTACGCCTATGCCCTTGCATGCACGGGCGACTGGGATGTCGTCTGCTGCGGCCATGATCACGTGGCCGAGGTCAAATCAGTCCCGAACGTGAAGGGCGGCAAGACCGCCATGGTGAATCCCGGGACCGTGGGGGGTGTGGGGGCGGCGGCGACCTATGTGATGGCCGATCTCGAGCACATGTCCTTTGCCATCCGCGAGGTGCCGCCGCCCAAGCCGCGTTAGCGCGGCATGCCGCCGATCATGACGCGCTGACCATGCGCGAGCGAACCAAGGTAGCTCACGAGGTCGGCCATCGTCTGACTGCCGTAGGCAGGCGGGTGACCCATGAGCCCGTTGGCGACGCAATGGCGGATCTGGGTCTCCAGGGTGATCACTTTATGCAGCTTGGGGCTGTAGCGCGGGAAGATGGCGGCGGCATTGACGAGGCTTGGAATGCGCTTGCCGTTGGGCAGGCGGCCCATGACGCGTCCGCCATCGATATGGCAGCTGGAGCAGGTCGTGTGCCGTCCATGGAAGCTTGGCTCGTGGCCGCCAAAGCTGTCGGTGTTGAAGATGTGTGCGCCTTTCTTGACGGCCTGCGACAGGGCGACGGAGGCGGGGGACGCGAAGGCGGTCGTGGCTAGCCCCAGGGCAATCAGGCCTGCTACTATCCGTATACGGGGTCGATTTATCATTAGTTTAGGCTCCATCCATCGGTTTTTTTGAGGCTCCTAGCGTAGCGAACGCCGGTAAACGGCGCAACCGTCCGG
This sequence comes from Pseudomonadota bacterium, assembly GCA_021841585.1. GTDB lineage: Bacteria > Pseudomonadota > Gammaproteobacteria > Acidiferrobacterales > Acidiferrobacteraceae > Acidiferrobacter. The sequence goes on along the minus strand of JAKBUS010000002.1, from coordinate 81,878 downwards.
TTATCAACCGGAAAAGCCCTGTTTCCGCGGCAGCCCCGTCTGCCTTATGCGGCTTATATGTGCTACCCTGCCGCGCAACTCCAAATGCCATCCGCCATGTCTTCGATACCCAATACCACCCGCCCAAGCCACCGCTGGCTACCCGATATCGCCCTCGTCACGTCCGTGGCGGCGCTGTTCTTCGGCTTCATGCTGGGGACCCGTGAGCTCGGCGTGCCCGATGAGGCGCGTTACTCGGAGATTCCGCGGGAGATGGTTGCGACCGGCCACTACATCACGCCGCGGCTTGACGGCGTGTTGTATTTCGAGAAGCCGCCGCTTTTTTACTGGTTACAAACCGTTTCCATCCACCTGTTTGGCCTCGGCCAATGGTCCATGCGTTTCTGGACCGCCTTTTTCGCGGTTCTGGGCTGCGTGGCGGTCTATATCACCGGCCGGGCCCTCTACAACCGGCGTACCGGGCTGCTGTCGGCCATGGTCCTCGGGACCTCGCTGCTTTACTTTGGGATGGGGCATGTCGTCACGCTCGACATGACCGTCTCGGTACTCCTCTCCCTCAGTCTTTTCACCTTTATGCTCGCAAACCGCGCGCCGCCCGGCCGGACGCGGCGCCTGGGGATGTGGGGGGCCTTTCTGTGGGCGGCGTTGGCGACGCTCACCAAGGGCCTGATCGGCATCGTGTTCCCGATGATGGCGATCGGCCTCTGGATCATCGCTCTTTGGGACTGGCCGATCTTAAAGCGCATGTATCTGGTGAGCGGCTTCGCGCTCTTTTTTCTGGTGGCCGGACCCTGGCATGTCCTGATGCAGTTGAGGCACCCCACCTTCCTGCACTACTATTTTGTCCGCCAGCACTTCGAGCGCTACCTCACCCACGTCGCGCACCGCTATCAGCCGATCTGGTATTTCCTGCCGGTGCTGTTAGCCGGGATCCTGCCGTGGACCGCCTTCATCGTCCAGACCGCGCGGCTCAATCTGGGGTTCGCCTGGCGCGACCGCCATCGCCACGCCGAGACCCTGTTGCTCGTGATCTGGGTGGTGTCGATATTCGCCTTTTTCTCGGCGTCCGATTCCAAGCTCGTCCCCTACATCCTGCCGGTATTCCCACCGCTTGCCATTCTCATCGGCCGCTATCTCGACGATCGCTGGGACAAGGTCCTTGGACGTGGCGACCGGTGGGCGTTTTACGCGATCGCGCCCGTGGGCGTGGCGCTCGGGGCCGCCGCCGCCTTCATCGTCCCGGCGACGCGGCCGAGCCTCGAGCCGCACACCATGGCGATCGCCATGGCGCTGCTTGGCGCCACCCTGGCCTTGACCGCCATCGCCGCCAGCTGGGCCGGTCTCAGGCGGGGCTTTGCCGCGGGGGTTATCGTACTGACCCTCGGCTTTAGTCTTTTTCTGCTCGGCGTCAACGCCTCCGCGCCCTATCTCGATACGCGCACGGTCAAGGCCCTGGTCCTGAAGCTGCGCCCGCGCCTCACCCCCCACGCGATCGTCGCGTGTTACGGCTGGTACTATCAGGATGTGCCGTTCTACCTGCGTCGGCGCGTCGAGGTGGTGAACTACAAGGGTGAGCTCGGTTACGGCACGACCCTCGAAAAGACCCCCTGGATCATGCGTGGCCCGGCGTTCTGGCGGCAGTGGAACAGCGGCCGTACCGTCTATATGGTAACGAGCCGTCAGACTTATGAGCGTCTGCGTCAGCGTGGCATCCGCATGTACATGGTGGCGCACAATGCCTTCAATGTCGTCGTCGGCAACAAGGCGCCCTGACCGTGCGCTATCTACCGCTCATTTTATTCGGCGTATTCCTGAACGCCGCGGCTCAGCTCGTCTTGAAGGAGGGGATGCGGCGCATAGGCTACTTCACCTTCGACTGGGCCAATGTGATCCCCATCGGCCTGCGGATCGCCTTCAACCCGTTCGTGTTCGCGGGACTCGTGATCTATGTTATAAGCTTTGTGATCTGGCTTTTGGTGCTCTCGCGCGTCCAAGTCAGCTTTGCCTACCCCATGCTGAGCCTTGGCTATATCATGAACGCGGTGGCGGCCTACTATCTCTTTCAGGAGGCGCTCACGCCGGTGCGGCTCGCCGGGATCGGCGTCATCATCCTCGGTACTTACCTCATCACAAGGAGCTGACATGAGCGACTTCGAAGGCGATTTTCTCCCCTTCTCGCGCCCGACCTTGAGCGAGGAAGCGATCGCCGAGGTCGTGGCCTGCCTGCGCTCGGGTTGGATTACCACCGGACCCCGGGTCAAGCGCTTCGAGGAGGCCCTCAAGGCCTATACGGGCGGGCCATTTGCGCTGGCCTTGTCGTCGGCGACCGCCGGCCTGCACCTTACGCTCGCCGCCCTGCGCCTGCTTCCGGGCGAGGAGGTGATCACCTCTCCCATGACCTTTGCCGCGACGCTGAACACCATCGTCATCGCCGGCGGCCGGCCGGTGCTGGTCGATGTCGAGCGCGATGGCTACAACATCGACGTCAGCCGCATCGAGGCGGCCATCACGCCGCGCACGCGCGCCATCGTGCCGGTTCATTTCGCCGGGGTCCCCGTGGACCTCGATCCCTTGTATGCGCTCGCCCGCCGGCATGGTCTGCGGGTGATAGAGGACGCCGCGCATGCCATCGGCACCGAATACAAGAAGCGCCGCATCGGCGCCTTCGGCGACACCCAGGTCTTTAGTTTTCATCCCAACAAGAACATCACGACCGGCGAAGGCGGGGCCGTCATCACCTCCGATGAGGCGCTCGCCGCCGACGTCGCCTTGGCGCGCTTTCATGGGATGGACAGAGAGGCCTGGAATCGGTTTGGCAAGCAGGGGTCCGCGCACTACGAGATCATCGCACCCGGGTTCAAATACAACATGATGGACATGCAGGCGGCGCTGGGCCTGCACCAGCTCCCGGCCCTCGAGGGCTTCATCCGCCGCCGCACCGAGCTCGCCGAGCGTTACCGCGAGCGGCTCGGCGGCTGGCCGCAATGGGACCTGCCGGCCGCGCCCTCCTACGATCATCGCCCCGCGTGGCACCTGTTCGCGCCGCTTTTGAACACGAAGGCCGCGGGCATGGATCGCGAGCGCTTCATGGCCGAGATGAAGGCGCGCAATATCGGCACGGCCATTCATTACCGCGCGGCCCATCTCTACCCCTATTACCGGGACCGCTACGGCTATAAGCTCGGGGACTTCCCGCGCGCCGAAAGCATCTCCGAGCGCATCATAAGTCTACCGCTGTTTCCCGCCATGACCGACGCCGATCAGGACCGCGTGATCGCGGCGATGACCGACGTCTTTGCCAGGGCCTGAGCCATGCGCCCCTATGTGAGCGCGGTGGTCCCCGTCTTCAACGAGGAGGAGAACCTAAAGCCCCTCTTCGAGCGCCTCGTCGCGGTACTGGACGCCATGGGACGGCCCTATGAGATTGTGTTCACGAACGACGGCAGCGCCGACCGCTCCGGCGAGATCCTGCGGGAACTCTACGCGCTGCGTCCGCAGCAGGTGCGGGTAATCGATTTCAACGGCAACTTCGGCCAGCATATGGCCATCATGGCGGCCTTCGAGTATGTGCGTGGCGACATCGTCGTGACCCTCGATGCCGACCTCCAGAACCCGCCCGAGGATATCCCTCGCCTCATCGAGAAGATCGAGCAGGGCTACGATGTCGTCGGTGGTTACCGGCGCGACCGCCAGGATACGTGGTTTAGGCGCAATGCCTCACGCCTCATAAACATGATACGGGCGCGCATCACGCGCATCGAGATGCGCGACCAGGGCTGTATGTTGCGCGCCTACCGGCGGCACATCGTCGACAATATCGCGACGAGCGGGGAGGTCTCCACATTCATCCCGGCGCTCGCCTATAGCTTCGCGGCCAACCCGACCGAGATCGAGGTGGCCCACGCGCCACGCGCCGCCGGCCAGTCGAAGTATCATATCTACAATCTCCTGCGGCTGAACTTCGATCTCATGACCGGCTTTTCGTTGGTGCCGCTGCAGGTCTTCACCATGCTCGGCTTCGCGGTGTCGCTGTTGAGCGCCATCCTCGTGGTCTATCTCCTCTTGCAGCGCATCTTCGTCGGGCCCGAGGTCCAGGGCGTCTTCACGCTGTTTGGCATCATGTATTTCCTTGTCGGGCTCGGGATCTTCGGGCTCGGGATCATCGGCGAATATATCGGCCGGATTTATCTCGAGGTCCGCAAACGCCCGCGCTTCGTGATCCGCGAGGTCGTGCAGGCCATTGATGACCAGTAACGCGCGGATTATCGCCTTTGCGTATCACGAGGTCGGCTATCGCTGCCTTAAGTGGCTGCTCTCGCGCGGCGTCAGCATCCCGGCGGTGTTTACCCATGAGGATAATCCGCGCGAGCGGATCTGGTTTCGGTCGGTTGCCGGTCTCGCGCGCGACGCCGGGGTGCCGGTCCTCACCCCCTTATCCCTGAAAGACCCGGCGATCGTCGCGCGGATTTCCGAATGGCGCCCGGATGTGCTCTACTCGTTCTATTACCGCAACATGATCCCGCGCGAGATCCTCGCGATCCCGCGCCACGGTGCCTTCAATATGCACGGATCGTTGTTGCCGCGGTACCGTGGGCGCGTGCCGGTCAATTGGGCGATCATCCATGGCGAACGGGAGACCGGCGCGACGCTCCATCACATGGTCGCGCGCGCCGATGCCGGCGATATCGTCGATCAGGAGGCCTGTCCCATCGGTCCGGACGACACCGCGCGCGACGTGTTTCTGAAGGTGACGGAGGCGGCGGTGGCGGTGCTTGCGCGCAACCACGAGGCCATCATCGCCGCTCGCGCGCCGCGGCGCGCCCAGGACGAGAGTCAGGCGACGACCTTCGGCGGCCGGGGCCCGGAGGATGGGCGCATAGACTGGGATCGCGATGCGACGTCGGTCTTCAATTTCGTGCGGGCGCTCACCGAACCCTACCCCGGGGCCTTTAGCATGTTGCGTGGGGCGCGTTTTTTGGTCTGGTGGGGCCGGCCCGTCGCGCTCGCCCCCGAGGACCGCAGGCCGGCGGGATGTATCGTCTCCGTGGAGCCGCTCATCGTGGCGACCCGGGATGGGGGGTTTCGGGTGGAGAGGTTCGAATGGGCCGAGCCGGGTGCCCCCGGACGCCGGGATTTCATCATTGGGGAGCGCGTCGGCTGATCGTAGCCGGTGCCCCGCCATCATTTTGGAGAAGCATAATGGCCTTGAAAGTCCTGATTCTAGGAGTGAACGGATTCATAGGTAATAGCCTGACCCAGGCCATCCTCGAGCAGAAGGACTGGGAGGTCTATGGCATGGACATGAACAACGACAAGCTCGAGGCCTGTCTTGGCAATCCGCGATTTCATTTCGTGGAAGGCGATATCACGGTCAATCGCGAGTGGATCGAATATCACATCAAGAAGTGCGACGTCGTGCTGCCGTTGGTGGCCATCGCCACGCCCGCCACCTATGTCACAGACCCCCTGCGGGTATTTGAACTGGACTTCGAGGCCAATCTCGATATCGTGCGCAAATGCGTGCGGTACAAGCGCCGCGTACTGTTTCCCTCGACGTCCGAGGTCTATGGCATGAGCGCCGATACTCCCTTCAACGAGGAGACGAGCCATCTGGTGCTGGGCCCCATCCACAAGCAGCGCTGGATCTATTCATGCTCGAAGCAGCTCATGGATCGCGTCATCTATGCCTATGGCAAGGAAGGCCTGCCGTTTACCCTGTTTCGCCCCTTCAATTGGATCGGGCCCAAGCTCGACAACATCTTGGAGCCCAAGGAGGGGAGCTCGCGCGTCCTTACCCAGTTTCTCGGCAACATCCTGCGCGGCAAGGATATTCAGCTCGTCGACGGCGGCAATCAGAGGCGCAGCTTCACATATATCGATGATGGTGTCGACGCCCTGCTGCGCATCATAGAAAACCGCGACGGCTGCGCCGATGGCCGCATCTTCAATATTGGCAACCCGGCCAACGATTGCTCCATCAAGGAGCTCGCGGACGCGCTCGTGGCCCTGGTCCGGTCCTATCCCCGGTACGCCGCCTTGGCCGACCAGGTGAATATTGTGGCGGTCAACTCGAAGGAGTATTACGGCGAGGGCTACCAGGACATCCTCACGCGCGTACCCTCGATCGAGAATGCCCGCAACCATCTTGGCTGGGAGCCGCGCACCGATCTCGCCACCGCCTTGAAGAAGACCCTGGACTATCATCTCGGCCGTCCGTCCCAGGAACTGCAATAACGGAATGCCCGACATCATCATTGCCGTGAAGGTCGACGTGGACACCGAGCGCGGCACGCGCCTCGGTGTGCCGGCCTTGGCGCGGGTCTTCGATGAGCTCGGGATACGCGCCAGCTTTTTCTTTTCCCTGGGCCCCGACAATACCGGACGCGCCTTGCGGCGGGTGTTTCGTCCCGGGTTCCTGAAAAAGGTGCGACGCACGAGCGTCGTCGCCACCTATGGCATGCGCACCTTGTTGAATGGCTTATTGTGGCCGGGTCCGTATATCGGCCGGCGCCATGCCGATGTCATGCGCGCGATCCGTGACGCCGGTCACGAGGTCGGCATCCATTGCTATGACCACATCCGCTGGCAAGACGGTCTCCACCGCATGCGTCTTGCCGAGGTGCGCGCCGAGTTTGGCCGGGCGCTCACGGAGTTCGCGCGGGTCTTCGAGGTCCCGGCGGCCGCGGCCGCCGCCGCTGGCTGGCAGGCCGACGCGCAAAGCCTCGCGGTCTATGACGAAGCGGGGCTCAGCTATGCCAGCGACACGCGTGGCAGTACCCCATTTTTCCCCGTCGCCGGCGGCCAGCGCTTTCGCACGCTTCAGATCCCCACCACCCTTCCGACCCTCGATGAACTCATGGGTCGCCCTGATTTTCCCGATGAGATGCTCGCCACGCACTACTTTTCCTTGCTGCACCGCAACGGCGTCAATGTAATGACCGTCCATGCCGAGATCGAGGGCATGGTCAAACTGGACTGGTTCCGCGAGTTCCTGACACGTGCCGTATCCATGCGCGTGCAGTTTCTCACGCTCGCGGAGGTTGCCCAGACGGTATTGGCGCAGCCTGATGCGGTGCCCGTGAACGAGCTCCTCCAGGGCGAGATCGATGGCCGTTCCGGACGGCTCGCCGTTCAAGGCGGCGCCATCGCGTGACGGCCTCCGGGCTCGACGCACTGCCGGTCGCCGCCTGTATCGGCGATCTACGGGCGGCGCTGTCAGACCACGGTGTGGTGCTCCTGTCGGCGCCGACCGGTAGCGGCAAGACCACCGCCGTACCCCCGGCGTTGCTCGATCTCCCCGTCCTTGGCGCGCGCAAGATCCTCATGCTCGAGCCGCGCAGGCTGGCGGCGCGGCTGGCCTGCGAATGGATGGCGGCGGCCATCCACGAGCGCCCCGGCGCCACCATCGGCTACCGCACCGGCTACGAGACCGCGGTCTCGGCGGCGACGCGCATCGAGGTCATGACCGAGGGCATATTGACGCGCCGTCTGCAGCGCGACCCCGAGCTTGCCGACACCGGTCTTGTGATCTTCGACGAGGTGCACGAGCGGCACCTGGCGACGGATCTGGGCCTTGCCCTGGTCCGTGATGTCCAGTCGGGCCTGCGTCCCGACCTGCGCATCCTGCTCATGTCCGCGACCCTTGCCGATACCGCGTTCACCCGATATTTCCCGGATGCGCCCCTCGTGGAATCGCCGGGACGGCAATTCCCCGTGGCCATCGACTATCTCTCGGGGGCCGCTGGCGGTCGTCTCGACCGGCTTGTGCGCGATGGCGTGCTGCGTGTGCTCGCCGCCACCCGTGGCGACGTGTTGGTGTTTCTGCCCGGCATGCGCGAGATCGCGCACTGCGAGCGGGCACTGGAGGGCGATATGACGGCCATGGGCGTCGCGCTTCGCCGTCTCCATGGCGCGATGTCGGGCGCGGAGCAGGACCTGGTGCGAGAGCACGAGGGACCGCGACGCGTGATCCTCGCAAGCGCGGTCGCGCAAAGCAGCATAACGTTGCCACGCGTCGATGGCGTCGTCGACGCAGGCCTCATGCGCACCGCCTGTTTCGATCATGCCAACGGCTTCGCGCGCCTCGTCACCTCTCCCGCGAGCCAGGATATCGCCGACCAGCGCGCCGGCCGCGCCGGGCGCGTGCGCCCCGGCTATTGCCTGCGCCTATGGACCCGGGACGATCAGCGTGGCCGGCCCCGTTTCGCACGCCCCGAGATCGCGCACGCCGATCTCGGCGCGCTGGCGCTCGATCTTGCTGCCTGGGGGACGCCGGACGCCACGGGTTTAAATTGGCTTACGCCTCCCCCGCCCGCATCGCTCGTGGCTGCACGCCGGCTCCTCCACGGACTTGGGCTTATCACCTTGGACGGCCAGATCACGGCCGCCGGCCGCCGTACCGTGGACCTGGGGTTCAACCCGCGCCTGGGGGCGATGCTTGCCCGCGCCGCGCCCGCGCACAGGCCCCTGGTCTGTGCCATGGCGACGATCGTGGACGAGCGTGACACGATCCGTGATCGCGATGATGTCGCGGTCGCGACCCGGCTTGCGTGGCTGCGGGCGCATCCGGACTCGGTGGCCGCAAAGCGCATGCACCGTCTCGCCAGACGGGCGCGCGTACCGGCCTGGGACGGCGAGGACGCAAGCGAGGAGGAGGTGGCGCGGCTCCTCCTGCCGGTGTACGGTGACCGCATCGCGGTGCGCGTGGACAACAACGGCGAGGCCACGACCTTCAAGCTGGCCTGCGGCCCGCGCGCGCGCCTGGCGCGCGCAGATCCCTTGAGCCGCCAGGAGGCGCTCCTGGCGCTGATCGTCGAAGAGACCGCCGAGGGTCCGTGGATCCGTCTGGCGGCCCCGCTCCATGGGTCGCCTTGGGATGAGGCAGAGCGCACCGCCATTGAGCGTCTGCACGTGCGTTGGGATGAGCGCGCGCATGTCTTTGCCGCGCACAAGGAGCGGTGTCTGGGCGACATCCGCTTACAGGCGCTCCCTTGCGCCATCCCCGCGGACGCGGATTTCCCGGGGGCCCTGGAGGCCGCGGTGCGGCGCGTCGGTCTTGCCGCACTTCCGTGGACCGAGGAGGCGCTGGCCCTGCGCGCGCGTCTCGCGTGGCTTAGGTCCTTGCCATCCCAGCAGGACTGGCCCGATGTCAGCGATGCCGCGCTCGCCAGTCACGCCCAGTGGTTTTCGGCGGCGGTCATGGCGTCCAGGGGAAAGGGCGCGGCGGTGGATGTGGCGCGCGGGCTGCGTCATGGACTGCTCTCGCCCACCCAACAATACGAACTCGAGCGCCTGGCGCCGGCCTCGCTGCCGCTGCGCTCCGGCCGTTCTTACCCGCTCAGGTATACCGAAGGCGGCGCCCCCGTGCTCTCAGCCCCCTTACAGGAGTTTTTGGGGATGAGCGAGACGCCCCGGCTCTGTGCCGGTCGCGTCGTTGTCACAATCGAACTGCTTTCGCCGGCGCGTCGGCCGCTTCAGGTGACCTCCGACCTCCAGGGATTCTGGCAAAATGGCTATCCCGAGCTCAGGCGCGCGCTCGCCGCCCGCTACCCGCGTCACGAGTGGCCACTGGATCCGCTCACCGTGCCGCCGTATCGCCCGCGCCAGAGGCGGCCCTGAGGCCGAGTTTGGCAAACAATGCCTGATCGACGGAGGCGCTGGGGTTTGGTGTGGTGAGCAGCACATCGCCGGCGAAGATCGAATTGGCGCCAGCGAAGTAACACAGGGCCTGCAACTCCTCGCTCATGCCTTCGCGGCCCGCGGCGATACGTACACGGCTCGTCGGCAGACAGATGCGCGCCACGGCGATGGTGCGCACGAATTCGAACGGCTCCAGGCTCGGTTTATCCCCAAGCGGTGTCCCGGGCACGCGGACCAAAAGGTTGATCGGCACGCTCTCGGGCGGCGGATCGAGCGCCGTGAGTTGGGCGATGAGTCCGGCGCGGTCGCGGCGCGTCTCCCCCATGCCCACTATCCCCCCGCAGCACACCTTGAGCCCGGCCTTGCGCACCCGGGAGAGCGTCTCCAGCCGATCGTCGTAGGTCCGCGTCCCTATCACCTCTCCATAGAATTCCGGACTGGTATCAAGGTTGTGGTTGTAATAATCAAGTCCGGCCAAGGCCAGCTGCTCGGCTTGGCCCTCGCGCAAAAGCCCGAGTGTCGCGCAGGTCTCAAGTCCCAGGTCGCGGATTGCGGTGATCATCTCCGTCACGCGCTTTAAATCGCGTTCCTTGGGGCCGCGCCACGCCGCCCCCATGCAGAAGCGCCCGGCGCCGGCCGCCTTGGCGCGGCGCGCCGCCGCCAGCACCTCATCGATGCTAAGCAGGGCCTCGTCCTGAACGCCCGTATCATGACGCCGCGACTGCGGGCAGTATCCGCAATCCTCTGGACAGCCGCCGGTCTTGATCGAAAGCAGCGTGCTGATCTGAATCTCGTTGGCGTCGAAGTGACGCCTGTGGATGGTGTGGGCCTCGAACAGAAGGTCAAAAAAGGCGCGGGCAAACAGCTCTTCGACGGCGTGCGTAGTGTGGGTCATGGCTCCTCCTCGCGCCCACGCTACGGCCACCACCGTCTTCTGTCAACTCTCGAAGCTCATTCCGGTTGACGGATATTGGAGCGCCCGATGCCGATATAACGGAATCCCGCCTCCGACAACCGTTGCGGGTCGTACTGGTTGCGGCCATCGAAGATGCGTGGCTCCTTGAGAAGCCGTCCCATGCGTTCGAAATCCGGATGCCGGAAAGGCTTCCATTCCGTCACCAGGATCAGGGCATCGGCCCCCTCCAAGGCCCGGTATTGATCATCCGCAAGTACCAGCGAGCCGCTCTTGAACCAGGACTCCGGAAGCTCGTGGCGCGCCGCCGTCATCGCCACCGGATCGTAGGCCGTGACCCGCGCGCCCGCCGTGATCAAGGCGTTTAGGAGCACGATCGACGAGGCCTCGCGCATGTCATCCGTGCCGGGCTTGAAGGCGAGCCCCCAAAGGGCAAAATGACGCCCTTTGAGGTCGTTGCCGTATTCGCCGACGATATGCGCAAACAGCAGGTGCTTTTGCTGCTCGTTGCGCGCCTCTACCGCCTTCAAGACCGTAGGCTCGAATCCGCAATCGTCGGCCATGCGCACGATGGCCTTGACGTCCTTCGGGAAACACGAGCCGCCATAGCCGCAGCCGGGATAGATGAACGAGTAGCCTATGCGGCTGTCCGACCCTATGCCGCGGCGCACGCTTTCGACATCCACGTCCAGGCGCTCGCAAAGATTCGCAATTTCGTTGATAAACGATATCTTCGTCGCCAGCATGGCGTTGGCGGCGTATTTCGTCATCTCCGCCGCCCGCACACTCATGAACAGCAGGCGTTCGTGATTCCGCATGAAGGTCGCGTAAAGATCCCGCATCCGGTCGCGCGCCCTGTCCGATTCGCAGCCGACGATAACGCGGTCGGGCCGCATGAAATCGCCGACAGCATCGCCTTCCTTCAAAAACTCCGGATTGCTTACGACATCGAAGGGGATGTCGATCCCGCGCGCCTTGAGTTCCGCGGCGATCGCGCCGCGCACGCGCTCCGCAGTCCCGACTGGCACGGTCGACTTGTCGACGATTATGGCGTAATGGCTGAGGTGGCGGCCAATGTCGCGGGCTACATCGAGGACATGCCGCAGGTCGGCCGATCCATCCTCGTTAGGCGGTGTGCCCACCGCTATGAAGTAGACATCGCTCGTGGCAAGGGCATCTTGAAGCGAGGTGGTAAAGCGCAGCCGCTGCGCGCCCACGTTGCCGCTCACGATGGTCTCGAGCCCCGGCTCGTATATCGGCAGTACGCCCCTTTTGAGGTTCTCGATCTTGCGTTCGTCTATGTCGACGCAGGTGACCTCGTTGCCCATTTCGGCAAAGCATGCGCCCGTTACGAGCCCCACATAACCCGTGCCTATCACGGTCAATTGCATTGTCGTGTCCACCACACAAACGGCAACGTCTGCCGCGCGCGACATTCTAGCAGATCACGCGATGCGACTCCCGGTTCGCGGCCCCGTCCGGCCGCGCCCAACCGCCGTCCGTTAGGCGATTCGCCCGGCCGCGCCGCCGTTTGGCGCAACGGCCGCGCGAATCGCCCCCTGAAAGACCCCCGCGTCAGCACCCCATGCCGCCCGCGTGAAGATGCCATGCCGTCTGTTAACCCAAGCCACAACCTTAAAGTGATGGTGTCACGTCACGCCCCCCGTACTGCCGTTCGTAACGCGTCTGGCAATCCGTGCAGCGCTCGGCGGCTGGGTAGGCCTCGAGGCGCGCGTAGGGGATATGGCATCCGCACTCGATGCAGGATCCGTACGTGCCGTCCTTCACGCGCTCGAGGGCGCGGTCGATGGCGCGCAGCTCGCGCACCTCGTTTTCCATTTCGGCCAGGTTCAGGTCGGTTTGCTGAAGGGCGGTTGATTCATCGCCTGAGTCCGCGACCTCACCTGCTATGTGGCGAAGATTGTCATGGCCCGCATCGCTGGCCCCAGCCTGAATCATGGCAAGCAGGTCCTGGCGCCGGCGCGTAAGCCGGTCGGTCAATGTCTGAAGCTCGGTTGCAGTAAGCTCGGTCATCGGTAACCCTCCTTCGGGCTCGGCAACTGGAGAACTGGCCTGCGCAGACACTGCGCGATATGAACCCGCTTGGGGCATTATGCGCCGTCTATCATGCCAGACGCACGACCGGCGCGTGCCGGACTCACGTCCGACCCGATGGGGTTGGCCGGCCGCTGACCAAAGATTGGCGCGTTTTGCCTTGCGCCAGACGCGAAATCTAGCGGCCAAATGTCATGCGCCTTGAGGCGCGGGCCATGCACAATCTCATGCCCTTGCGCCTCCCGCTCCATAAACGCGCGCAAACCAGTGGCGTTATCCGCGCGCATACCCTCCGGTGGCTTTCTTTGCCGCGCCTTGAGTGGGGCAGCAAGCAACATCTGCGCCTGTCGGTCCGGTTTCTTGCAAAACGGCTACGCAAATTGTTTGCAAATGTTGATATCGCTGTTACAGTTAGCCTTGACGGCGATGCGATCTCGTGATGTGGATAGCGTGTGCGCCGTTAGTGGTGGGATTGGGCGCGCCTCGAGATATCGCGCTCGCAACACGCGGCCGATATGGCGTTTCGGTCGCGCACTGGCCGGTTGGCTCCTTGCCCCGACGCCCGAACTCAGGGAGGCGGAGAGTTGGCGGAGCGCAGCTCTTAACATGAACGAAGGAGTGAGCGTATGGCAATGAAGAAGAAGGCGGCGGCGCCCAAGAAGGCGGTGCGCAAAAGCGCAGCTGCGAAGGCGTCTGTCAAAAAGGCCGCCGCCAAAAAGTCGGTGACAAAGAAGACGTCCGTAAAGAAGACGTCTGTAAAGAAGGCGCCAGTCAAGAAGGCCGCACCGAAGAAGGCGTCGACCCGGACGTCGGCGACCAGGTCGCGCGCAAAGACGATAGCCAAGAAGTCGGTGGCGACCAAGACTGCGTCCACCAAAAAGAAGGCGCGCTCCAAGAAGAAGTAGCCCGCGCGAGGCCGTAAAAGGCCGTGTCTTCGACACGGCCTTTTTTATGTGTCCTCTTCTTCCTCCAGACTCCCCTTGTTCAAGGCCTGAAGGGCCTCGGCCCAGGCATTTTCGTGTCCCTGCAGGTCGGTCGTCATGATCCTGTGGAGATCCGCGAGGGTGCAAGACAGGACATCGATGTCGTGACCGCCCGTAATGCCTTGGGCGGCGCGCTCCGTAAGCAGTAGCGCGTCGCGCGCGCTCAAGCATGAGCCGAGCAGGTTTTTTATGCGTTCGCGCTTTTTGGGGATCCAGGCACGGTCGGCGTCGAGGGATTTGAGCCGTTCACCAAGCTCCAGGATGCGTTTGCGTAGCCGGGTCAGAAGCCCCAGCTGCTCGCTTTTTATGTCACCCCACACCGCGGTGTCGATCAAAAGCCGCCAGCACTCACGCAGCCGGTCGATGAGCTCGGCGGGCAATGCCACGTTCTCGCCGGCGTCCATCAGCGCCGGCCCGCATTCAAGGCCGCCAGTCGTTCGGGCGTGCCGACATCGGTCCATGGGCCGCGATAGTGTTCGCCCGATATCATTCCGCGAGCGGCCGTGCGGCGCAGGAGTGGCGCCAACGGAAAGCGTTCCGCGGTCAAGTCCGCGAACAATGCTGCGCGGTACAAGCCTATTCCGGCGAATGTAAGTCGGGGCGCGGCGTCCGTGATTTGTCCATCGTGTAGGCCGAAATCTCCTTCCGGGTGATGGTCCGGATTATCCACGAGAACGAGATGCGCAAGTCCGGCAAGCGACGCGGGCAGGCGCGCAAAATCATAGTCCGTGTAGATGTCGCCGTTGACTACGAGAAACGGGTCGCACGCAAGCAACGGGAGGGCACGGCGGATGCCCCCGCCCGTCTCGAGCCCGGCTGGACCCTCATCCGAGTAGCTGATGTTGACGGACAGGCGCGCGCCGGTCCCCAAATGCGCGCGAATTTTTTCGCCGAGATGCGCGATATTTATGACAATGTCCGTAAATCCCGCGCGCGCAAGCTGGCTTATGAGATGGTCCAGGAGTGGCGTTCCGTGGACCGCCAAAAGCGGTTTGGGCGTCACATCGGTCAGCGGACGCATACGCTCGCCCCGGCCGGCCGCCAGGATCATGGCCTTCATGGAGACTCCGGGAGCGCGCACAGGAAGCCGTGCAGGTCGTGAAGGTCCGGGTAGAGCGCGGTCGCCTCCCGCAAGTAACGCATGGTAAGTGGCAGGTCGCCCAGGTAGGCCGATTTACCATCGCGCAGGTGAAGCCTCGCGAATATCCCCGCAACCTTCAGGTGCCGCTGGATGCCCATGCGGTCGAACCATTCGAGGAACAGGGCCTCGTCCTCGCACTGGTGAAGGCCGGATTCGCGCGCGAGCTGACAATAGCCATTGACCCATTCGACCACGCGCTCCCTCGGCCATGCCACGTAGCAGTCTTTCAGCAGCGACACGAGGTCATAGGTGATCGGGCCGCGCACCGCATCCTGGAAATCCAAAATTCCGGGGTTGTGAAGCGCGTTGACCAGCAGATTGCGCGAGTGGTAATCGCGATGGACCCAGACCTGGGGTTGACGCAGGGCGCTCGCGCCGAGCTCGTCGAAGACGCCGTCGAGCAGGCGCCGCTCGTCGCCGGTGACCGCATGGCCCAGATAGCCTTGCAGATACCATTCGGGAAATAGTTCCATCTCCCGTTCGAGCAGGGCCCTGTCGTAGGGCGGCAGGAAATCCGGATCGGAAAAGGTCCCGCCCTGCAAGACGACCAGGGCCCCGAGGGCATCGCCATACAGGCGGTCGGCGGTCGCATCGTCGAGCCTGTCGAGGTAGGGGACGCGCCCGAGATCGGTCAGTAAGGCCAGGCCCGCGTCGAGATCGCAGGCTAGCACCTCGGGTACATGAAGACCGAGGGCGCCGAAGCGCCGCGCGATGCCGACGAACGGTGCGAGCGGCTCCTTGTCCGGGGGTGCGTCCATGGCGATCCAAGACTCCCCACCCGTCATGACGCGGAAGTAGCGCCTAAAGCTCGCATCGGACGAGGCTGGTGCGATCGTGAAGCCGGATGTGCCCAGTACGCGCCGCGCAAATTGCGTGAGGGCGGCCAACCGCTTGTCATCGGTCACGAAATCTCTCCTTTAACCGAACGAGGCCTTGCCTCGGCGGGCGATTGTATGCGATTTTAGCCGCCATTGACATTTGACTGACACCCCGATGCCCCGGATCGTTGCCGCGCGCTCTTCGACGGGGCTCCTGCTGTTACTTGTGTACGCCTGCAGCGCGAGCGCCGCATGCCCCCCGCCCGCCGCCCACCCGACCCCGTTCGTGGGCACCCGGGGAGGCCGCAAGATCGCCCATGTCGCGGCCAACAAGGCGCGCGCCTTCGCCGACGGCATAACCGTGTTCAGCGGGAAGGTGGTCCTGACCTACGGCACGGAGACCGTCCATGCGCAGCGGATCCGCTTCAATCGCCGGACCAATGCGTTTACGGCCATTGGGCATGTGCGCGTGACCAACGCCAAGGGTGGCGAGCTGCGCGCCCATTATCTGCACATGAACCGGGCCACCGGCCGGGGTGTCGCACGCGCGGTGCATTTCGTGCTCCCGGGCAGCAACGCGCGCGGGCGCGCGGTCATGGTGATATTGAGAAGCCGCCACAAGTCAGACATCAAGGATACGCGTTACACGATGTGTCCCGAGGGCACCAAGGTCTGGTATATAGACGCCGACCGGCTGCACTTGAATTACACGAAGGATGTGGGCGTCGCCACCAATGCGCGCGTGTACTTTCATGGCGTCCCGATCTTCTACTGGCCGTATCTGAGCTTCCCCATATCATCCAAGCGCAAGTCCGGTTTCCTGCCGCCGCGCTACGGGACCTCGAGCACCTCAGGGATCATGCTGTCGGTCCCTTATTATTGGAATCTCGCGCCCAACTACGATCTGACCACGACGCCCGAGATATTGATGCGGCGCGGGGTGCTGTTTCGCAACCACTTCCGCTACTTGGGCGATGGATATAGCGGCTCGGACCGCATCGACTTCATTCCTGTCGATCGCGTTTATGGCGGTCCGCGCTACGCCCTGCACATTGCCCACAACCAGACCTTCAATCCCTATTGGTGGGCGAGCGTCAACTACAACCGGGTCTCCGACCCGGCGTTCTATACCGACTTCAGCGCCAATTTCGCGCTCGCGAGCCAAATCGACCTGCCGCAGCTGGGCGAAGTCGGTTATTCGGGCCGGCGCTTGCGGTTGAAGCTCTCGAGCAGCTCCTATCAGCTCCTTGATACGAGCGTCGGCGCCGCTTACCAGCCTTACGAAGAGCTTCCCGGACTATTCCTGAGGGCGCGAGGCACGGCCAAGCCCGATCGCCTGCATTACAGCCTGAAGGCCAGCGCCGCGCGCTTCGTGGGCGGGACAACACCCCCCGCCGATCGCCTCGACCTCGAGCCGGCATTGAGCTATCCGTGGCGTTGGCCGGCCGGTTTCATAACCCCGCGGCTTGCCGTCCGCGAGACCGACTATTGGATCGCGGGCCAACCGGCCATCCACAGAACCACGCCGATCGCGAGCTTGAGCGACGGACTGGTCTTCGAGCGCGCGCTCAAGGGTGGCGGCCGCCAGACCCTGGAGCCGGAGCTCTCCTATCTGTACGTCCCCTATCGCAATCAGCAGGGGATCCCGTTTTTCGATACCGCCCCGGCGCCGTTTACCTATACGAATCTGTTCCGAACCAACAGTTTCTTCGGGCCCGATCGCCAAGTAAACGCCAACCAGCTGATAGCCGGCCTTACCACGCGCCTCTATTCCTCCACGGGCCGCGAACGGCTGCGCGCAAGTGTCGGCGAGATTTATTATTTCCATAAACCCTCGATTTATGCGAGCTACCAGACGCGCGTCCTCAATCGCACCTCGGATCTGGCGGCCGAGGCCTATGCCCGCCTGAGCCGGCATTGGTATGTGCGCGGGTCGCTGGCCTGGAACCCCAATAATAATCAGACCGATGAGGGCGATGCCTATGTCGAGTACAGCCCCAAGCCTAACGCCATCCTAACCGTCGGCCACCGATATATCCGCGGGGTCCAGGAGCAGGTGGATGTATCGCTTCAGTGGCCCGTATTGGCACGCTGGTCGACCCTGGTCGAGACCAGCTATTCGCTCACGCAGTCGTCGAGTTTGGAGTCCTATCTCGGTATCCAATACAATAGCTGCTGCTGGGGACTGGGATTTTATGTCGGCAAGACCCTCGGTCTTAACAACACCCAATTCACGACCGCGATGTTCGAGTTCACGCTAAACGGCCTTGGCGCGCTCGGGTCGGCGCCGGTCATCCCCTTTAGCCAACACGGCTTTATGCTCGGCTACTAAAAGTCAGGAGATTATTCTATGTCCGCCGCACTCCTTCAGGCCCCGGTCGCCACCCGCCCGATAACGATCGATAAGATCGTTGCGGTCGTAAATAATGAGGTCATTACGCAAAACCAGCTGGACCGGCGGGTATCCCTGCTGATAAAGCGCCTGGCGGCGCGCGATGTGACCGTGCCTCCGCGACACCTGTTGGCGCGTAAGGTCTTGAGCCAGATGGTCCTGCAGCGGCTTGAGCTTCAGTATGCGCACAACATCGGTATTCGCGTGAGCCGGGCGCAGGTCAAGCATGCCGAGGCCTCTCTCGCGGCCCGTAATCACATGACGGTGCCGCAGTTCCAGCAGGCGGTGGCATCCGAGGGCCTTAGCCCCGCGGGCTTCCGCCGCCGGCTGCGCACGGAAATCACCATCCGCACGCTCATCATGCGTCGTATCAGCCGTTCAGTGGTCGTGACCCGGCGCGCGGTCAATCGGCTTCTCGCCCAGACGCGCGCGGCCGATGGCACCCGTTACCATGTCGCCGAGATCACGCTCCAGTTTCCCGTGGCGGCCGATACCTCGGCGCGCGAGGCGGTCCGCAAGCAGGCCCTCGGTATTTTGAAGAAGATCCGCGCCGGCGAGCCCTTTAGTCAGGCGGCCATCGCTCATTCCGAGGACACCCATGCCCTGGAGGGCGGGGATATCGGATGGCGGACGGTGGCGAATCTGCGCCCAAGTTTTGCGCGCGCGCTGCGCCAGATGAAGAGCGGTGAAGTGCGCCTGGTGGCGGGGCGCGGGGCCTACTACATCCTCAAGCTGAACGGCAAGCGCGCCGGACTCAAAGGGCCGGAGCACGAACAGGTGCGGCTGCGCGAGATCGTGCTCCGGAAATCGCGCCGGGTGTCGATGCTCATCGCCCATGAAAAGCTCAAGGCCTTGAAGGCGCGTCTTGCGCGGGGCGCGCATTTCAAGACCCTGGCGCGCGCCTATTCGCAGGGAAGCACGGCGGCGCGCGGTGGATCGCTCGGCTGGGTGACCGTTACGGGACTGCCGCCGGCGGTGGCCGAGGCCGCGCGCCATCTGCCCCTGCATGTCGTGGGCGGGCCCTACGCCACCGCCGGCGGCCAGGCCCTGATCGAGGTGACGGCCCGGCGCATGCGCGCCGGCATGACGCGCAACGAGGCGCGCCGGCTTCTGCGCATGCGCAAGGGCAACGCCCTGTATGTTCGCTGGCTGCAGACCTTGCGTGACGACGCCTATGTCCGCTATCCAAGCCGCGTCTAAGCGCCCGGTCATTGCCATTACCCCCGGAGAGCCGGCCGGCATCGGGCCGGATCTCATGGCTTTGCTCGATTACGACGAGGCCGTGGACTGGGTGTGCGTGGCGGATCCGGATCTTCTGGATGAGAGGGCGCGCCTGCGCGGGCGCCACCGGCCTTGGCCGCGCTATGCGCCGGGCGTGCATGGCCCCTCGGTCCTGCCGGTGACGCTCGCCCGCCGCGCGATCCCCGGTGTCCCGGATCCGGCGAACGCCGACTATGTCCTGTCTTGTCTCAGACGCGCGACGGAAGGCTGTCTCGCAGGCGAGTTCGCGGCCCTGGTTACGGGGCCCGTGCACAAGGCCGTCATCAATGAGGCGGGGTATGCCTTCACCGGCCACACCGAGTTCCTGGCGCATGCGGCGGGCGTGGCCGAGGTCGTCATGATGCTGGCCGCGGGGTCGTTGCGCGTGGCCCTGGTCACCACCCATATGCCGCTCGCCATGGTGCCGGCGGCGATCACCGCCGCGCGCCTGGATGTGACGCTCGACATTTTGAATGCCGCGCTCGCGCGTGACTTCGGTCTGGCGCGGCCCACCATCGCGGTGTTGGGCCTAAACCCCCATGCCGGAGAGGATGGGCACCTGGGGCGCGAAGAGATCGATGTCATAACGCCGGCCGTGATGCGCGCCCAGGCACGCGGCATTCGCGTGGTAGGCCCCCTGCCCGCCGATACCGCTTTCGTCCCGGCGCGCCTGGCGCAGGCCGATGTGGTACTGGCCATGTACCATGATCAGGGCCTCCCGGTGCTGAAGGCCCAGGGATTTGGGGGCGGCGTGAACGTGACCTTGGGTCTGCCCTTCCCGCGGGTCTCGGTGGACCATGGGACCGCCCTCGACCGCGCCGGCACCGGCGCGGTCGATATCGGCAGCATGGCGTCGGCCATGGCGCTCGCCCAGGCCCTATCGCATCGCCATGCCAACCCCTAAAAAGCGCTTCGGTCAGCATTTCCTGCGTGACGAGTCGGTCCTTGCGCGTATCGCCAAGGCCTGTCTGGGCATGCCCGGGGACCATACAGTCGAGATCGGGCCGGGCGATGGCGCGCTTACCGCCCACCTGTCCGCGCAGGGCGGTGAATTGCATGTCGTGGAGATCGATCGCGATCTGATCATGGGTCTCAGGCGGCGTTTCGCCACAGACCGGGTCCTCATACACGAGGCCGATGCCTTGCGGTTTTCGCCATGCGCGGCGGTCCCGGGCAGGCTGCGTGTCGTCGGCAATCTCCCCTACAACATCTCAAGCCCGCTCCTTTTCCATTTTCTGGAAGAGCCCTGTATCGCCGGCATGGTGTTCCTTCTGCAAAAGGAGGTCGTCGACCGTCTGGCGGCGTCCCCCGGCGGTCGTGATTATGGGCGGCTGTCGGTCATGGTGCAGGCGCGCTGCGAGGTCATGCCGCTCTTTACCGTGGCGGCGGGGGCCTTCAGCCCCCCGCCGGCGGTCGAGTCGCGCCTCGTGGCCTTGCGTCCGGTCCCGTCTTCGGTCCCGCCAGCGGCCGCGGCGGTGTTCTCCGCGATCGTCGCCCAGGCATTTTCGCAGCGGCGCAAGATGCTCCGTCAGTCGCTACGCGGGTACTTCGGGGCCGAGGATTGGCGGGCGCTCGGTATCGACGCGACCCGCCGCGCCGAGACCTTGAGCGTTGCCGAGTTCGTGGCCCTGGCCGTGTACGCCGGGACTCAGTCCCGTTCGTCTCCATAGAAGCGTTCGCCGAGCCGGATCTTGTCATGGCCGCGCTCGCGGCGGGCCCGGTTGGTGTCGCGTAGGGAATACACGCAGCCGCAGTACTCCTGCTGATAAAAGCGCTGTTCCTTCGCGATCTGTATCATGCGCTGGCTCCCGCCACCCTTGCGCCAGTTGAAGGTCCAGTAGCGCAATTGGGGATAGCGGCCCGCGGCGCGTTCGCCGCAGGCATTGATCTGATTCATGTCCTTCCAGCGCGAGATGCCAAGCGAGCTCGTAAACACGGCAAAACCGTGCTCCACGGCATAGAGCGCCGAACGCTCGAAGCGCATATCGAAGCATGCCGTGCAGCGCGCCCCGCGCTCCGGCTCGTTTTCCAGGCCCGTCACGCGCGCGAACCAGTTGTCCTTATCGTAATCGAGATCGACGAAGGGCACGCCGAGCCGGTCGGCAAAGCGTTTGTTCTCGGTCTTGCGCAGCTCGTACTCTTTCAAGGGGTGAATATTGGGGTTGTAGAACAAGACCTCGAGGGCCACGCCCGATCGCTGCATCTCTTGCATGACGTCGGCCGCGCACGGCGCGCAACACGAATGCAGCAGCACGCGACGGTCTTCGGACGGCGCAATGAGCAGGGGACGTTCGTCAGCCATCGCTCATTGTACCGCGGGGATCTTGCCGCAACAGGCCTCCTCGGTCTTTTCCAGCATGTCCGTGGTCGCCGTGATCCACGCCTCGGCGCGGGCATTCAAGGTAGCGGCGTCCAGGCCTTCTCCGGAGATCGGCGGACCGATCACCACGCGCACCACGCCGGGCTCCTTGATGAATGCCCGGCGCCCCCAGAAGCAGCCGGCATTGTGCGCGACCGGCAGCACCGGGCAGCCTGCGGCGAGCGCGAGCCGCGCGCCGCCGAGCTTGAATCGTCCATGGCGCCCGGCCGGCACGCGCGTCCCCTCTGGGAAAATGATGACATGGCGGCCGTTGGCAAGGCGCTGCCGCCCTCCCTGCATGACCTGGTCGATGGCCTTGCGCTGGCGCTCGCGCGCAATGGCGATCGGCTGACTCAAGGCCATCCCCCAGCCGAGCAGGGGGATCCACAAAAGCTCCCGCTTCAGGACCCAGACATGCGGCGGGAAGATCCACTGAAAGGCCAGCGTCTCCCAGGTGGACTGGTGCTTGGAGAGGATGACGCATGGTGTGTCCGGGATGTTCTCGCGGCCTTGAACCTCATACGACAGCCCGCAGGTGAGCTTGAGCCACCATATATTGAAGCGGCCCCACTGGCTTATGACGCGGTAGCGCGGTATGGGGCGCAGCCAAAAAAGCGCCAGCACTACCAGCGCCCAGATGACGATCGACAGGATGAAGCCCACCTGGAAGGCCACGGCCGCGAGCACCTTTTTCATGCGCCGCCGCTTACCCCGTGGGACAAGACGGCATCGGTAAAGGCCGCGAGGTCGTCGTAGATCGGGACCCCCGCGAGGCCCTGGCCCTCGGCGATCGTGCGCATGCCCTTGCCGGTACGCACCAGCACCGGGAGCGCCTGTGCCGCGCGCGCCGCCTCCAGATCCCGGCGCGAGTCGCCCACCGCGAAGGTGCTGCTGAGGCTGGTCTTGAAGCGCGCCGCTATGTCATGAAGAAGTCCGGGCTGCGGTTTGCGGCAGGTACAGTGATCGCTCGGCCCGTGCGGGCAAAAAAAGATGGCCTCGATCTCCCCGCCCCTATGATGGACCTCGTCTAGCATGCGGTTGTGGATCCGGCCGAGCATGTCGACATTGAAGAGGCCCCGGGCGATGCCCGACTGGTTGGTGGCGACCACCACCTGGATGCCGGCGTGCGTCAGCCGCGCGATCGCCTCCAGACTCCCTGGTACCGGACGCCATTCCTCTGGCGTTTTGATGTAGTCGTCGGAGTCCTCGTTGATGACGCCGTCGCGGTCCAGAATGACGAGACGCATCACGAGTCCCGGAATTCCGAGACCCGGATGCGGCCTGCGACCATGCGCGACGAACGCTTCATGAGGGCCTCCATCTTGTCCCAGAAGGCCTGATCGAGCGCGAAGTCCGCGGAGATCGCCGTGCCAATGAGCAAAATGAGCAGATCGGCGCATTCCTCGGCGAGCGCCTCCCGGCTTCGGCCCTTGGTGATGCAGGCCGAGATCTCGCCCAGTTCCTCGGCCATCAGCGCCACCCGGTAGACGAGCTCCTCGCCCCCGTGGTTCTTCAGGTCGTGCTTGTCATGGAAGGCCTGTACCGCGTCGCGCATGGCGGCAAAGGAGTCCTGATTGGCGTCGTTCATGCGGGGTCCCCCGATTGCTTAAGGCACGATAGATCCCCGACCTTCTCGCACAAGGCGGCGAGCCGTGCAAGCAGGCGCAGGCGCCCCCGGCGGGTCGTGGCGTCCTCGCTCATCACCAGCACCTCTTCGAAAAAGGCATCGACGGCCGGCCGCAATTCCCCAAGCGAGGCGAGCGCGCCCTCGTAGTCGCCCCGGCCGCCTTGCTCGCCAACCACCGTCTCGCAGCGCGCGATCTCCTGCGCAAGCCGCCGGTCGGCATTCTCGATCCCAGTCCAGGGCTCGTGGTCGTCGAGGGGCTCATGATTTTGCCGGAGGATGTTGCGGATGCGCTTGTGGGCGCCGACCAAGGCCGGGGCCGCCGGCCCTCGAGCAAAGGTCAACAGCGCTTGCGCCCGCCGTGTCGCATC
The DNA here is from genome assembly GCA_021841585.1 of Pseudomonadota bacterium. Classification (GTDB taxonomy): domain Bacteria; phylum Pseudomonadota; class Gammaproteobacteria; order Acidiferrobacterales; family Acidiferrobacteraceae; genus Acidiferrobacter. Next base: position 58,323 of record JAKBUS010000002.1, on the reverse strand, counting down.
GTAGACCCGGTCAAGTCCTCCCGCCAGGGCCGCCGCGACGATGTCTTGCGAAAGCGTACCCTCGAGGAGATTGCGCAGGCGCTCGGTGAGAAAGCGCTGCACGCTATCGGTGGTATCGGCGGCCAGAAGCCCGGAGGGGTAGCCGGCGGCCGCGGCCGACAGCAGCGCCGGGACCGAAAGGTCCTGCCCGTGGCGCTCACCCAAGGCCTCCAGGAGACGCAGCACGCCGATCGCCGCCCGCCGCAGGGCGAATGGGTCCTTATCCCCGGTGGGGCCCTGTCCGATTCCAAAGATACCGACGAGGGTATCGAGCTTGTCGGCCAGCGCGAGCGTAAGACCGAGGGTGCCGTCGGGCAGCCCGTCGCCCGCGAAACGCGGCCGATAGTGCTCGGCAATGGCCGCCGCGACCGCCTCATGCTCGCCGCCGTGCCGCGCATAATGTCCGCCCATGATGCCCTGGAGTTCGGGAAACTCACCGACCATGCCGGTCAAGAGGTCGGCCTTGCACAATGCCCCCGCGCGCGCGGCCTGTTCGGAGTCCACGCCAAGCCATTCCGCGATCAGGCGCGCCAGGCGCGTAAGCCGCGCGGCCTTGTCGGCGAGACTGCCCAAGCGTTGCTCGAATGCCACCTGCGAGAGCCCCCGTGCATGGCTCTCGAGGGGTTTTTCGCGGTCGGTGTCCCAGAAAAACCGCGCGTCGGCGAAGCGCGCCGCCAGCACCCGCTCATTGCCCTTGCGTATCGCCCCATCGTCTTGCGGCGCAATATTGGCGATGGTGATGAAATGCGGCAAGAGCCGCCCCTGCCGCTCCAGCGGGAAGTATTTCTGGTGGCCTTGCATGGCCGCGATCAAAACCTCCCGCGGCACCTGCAGAAAGTCTGGATCGAAGGCGCCCAGCACCGCGTGCGGCCATTCCACGAGCGCGGTCACGAGATCGAGCAGCCCTTCTTCCACCAGCGGTTCGGCCGCGATCGTGGCCGCGAGCCTGTCGATCTGCCCGCGAATCCGCTGACGGCGCAAGGCGAAGTCCGCGACTACCCGGCCCTCGGACTCGAGGAGCGTCTCGTAGACCGCCGCCTCTGGAATGGTAAGCGCGCGTGGGGCATGGAATCTGTGGCCGCGTGACTTTCGCCCGCTCACGACACCGAGCACCGGGATACGCAACGCGCGGGCGCCATACAGCGTCACCACCCAATGTACCGGTCGCACGAATTCCGTGGTCCCCGCCCCCCAACGCATACGCCGGCGCGCCGGCAACCGTTGCAGGACGCCTTCGAGGACGTCCGCGAGGACTGCGGCAAGGCCTTGCCCGGGGCGCCGCTCGTAATAGCCCAAAAACTCCCCGCGCTCGGTCGTGATCCGCTCCAGGGCCTCCACGCCGACGCCGAGAGAGCGGGCAAATCCTTGGGCCGCGCCGGTTGGCGAACCATCCGGCGCAAACGCGGCCGCGAGCGCCGGCCCCCTGCGGACAACGGTCTGCGCGCCTTGGCGCCCGGCCACCCCTGTTATGCGCGCGGCGATTCGCCGCGGCGCCGCAAAGCGATGCGTCGATGAGTCGCGGGCCAGCAGCCGGTTGTCGGCAAGCGCCGCGCGCAGGCCTTCCGCGAGCGCCTCCGCGAGCGCCATGAGCTCCCCGGGGGGCAATTCCTCGGTACCGATCTCAACCAGCAGGTCGTTTCTCTTAGTCATGGCTCGGCCGCATCCGGGGGAAACCCAACATCTCGCGTTTCCGGTAATAGCTCTCGGCCACGCCGCGCGCCAGCGCGCGCACGCGGCCTATGGCGCGCGCGCGTTCGGTGACGCTCAGGGCATGACGGGCATCGAGCAGGTTGAAGGTGTGCGAGGCGTGCAGGACGTGATCATAGGCGGCAAGCGGCAGATCGGCGGCGATCAGGCGGCGGCATTCGTCCTCGAATGCCTGAAAGCGCGCCGAAAGTGCCTCTACCGAGGCCTCCTCGAAGTTGAAATGCGACTGTTCGACCTCGTTCTGCCGGTAAAGGTCGCCGTAGCGGACGTCGGCATTCCACGCCAGGTCATAGACGTTATCGCAGCCCTGCAGATACATGGCGAGCCGCTCCAGGCCGTAGGTGATCTCCCCTGTTACCGGCCGGCACTCCAGACCGCCGGTCTGCTGAAAATACGTAAACTGACTCACCTCCATGCCATTGAGCCATACCTCCCAGCCCAGTCCCCAGGCCCCGAGCGTGGGCGATTCCCAGTTGTCCTCGACAAAGCGCACATCGTTGGTCAGGAGGTCTATTCCAAGCGCCCGGAGGGATTCGAGGTACAGGTCCTGAATATCGAGGGGCGATGGTTTCAGTACGACTTGAAACTGAAAGTAACGTTGCAGGCGGTTCGGGTTCTCGCCGTACCGGCCATCGGTCGGGCGCCGCGAGGGCTGCACATAGGCCGCGCGCAACGGCTCGGGTCCCAGACTCCCGAGAAAGGTCGCGGGATGAAAGGTCCCGGCGCCCACCTCGACGTCATAGGCCTGCTCGATAACGCAACCCTGTCTCGCCCAATAGCGTTGCAGGGCAAAAATGAGTTCCTGGAATGTCACATCGTAGTCCTTGAAAGAAGGGATGCGCGGGCAATCCCCGGTCGTGGCGCGGGTTATCGCATCACTATAATGGGTGAGCGGCGCTTTCGGCAAACACCGGCTGCCGCGGCGACTAGCTGCCCCAATGATGATGCAAGGCGGTGGCCCGCAGAAGCCGCAGGATCTTCGCGGTGCGCTCTCGGAAATAGCGGCTGCGCGTGGCCGGATTGGCCCCGAGCGGGTCTGGCAGGGTGGCGGCGAGCTCCGCCGCCTGGCGGACGGTCAAATGCGCCGCGCTTTCATGAAAATAGTAGCGGGCGGCGGCGCCGGCCCCGTAGAGGCCACGGCCGAATTGCGCGTCATTCAGGTAGATATCGAGGATGCGGTCCTTACGCAGGTAGTGGGCGAGCGCTATCGTCAAAAGCGCCTCGTTGGCCTTGCGAAAGAACGTCCGCGATGGATCGAGAAAGAGGTTTTTGGCGGTCTGCTGGGTGATCGTGCTGGCCCCATAGACGATATGTCCGGCATGCCAGTCGTAGCGGGCCGCCCATAAGATGGCGCCGATATCGAAGCCATCATTGCTATAGAAAGTCGCGTCCTCGCCAAGTATCACGGCGCGGCGCAGTGCCGGGGCGATAGCCGCCAACGGCACGGGCCGCCATCGCAAGGGCGGGCCCCCGTGGCGCGCGCGTTTCTTCAGATAGGCGGCCATGAACCGCGACCTGGGGACCGGTCCTTGCGCCAGGTGGGGGACCGCCGCCCAGCGGAGCGCAAGGACCGTGAGGTCCACGGCCACGGCGGCCAATACCAGGCCGGACAGCAGACGCAGCAGGCGCATAAGTTCCCTTGGGGTGCGGGGGTGAGGCATCCCGCGATATACTGTCGGCCCGCCGCAAGGCTTCGAAGCGGGCGCAACAGCATAACGGGTGGAGGGGTAGCCCGCCAAGGACCTATGGAAAACGACAAACGCAAGGCGATCGTCCTGCTCTCGGGCGGCCTTGATTCGCTGCTCGCGGCGCGCCTGATGCTCGATCAAGGCATCCATGTCGAGGGGATCAACTTCTTTACCGGTTTTTGCGTGGAGGGGCATACGCACGCCGTGCGCCGTGACCGCAAGGATCGTGTCGTGCGCAATAACGCCCTTCACAGCGCCGAGCAGCTGGGCATCAGGCTCCATATCGTCGATGTCATGGATGACTACAAGGATGTGGTCCTAAACCCGCGCCATGGCTACGGCGCGCACCTGAACCCGTGTCTCGATTGCAAGGCCTTCATGATCGGGCAGGCGCGATCCTGGATCGAGCAGCACGGCTTCGATTTCATTGTCACGGGCGAGGTCCTGGGGCAGCGGCCGATGTCGCAGCGGCGCGACACATTTCCGGTGGTGGCGCGCGAATCCGGCGCCCTGGACCGGCTGTTGCGGCCGTTGTCCGCGTGGCTCTTGCCGCCGACCCTTCCCGAACGCGAGGGCTGGGTGGATCGTGAGCGCCTCTTGGGCCTAAGTGGCCGCAACCGCAAACCCCAGATTGCCTTGGCGCGCGCCTATGGTTTCGAATACGCGCAGCCCTCCGGCGGGTGCTGTTTCCTGACCGACGAGAACTATGCCCATAAGCTTAAGGATCTGTGGGCGAGTCGTGGCGAGCGGCGCTATGACTTCGACGACATCATGCTCCTGAAGATCGGTCGCCACCTGCGGCCGCACCCCTCTTTCAAGCTCATTATCGGCCGCGAAGAGGGAGAGAACCGGTTTTTGGAGGGTTACCGCCATCGTTTCACGCACTTGTGGGCACTCGAACATAAAGGCCCCCTTGCCCTCCTGCAAGGCGATGTCGACGAGGCCGGTCTCGATCTGGCATGCGCCATCACCGCGCGTTTTGGGCAAGGGCGATGCGAGGCGCGGGTGCGCGTGGCGGTGAGCGAGCCCGGCGGGACCGTCGGCGAGCGAGATGTGGCGCCGTTGCCGGCCCATGCGCTGGCCACCGATTGGTACTTGTGAGGCCATGGATCTCGACGCCCGCTATCTGCTGTGCCCCATGCCGGTGATCCGCGTAAGCGCCGCCATCGCGCACGTCGCGGCCGGCGACACCCTGACCGTGCGCTGCACCGACCCCGGGGCCCTGCACGACATACCGGCCTGGTGTCGCCTCGAGGGGCACGAGGTCGTGGAGACGCGCACCGAGCCCTCCGGGGACATCATGATCGTCATACGGGCCGGGGGCCGAAAATGACAGACAAAAACGCGCCGCAGGCCGGGGACGAAAAGGCGGCCGAGCGTCAAAAGGTGGTCTTGCGCGGGCTTTTCATCAACGTCGGGCTGGCCACGGGCCAGCTCGCCGTGGGTGTGCTCGGACGGTCGGCGGCGCTGGTCGCGGACGGTTTCCATACCCTCTCGGACCTTTTGAGTGACACGCTGGTGTTGGCGGCCGCGCATTTCGGGGCGCAGGCGGCCGACGAGGATCATCCCTACGGGCATGCGCGCATCGAGACCGCCGGCACCTTGGGATTGAGCCTGGTCCTGGTCGGTGCCGGTGTCGGCATAGCGCTCCACGCCGCCGCTGCCTTGAGCGCGCCGGCGCGGCTCGCGCGCCCTGATTTCCTGGCGCTGGCCATGGCGTTGGCGGCCATCGGCATCAAGGAGGGCCTGTTCCGCTACATGCGCCGCGCCGGTTCGCGACTCAGTTCCGAGCTCCTGCACGCCAATGCCTGGCATTACCGGACCGACGTCTTTTCCTCGATCGTGGTGGCGGTCGGCGTGGCCGGCAGCATGATGGGCGTGCGCGACCTCGATTCGGTGGCCGCCATCGGCGTCGCGATCCTCATCGTGCGCATGGGCGCGATGCTTGGCTGGCAGGCCATGCGCGAGCTCGTCGACACAGGCCTCGAGACCGAGAAGCTTGAGCGGATCCGGCGCGTCATCCTATCGATCGACGGTGTCCGCACCTTGCACCTCTTGCGCACGCGCCGCGCCGGGGGGCGCGCGTTCGTCGATGTCCATATCCTCGTGGATGGGACCATCAGCGTGTCCGAGGGCCACCAGATCAGCGAGATGGTCCGCGTCGCCCTCATACGCCACGTGAGCAATATCGCCGATGTGGTGGTGCATATCGACTCGGAAGACGACGAGCATGCCGCCACCAATGCGCGCCTGCCGTTGCGCGCCGAGATATTGAAGCGTCTCGAGCATTATTTCGTGGGCATCGAGGCCGCTTCGGCCATCCAATCGGTGGTCCTGCACTATCTGCATGGGCGGATCGCGGTGGAGCTGCATCTGTCGCACGACTTGGCCCCGACCGCGGCCGATGCGCGGGTCCTGCAGGAGCAATTCGCGCAGGCGGCCGCGCGCGACCCCCAAATCGCATCCGTGGAGGTCTGTTTCCGTTAAGAGCCCCGTTATGGTGCCTATTGTTTAGCAACGCACCGTGTTGGTGCATATCAATGACGCGTCATGCCCGAAATCGCCCCGTTTGCGGCGTTTGCTTGGTGGCATATTTCGTGCAAAATGGCCGCCTCAGGCGTAATGGCCGCCCCGGCGCCCCACAATAATTCAGAGTCAGGAGAAACGCATGTCCGCGAACGTCTTGAAAATGATCAAGGATAACGACGTGAAGTTCGTCGATTTCCGGTTTACTGACACCAAAGGAAAGGAACAGCACGTATCAGTGCCGTCTCATACCGTGGACGAGAAGCTCTTCGAGGAAGGGAAGATGTTCGATGGCTCGTCCATCGCCGGCTGGAAGGCGATCAACGAGTCGGACATGGTCCTCATGCCGGATGCCGCCACCGCGGTGCTCGACCCGTTCACCGAGGAACCCACCCTGCTTCTGCGCTGCGATGTGCTGGAGCCCGCGACCATGAAGGGCTATGACCGCGATCCACGATCCATTGCCAAGCGCGCCGAGGCCTACCTGAAGAGCACCGGCATTGCCGACACCGCCTACTTCGGCCCCGAGCCGGAGTTTTTCATATTCGATGACGTCCGCTGGACCGTCGACATGTCGGGCTCGTCCTGCCGCATCGATTCGGAGGAGGCGAGCTGGAATACCGGCAAGGATTATGATGGCGGCAATCTCGGCCACCGGCCGGGCGTTAAGGGCGGCTATTTCCCGGTTCCGCCGGTCGACTCCGCGCAGGATATCCGCAGCGCCATGGCGCTTGCCATGACCGAGATGGGGCTGGTCGTGGAGGCGCACCATCACGAGGTCGCCACCGCCAACCAGAATGAGATCGCCACGCAGTTTGCCTCGCTGGTGCGCAAGGCCGATGAGATCCAGATCCTGAAGTACTGCGTTCATAATGTCGCCCGCAATCACGGCAAGACGGCGACGTTCATGCCCAAGCCCATTGTCGGTGATAATGGCTCGGGGATGCATTGCCACCAGTCGCTGGCCAAGGCCGGCAAGAATCTGTTCACGGGCGACGGCTATGCCGGCCTGAGCGAGACCGCGCTCTTTTATATCGGCGGCATCATCAAGCACGCACGCGCCCTGAACGCCATTACCAACCCGCTCACCAACAGCTACAAGCGCCTGGTCCCCGGCTTCGAGGCCCCGGTCATGCTCGCCTACTCCGCGCGCAACCGTTCGGCCTCCATCCGCATCCCGCATGTGGCCAATCCCAAGGGCCGGCGTATCGAGGTGCGTTTCCCGGACCCGGGGGCCAACCCCTATCTGGCGTTCGCGGCGATGATGATGGCCGGCCTTGACGGCATCATGAACAAGATCAACCCGGGCGATGCCGCCGATCATGATCTCTACGAGCTCAGCCCGAAAGAGGCCAAGAAGATCCCGACCGTCTGCCATTCCCTGGATATGGCGCTCGAGGCGCTGGACAAGGATCACAAGTTCCTGACCGTAGGCAACGTCTTCACCGACGAGTTCCTGAGCTCCTACATCGCGCTCAAGATGCTGGAGGTCACGCGCCTGCGCATGACCACGCATCCCGTCGAGTTCGATATGTACTACAGCGTCTGAGCGGCCATTAAGTCCAGCGAGACCCGGGGGTTTCCCCCGGGTCTTTTTTTGCGCGGCAAGTCGCCTGCGCTATCGCCCACCTCTGGAGGGCGTGCCCCGAAGAAGGCGCGCGGCCAGGGCTGCCCGGCCGCAAGCGTCAGCGAGGGGTCTTTCTAGGCTTCTGTCCCCTCGTCATCGCCATCCGTTTGAGATAACATAAACTTCCTGCCCGCATTTGCCCACCCGCCAGCCATGAATGCGTGACGCGAGCGTCGGCGCGGCCAGTGACCGGATGCCGCGGCGCTTGGACTGGTCCGCCCGGGCCGGGTGCCGTCCCCTTTACCACGTTCAGGCGACGGAGGAATACCACCTATGACAACGATCAAGATCCACCCCTACCGGCAGTCCGCGGGCGGGTGGGGCGCATTGCGTGCCTCACTCGAGAGCCTGAAACACCAGGGTATTCTGGCCGACGGCACGGCACTTTTGCTCAAGTCCAATCAGGCCGAGGGCTTCGATTGTCCGGGCTGCGCCTGGCCCGACCCCGACGAGCACTCAACCTTCGAGTTTTGCGAAAACGGCGTGAAGGCGGTCGCCGCCGAGGGTACGTCCAAGCGCGTGACCGAGGCTTTCTTCGCCGAACACACGGTGCGCGCGCTCGCCGATCTGAGCGACTACGCCCTCGAGGATCAGGGGCGGCTCACCTCCCCCATGGCCTACGATGCCGCGACCGACCACTATGTGCCGATCTCCTGGGAGGACGCCTTCGCGCGTATCGCCCGCCATTTGCACGCGCTTAGGTCCCCTCATGAGGCGCTCTTCTACACCTCCGGCCGGACCTCCAACGAGGCGGCCTTCCTCTATCAACTGTTCGCCCGGCGCTTCGGCACCAACAACCTCCCGGATTGCTCCAACATGTGTCATGAACCGACGAGCCTCGGGATGCCCGAATCGATCGGCATCGGCAAGGGCACGGTAACGCTCGAGGACTTCGAGCATGCCGATACCTTGCTGCTCTTCGGCCACAACCCAGGCACCAATCATCCGCGCATGCTCGGTACCTTGCGCGCCGCGGCGCGCCGCGGCGCCCGGATTCTGGCGTTCAATCCGCTGCGCGAGCGAGGGCTCGAGCGCTTCGTGAACCCGCAGAGCCCGGCCGAGATGCTCTCGAACCACGGCACCGAGATCGCCACCCATTATTACCAGCCGCGCATCGGCGGGGATTACGCCGTGGCCCTGGGGATCGCCCGCTACATCCTCGAGTCCGGCCACGCCGACGAGCGCTTCATCGCCGATCACACCCACGGCTTCGCCGAATTCAAGGCCCAAGTAATGGCCACGCCGTGGTCGGATATCGCAGCCGAGAGCGGGCTTCGCCTCGAGGATCTCCAGGAGATCGGCGCGATCTACGATGCCGGGCGCGCGGCCATCATCACCTGGGGCATGGGCATCACCCAGCACAAGCACGCGGTGGCCACGATCCAGATGCTGATGAACGTCTTGCTGCTCAAGGGCAACATTGGTAAGCCTGGGGCCGGGGCCTGTCCGGTGCGCGGGCACAGCAACGTCCAGGGTGACCGGACCATGGGGATATGGGAGCGGCCACCGGCCGCATTTCTCGACCGCTTGGCGGCGGAGTTTCATTTCGAGCCGCCGCGCGAGGATGGCTACGATGTCGTCGGCGCCATCGCCGCCATGGAAGACGGCCGCGCCCGGGTGTTCGTCGGGATGGGTGGGAACTTCGCGAATGCCTCACCTGATACCACGCGCGCCCATGCCGCGCTGCGCGCATGCGAGCTCACGGTCCATGTCTCGACCAAGCTCAACCGCTCGCACATCGTCCATGGGCGCGATGCACTGATCCTGCCGTGCCTCGGGCGCACCGAGATCGACATCCAGGACGGCCGCCCGCAGGGGGTTACGGTCGAGGACTCCATGAGCATGGTGCATATCTCCCAGGGCATGCGTGCCCCGGCCTCGCCACACCTGAAGTCCGAGTGCGCCATCATAGCCGGGCTCGCCATGGCCATGTTCCCAAACGACCAGATCCCCTGGCGCGAGTTGGTCGCCGATTATGACCGGATCCGGGATCGCATCAGCCGCGTGGTCGAGGGCTTCTCCGACTTCAACGCCAGGGTCCACAAGCCGCGGGGGTTCCATCTGGACCTGCCGCCGCGGTCGCGGCGCTGGATCACGGCCACCGGCAAGGCCAACTTCCTGGCCCAGCCGTTGCAGGAGGTGGTGGCCGGCCGTTACCGTCCGGCGGTTGCCGGCCGGCTCTTCAATCTCATGACGATCCGTAGTCACGATCAGTACAACACGACCATCTACGGCTTCGAGGATCGTTACCGGGGCGTCTCGGGCGTGCGCAACGTGCTGTTCATGCACGCAAGCGATATGCAAGAGATGGGGCTTGCCGAAGGGGCCCTGGTCGATATCACCTCGCACTGGCCGGACGGCGAGCGCGCCGCGCCCGGATACGCGGTGGTGCCGTACGACATTCCGCGTGGCTGCTTGGCGGGCTATTATCCGGAACTCAATGTGTTGGTGCCGCTTGCAAGCCACGCCGACCGCGCCAACACCCCAACCTCCAAGTCCATAGCCGTGACCATCAAGGCCGCTTCGCATGCCTGAGGCCAGCGATCCGAGCGCGGCGCCGGACACCGAGGAACTCGTGATCGCGCTGATGCAGATGTTGTGCGCCAGACGCCGTATCGGCATGGCGGCTGCCGCCAAACGTCTCGGCCTGCGCCAGAGCCAGATGGAGCGCTTGCTACTCCTGCTCTGCGAGGATGGGGATCTGGGCGGGCTTGGTTTCGTGCAGCGTCATGAGCAACGCGGGCGCATGCTTTTGACCCTGAGCCCCAAGGGGGAGGCCCTATGTATCAAGGCGCAAGCGAAGGAATAGGCTGGTCGCAGGCCACCATCCTCAACTCCGATCTCCCGCCGCGCGCGCAACGGGAGCCGGTGTTGCAAGAGATGGCGCTGTCGCTCGTGATCAACGGCGCGCCTTACGCCGTAATGATGATCACGCCGCTCGACCAAGACGACTTCGTCCGAGGGTTCCTGTGGGGCGAGGGCGTCCTTCAGGACCTGAACGAGATCATTGCCTGGGAGTGGGTGCGCGGGGAGGGGGGCGATGCCGCCTACCTCCAGCTCGCCGCCGGCGCCGCCGAGCGGGTGGCGCGCAAGCGGCGCTGCGTGGTCGGGGCGAGCGCGTGCGGGCTGTGCGGGACGCCGTGTTTCGAGGAGCTCGTCGCGTTTTCCTCGCTATGCGATGAGCGCGTTGTGCCGGCAGGCCTCATCCACGAGCGCATGGATCACATGGTTTGCCATCAGGTCTTGAATCGCGACACCGGGACCGCCCACGCCGCCATTCTCGCAAGCGCGACAGAGACCTTGGTGCGCGAGGACATCGGGCGCCACAATGCCGTGGACAAGGTGATCGGCGCGGCCTTGGCGCGCGGCTGGCGGCGCGGCGATGCGACCTTTCTCGGTGTCTCGTCGCGTCTTAGTTTCGAGATCGCGCTCAAGGCCTTGGGGTTCGCGGTCCCGGTGGTGGCCGCCATCTCGGGGGTGAGCAGTCTCGCCGTCCAGACCGCCGAGCGCCATGGCTTGTCGCTTATAGGCTATGCCCGCGACCGGCGGATGACGGTCTATGCCCACCCCGAGCGCCTTGCGCTTATGCCTGCCGCCAAAGACGGCGCGTAAGCGCCCGCACTGAAGTCCTGAAAGCCGCGTCCGGAAGCCGGGCGCCGATGAGCACGACGAATATTCCACAAATATATAAATATATCGGATGTCGTCCGTCATACGGCCGATCTTCGCACCTGGCCGCGGGCCCATAATGCGCCTTCGCCGGATTGGCGACAACGTGAACAGACGAGGTGTTTATGAATCGGAGCAAGGTGGACGAGTTATTGTGTGAGGCGCTCGAGACCGAACGCGGCGGGGTGAAAATCTACGAGACCGCGTTGAGCTGTGTGCAGAACGCCGATTTGCGCAAGGAGTGGGAGAAGTTTCTGACTGAAAGCCGCCGTCACGAGCAGATATTGAAGGATATTTGCACGGAGTTCGGCGTGAATGCCGAGCAGGAGACGGGCGGGCGCAAGATCGTGCGCAGTCTCGCCGAAACCCTGGTAAAGATGATGCAGATGGCCCTCAGTTCGGGGGTGCGGGGGCAGGCCGAGATCGTGGCCGCGGAGGCCGTCACTACCGCCGAATTGAAGGATCATATGAACTGGCAATTGATAGGCGAGGTCGCGAAGAAGATGGAGGGCCACGATGCCGCGATTCTGAAGAAGGCCCACGATGAGGTAGAGGATCAGGAGGACCGTCACTTCTACCACTCGCGAGGCTGGGCGCGTGAGTTGTGGGCGGCCTCCCTCGGGGTCCCGGCCGTGATCCCGCCGCCCGAGGAGAAGATGAACGTAAAAAGTGGTATGGGCGCCGCCACCGCGCAAGCTTCTCGTAAGCTCATTTGACATCCGCCCCTGCCTCGGCCTGCGGACGCCTCCGGGAGGAAAGGCGAACAATTCCTGCGGCGTTTACGGGCGGCATTAGCCTGCCCGTCAGGCGCTTCGCCGGGTTCCTGCTGCTGGCGGCAGTGCTGCACCACTCACTTCAAGGGCCATGCGGCCCACAATGATGACGGGGCTTTTCGCGTGTTTTGGTAAAAAGGCGCGGCCGGGGTCCCGGTCCGCGCCCACTCCCGGCCGCGTGTCCCTGAGGGCCCGCGGCCTTCGGTTGAGCCGAGCTTTAGTCCAGTCCCCCGCCCGGTATGGCTTGGACGGGGCTATCGCCGGTTGTGGTGACCCCTAGCAAGGTATAGGCGGCGGCATTGCGCGCCTGGCTAAAGGGCGGAATGGATAGCGCCTGGATATTGCCTGGTTGCACGGAGCCGGCCGAGGTAGGCGGCACATTGTCGACCACATACAAGGCCTTGCCGTTAGGGGCTATCGCAAGCCCATAGGCATCTGTGAAGGGTGCCGAGCTTGCGAGCGCGACCGGTGTCGTGTCCCAGCCCACCCCCGAGACAAGCGGGTTTGTCCGAGTAAAGACCTCGAGCGTCCCATTGGTGCCCCCGCTCACCCCCTGTTGGGTGGCCACGTACAGCCGGCGCCCCTTCGCGCCAATGGCAAGCCCAAGCGGCTTCCCGCCTGTCACCGTGAGCGTCGGCGTCGTCGCCGGAGTAAGGCTGCCATTGGCCGCATTTATGCGGTAGATCGAGATGCTGGTAGTGGAGTCCGCGTGGTTGTTCGTGACGTAGAGGTGGCGGCCGGCCGGGCCGCTGATTACGGTCCAGGGATTGCTCCCCGCCAAGGCCGTCGTGGCCGATGTCAGCGCGCCGGTATCCTGGTCGATGGTGAAGCCCTCGACATTGCCCGCTGCGTACTGGGCGACATAAAGATACTGCCCAGTAGGATCGACGGTAAGCAGCATGGGATAAAGGCCGCTCGTGGCCGTGGGGCTCGAGCCCAACGCGATGGGGGTTGCGCCCGACAGGCCATAGGAGCTGATCGTCCCAGGACAATTACCGCCGCCGGTGTTCTGATAACAGCTATTAGCGACATACAGATAGCGGCCCGAGGGATCCGCGACGATCCCCATGGGGCTTTGGCCGGTAGCCACCTGGGACCCAGCGCCAAGATCGCCTTGGCCATCGATGGGAAGGACGGTCACCGTGCCGTTGCCGCCGCTTGACCAGTCCGAGGCATAAAAGGTCGCGCCATCGGCGGCGATCGCGCCGGCACTCGGCCCGTTGCCTCCGCCTTGGGACGTAATCGGACCGCTGAGGGCCCCGTTGGCCGCCACCGAATAACCGACGATCTCGCTCGGAGCCTGTTCCACGACATAAAGCGTCTGTGGCGAGATGCCGACCGTGGCCACCAGCCCCGCGACCCCACGCGGTGTGGGCCGGGTGCGCGCGGTCGCCATGAGTGCCGGCCCGTTACCCGTGGTCGTGGCGCTGTAGGCCGCAAGCTCATCACGGCTGGCATTGGTCACGTAAATAGTATGCCCGAGCGGGGAGACGAACGTGCCGGTCGCCTGCCCGGTTGAGCCGAGCACCGCCGAGGTGGGGCAGGCGATGCCGCCGCCTATGAGCGGGAACGTGACGAGTTCCATGCCCCCGGATCCTGGGCCCACGACGTTCAGCTGGTTGGTGCCGACTGAGAGGGCGTTTCCGGTGAACCCGGACGGCAGCGCTACGCTGTCTTGTTGGCTAAGCGTCCCGCCGCTTACGTTGAATGCGACAACGTTCGTGGATGTGAGCACATACAAATCCCCGCCGCCATCGGCGGCCCCGGCGACGATACCGTTCAGGGCGGTGGTGGAGAGCTCGGCGGGCACCCCACTGCCGGCGCTGAAGGTGGTGATGCCATTGCTGGCAAGCCCATAGAGCACCCCCGACCCGGCGATAAGCTGGGTGAGCGTGGCGCTGGGGCTCAAGGCGCCGATCACAGTCAAGGTCCCATTGGCGCCGATGGCAAACGCCGTGATGGTGTTATTGCCAGCGTTCAGGGCATAGAGGTCCGAGCCCACCACCGCAAGCGAGGTGGGGGTCTGGCCACTTGAGATCGCCGCCCCCAGGGAGGTCAGCCGGTCGGTCTGGCTGTCCCAGGCATAGGCCGACACCGTCCCATCCTGGCCATTGGCCACATATACATACTGGTCATTGCTCACCGCCACGGCGTCCGGCCCCTGTCCGGTGGGTACATAGCCCCGGTCCACCAAGGCCCCGGTCCACGGATCGCGCACATAGAACCCAAGGCTATGGGTGCCGGAGGGTACGAGGATGAGCGAGGTCTGCACCGTTCCGCTCGCCGGGACGTTGGTGGGACTCGTGGGAATGGCCGTCGCCACTGGCTGTAGGGGCACCGCCTGGCACTGCTGAAGACCGGTGGGTGTCGGGGCCCCGGCACTCGGGGCCGTGCCTGAGGACGATGCGTTGTTCTGGCTTCCGCTTCCTTGGCAGGCGGATAAGACGGCGCACGCCAGCAGGGCGCCCGCAATTCTTGCCTTCAATGGCATAGTATAAAGACCTCCTGTCGTAGACCATCTTGCGCGCGCCGTGTATACCGACCGTGCTGTGCCGTTATACGGCCCCGCCCGCCCGCGCGTTATCCACCAAAGGTCCGTCTAACTTAAGGTCGCTCGGACGTGCGGCCTAGGAGATTGTGTCCGCAAAGCGGCAAAATCCCCCAGACTGGTTGCCGAAAAATACAGAGGTCCTGGAGGGGTCTGCGGCAAAGGGAAAGGGCATGGGCGGGCGGGGCACCTATCGCCTGAGGAGGGGCGTGCGCGCAAGACGGCCTTAGGGCCCGCAAGGGGCCGTGAAGCTAGGCGTGCGCGGGCCCCTGAAGGCAGAGGTCTCTCAAGGCCGTATAGTTGCGGATTTCGGTTTTGCGGCCCTCGGTCACGATAAGCCCATCGTCACGCAGCTTGGAGAACATGCGGCTTACCGTCTCGAGCTTCAGGCCAAGGTAGTTGCCGATTTCCTCGCGGGACATGGGCAGATGGATGACCGCGCGAGGTTGACCGCGGGCCTCCAGGCGATCGGCCAGATTGAGCAGAAAGGCCGCTACCTTGAGTTCGGCGGTCATCGTCCCAAGCACCATCATGAGGCCGTGGTCGTTTCCGATCGCGCCGCTCAAAAGCTTGTGGAACTGATGTTGCAGGCGTGGCAGGTCGGACAGTAGGCCCTCGAGCTTCACAAACGGGATCTCGCAAACCTCGCTGTCTTCAAGGGCTAAAGCGTTGCCACGATGCACGTCCGCGCTGATGGCGTCGAGTCCCATGAGCTCGCCTTCCATGGGAAACGCCGTGATCTGCTCCTGACCGCCGGCGCTCACCTCGTAGATCTTGAAAAACCCGGTGCGCACCGCGGCCAAGGTCTGCAGGGGGTCGCCCGCGCGGAACAGGTGCTGCCCGGCAAATACCCGCCGCCGCCGTTTTACGAGTTCGTCGAGTCTTCCGAGCTCTTCGGCGTCTAGGCCCAGGGGAAGACAGATTTCCCGCAGGCTGCAGTTCGAACACCGCTGTCTCAGGCTGCTCTCGAAGCTCGTAACCGCCATGCGTTGTGTCATCCTCTTTATTGGTGAGGCGTCTCCGGTCGGCCATGCCGGCCCAGAAGGCAATCGCCAAGGTCTATAAGGATAAGCTACTTTTGATTAGTATCAAGGTCCGCCATGGACGGGACGTAAGTCTACTCTCCGCCCGCAAGCCAGGGAACGGTTTATCTCCTTTGGGGCGCGTGTTTATATCTTTTGGGATACGATAAACGGCGCTTTCAGCGTGTTTCCGGCAATGGCGTCGGCCACCACGCCTTTTCTGGGCAGCCGCCGACGTCTCGCCCCCCCTTAACCCACGCGTTGCCGCGCGGCTAGGCGGCGCCGGGAAATCGGTCGGTGACCCGCGCCTTATCGGCGCCGAGGGCCGCGACTGACCACGAGCGGCCCTGGGGCCCATGCGCACCTTGGCCATTCGCCAACCGGTGGCGCCCGCAAGGAGGCCGCGTGGCCTCGCCCTTGGGTCGTCGAGGGCCCAGTGCGCCGTCGAGCGCAAAATTGAGCAAGCTCGACCCATTATCGCGGCGAACCCTTTCGTCGGCACTATAGGCCAAGGCCGCCCCCTGCCATCTGCACGGTATGGCGCCATGGCGCTCAACCAGAATCGGAAGGGCCGGGATCCTTGAGGTCGGCGAACTTGGCCGCCATTGTCGGGTTGCTGCGGGCCAGTTTCTTGATCGTCACGTCCTGCGCCTTATCGTTCGCAAGGCGCAGGTTTCGGTCGGTGCCGAGCAAGGCCTCCTTCGTTTTCTGCAGGTGGTCGATTGACTTGTCGATCTCGTCAATCGCGGTTTGGAAGCGTCTGGAGGCTAGGTCATAGTTTTTGGCGAACGCGGTCTTGAATGTATCGAGCTCGTTTTCAAAGTTCGTAATATCGATATTCTGGGCCTTGACGACAGCAAGTTCCGACTTGTAGGCGAGCGAGTTCATCGCGGCATTTCGCAGCAAAGTGATGATCGGGATAAAGAATTGGGGCCGGACCACGTACATCTTTGGGTAGCGATGAAACACGTCGACGATCCCGGTGTTGTATAGCTCGCTTTCGGGTTCGAGGAGGGAAACCAGTACGGCATACTCGCATCCCTTCTCGGTGCGATCCCGGTCGAGCTCCTTCAGGAAGTCCTCGTTCTTGTTCTTCGTCGCGGTATGATCGCTCTCGTTTTTCATCTCAAACATGATTGAGACGATCTCGATACCGGATTCGTCCAGGTCGCGAAAGATATAGTCGCCTTTACTGCCGCCCCGCGCGTCGTTGTCCTTCTCGAAATATGCCTTCGGGAAGGCGGTCGCGCGAATGCGGTTAAATTCCGTCTCGCAGTGTTGCTCGAGGGTCTCTCCCACCATCTTCGTCGACAGGCGCGCCTTCATGTCCCGGAGGCGCTCTATGGTGTCCTCGCGATCCTTGATTTGCGTCTCGTACTTGTCCTTGAGCGATGTTTCCGCAAGCCGCTTCTCGAGCTCCGCCCGTTCGAGGCGGCCCTTCAGTTCGTCGCGCTCCTTCTCGACTCCCGTTACTGCCTCGGTGATTGCGAGCGTCCGCGCAATCTCGATGGCATCGAGCTTGGCCTTCAAGCCTTGAATCTCCGCGTCCTTGGGGGTCGCGGCCTTCTGTAATTCGTGCGCCAGTCTCGCCGCGGCGAGCTCGGAAGCGGCCCTTTGGTCCTGCTTTGCCTGGGCAAGATCCTTCGCGAGCGCGTCACGTTCTTTTTCCACGGCGCTTAGGGCCTCTGTCACGGCGAGCTTTTGCGCCACTTTGTTGGCATCGAGTCTGGCCTTCAGTTCCTGGATCTCGGCATCCTTTGCGGCCGCCGCTTTGTGCAAGTCGCCGGCGGCCTTGGTTTTGGCAAGCTCGACCGCGTTTTGCTTCTCCTGCTCGGCAAGTTCAAGGCGCTCGTGTAACTGCTGCTCAAACTCCCGATCGCGCACCTGCTTTAGAATGTCCGCGTATCCGGCCTCATCGATCTTGAATGCCTTCCCGCAGTGCGGGCAAATGATTTCGTGCATGACTGTTTGTGCTCCACTTTGGCAAAATTCCACACGAGCCTCACTCGCCCCGAGCCTCCCCTCGAGGCACGAACACCCCGTTAATCGATCCCGCAGCCCAAGGGTTCCCAAGGAAAGCCGCCTGCGACCTGAGCGCGCGTGCTTGCGATTATAGTGATTCTCCCGGTAGTCACGGAGTCGAAAGGCCCTCGCGGCCTATGGCCGCGGCCTTCGGGTTGGTGCTTTTACGCTCCCCGCGGCTTAATCCGTGCCGCAGTCCTTGTGACCGCGGCTTGCCATGGGGCCATGGGTCTTAAGGAAGATGGCAAGTGTCGTGCACGCGCTCTGGGCCCCACGATTGGAAGGCATGATGACACACCACGGCCGCTTGCGCCGCCATAAGATCCTGGCCTGCGCCGCGCGGCACTTGCGGTTCGGCTACTCCCTTGGTCTTGACCTAGGGCAATGGCGTTCTGGCACCAGCTGTTGAAAATGGCATCCATCGATTCTTCAAAAAGGAGCAGGCCGTGTCGAGCAGAGGATTGTCGGGCTTTTTAGCGGCCCAGCACCGCGAACTGGACCAGCTCATGGAGGACGCGGACAATGCCTGCGGGACGCCGCAAGGCGCCGCGACGTTCGCGCGCTTTCGCGAGGCCATGGAGCATCATTTGGAGATCGAGGAGCGGGTGCTGTTTCCGGAGTTCGCGCAACGCGCCGGGCCCGGGGGGCCGCTCGTGGTCATGCGCCAGGAGCACGATGCGATCCGCAACCTCCTGGCCTCGGGGCAAGACGGCCGAGGCGGCGAATGCCACGCGCTTTTTGACACCATGACGGTGCTCGTGTCGCAACACCATTTGAAAGAGGAGAACGTCCTCTATCCGTTGAGCGACACGTTGCTTCAAGATCGCGTCGACGGCCTGCTTGCGGCCATGAGGGAGGCGCCGGTCGGCCATGAATGAACATTTTATCGATGCCAGCGAGCTCGAGCCCCCGGAACCGCTGCAGGTGGCCTTGCAGGCGGCCACCGCGTTGCACCCTGGGGAGCGGGTGCGCGTGCGTCTGCCCCGCCAGCCCTATCCGTTGTTCGGGCTGCTCGCCGAGCGCGGCTTTATCTACGAGTCGGTGGCCGTGGCGCGTGGCGAGGATTGCGTCTACGACGTCGTCATAACGCGTGGCGCGCCGGGCGCCCCATGAATACCCAGGCGCTTGCCTTCGACGAAGCCCCGCCGCTCATGCTGGTCCTGCGATCCTTTCTCCTCGCGCCCTGGTTCCTGGCGGCATCCGGGGTTGTGTTGATGGTCGCCGGCCCCGGCGTCTGGGCCGATCGCTATACCCCCGGCCTTCTGGCCGCCACCCATCTCGTGACCGTAGGTTTTCTGACCCTGACGGTCACCGCCGCCGTATTTCAGCTGGTCCCCGTGGTCGCGGGCACCGCGCTGCCCTACGCGACCGTGCTCATGCCCATCATTCGCTGGGGTCTGGCCCTGGGCGCCGCGTTGCTGGCTGCGGCCTTTCTTTATGGTGAGGCGTCACTCTTTGCGCTCGCGGCAATCGCGCTTGCGCTTGCGGCCGCGGTCTTCACCGTCCCGGCGGTCGGAGTCTTATGGCGATTGCCAAGGCAGAAGACCATGACCCCCATGCTCTATGCCATCCTGATGCTCGCGGTCGCGTTGGTTCTGGGCCTCGTTTTGGCCAGCGAGCACGCCACCGGCGCGCCCATTTCCATGGGGCTGCTCGACACGCATCCGTTGTGGGCGCTTGTCGGTGGCACTTTCGTGTTGTGGGCAGCGGTCGCCGCTCAGGTCTTGCCGATGTTTCAGGGCGTGCACCCGTGGCCTGCGCGCGTATCGCTAGGTCTTGGGCCGCTCATCCTTGGCCTGCTGCTGGCGACGCTTGCCGCCGATGCCTGGGCGCACGGCGTGATACGCGCCGTGCCGCGCATCGCCCTCGCGCTCGTGGCTGCCACGGCCGCCGCGCATGCAACGTATCGTCTTGGGACACGCACCCGTCGGCGGGCCGACGCCATGACCATTTTCTGGTACATGGGGCTCGCCTGCCTGATGGGCGCGGCCGTGGTGGGCGGGCTCATGGCCGCGCATTTCGTGACGGGGCTCAAGGGGCCGCTCGTCTTTGGGTTTCTTGCTATTGCCGGTGCCGCGGTCTCGCTGATCGACGGCATGCTCTACAAGATCGTGCCTTTCCTCATATGGCTCCATCTCCAGAGCCAGCCGCGCGCCCCTCAGGTGCTGATGTCGTCTGTGATCGGCGAGCGCACCATCAAGCGCCACGCGGCCATCCACGCCGCCGCTCTCGGCCTGGGCCTCGCGGCGATCGGCTGGCCGCGGGCGCTTGGCGAGGTCGCGGGCGCGGCGTGGATGGCCGATGGCATGATGCTCGGCGGCAATCTCATCATGGCGCTCGTCTTCTACAAGCGTTTGGTGCGCGCTACTACCGATGTCCTGCCGCATGCGACTCTTTGACGCGCCCCACATCGCCTATTTTCTGGGCGGGCTTGCACAGATCCTGGTGGCCCTGATCCTCTGGGCCTTGTGGCTGCTCGGGGTCTTTGCTGGCGCCTATGCCTTGCCGGCCCTGCCGGTCTCGCCGGTCGCCTTGCATGGTTTCCTGATGATCTACGGGGTCTTTCCCTTTTTCGTGTTCGGCTTTCTCGCCACCACCTTCCCGCGATGGATGCAGACCACGCCGCCACCCCGCCGCGCCTACCGCGATGCCTTCACGTTGCGCGCCGTGGGTCTTGCCCTGGTGTACGCGGGTCTTGCCCTTGGCGGGCGCGCGCTGGTCCTTGGCGCGCTGCTCATGGCCGTGGGCGATGCGCGCCTTGTCGCTTCGCTCATCGGCGTCTACCGCCGCGCGCGCAAGACGGCGCGCAGCGGGGTACTGGTCTTTGTCTGGACGCTCACAGCCGAGGTCGCGGGTCTCCTGCTCTATGCCGCCGCGCTCTGGCGCGGATCGCCGGTGTCGCCCCTGATCCCGATCCGCGTCGGCCTCTTTGGCTTCCTCATACCCACTTTGTTTGGGGTCAGTTACCGCATGATCCCGTTTTTCACGGCCTCGGTCCTCACCGGCTATCGGCGGCCCCCCGCCAACCCCAAAGTCCCAATGGCCTTCCTGGCCGCGACCGCGGGCCACGCGTTGCTCGCAAGCCTTGGCTTCGCCGGCGCGCAAGCCGCGCTCGATCTCACTATCGCCGTGGCTGCCTGGTACCATTTGGTCCTCTGGTTTCGGCGGGACGTCATGCGCCATGGCCTGCTTGCGCTTTTGTATGCCGGCTACGCGTGGCTGGGGGTGGGCTTTGCGCTCTATGCCGCGAGCGATGCCAGTCTCGCCGCGGGCGACCAGGCCCTGGGGCGCGGTCCGCTCCATGCCTTGGGGATCGGCTTTGGCCTGAGTCTCATCGTCGCCATGGCCACGCGCGTCACGCGCGGCCACTCCGGTCGCCTGTTGGCCAGTGATGCCTCAAGTTGGGTGGCCCTCCTTGGCGTCGAGGCCGCGGCCATTTTGCGCATCGCTGCCGCTATCCCGGCGCTTGATCGGCTCGCCCCTTACGATCTGAGCGTGTTCGCAGCGCCGGTCGCGATCGTGGCCTTGCTACCCTGGGCGGCCCGTTATGCCGTGATGCTCGCCACCACTCGCCGCGAGCCAGCGTCATGACCGGCCTTCCGATCCTGCCCATACTGCTCGCCGTGCATATCCTGTCCGTGATCTTGTGGATCGGTGGCCTAGCGTTCGTTACCACGGTGGTGCTTCCGGTCCTGGCGCGCCTGCCGGTCGCGCAGCGCATCCCGGCATTCCTTGAGATCGAGCGGAGATTCGGTCTGCAGGCGCGGGTCTTGGTGCTGGTCGTGGGGGCCTCGGGTGGCTATATGCTGGCGCGACTCCGTCTTGCGGGGCTCATGGCTAGCGTCCATGGCTTATGGCTCGACGGCATGATCGCGTTCTGGGCGCTCTTCACGCTCTTGCTGTTCGTGCTCGAGCCGGCGGTCCTGCACCGCCATGTGCGCGAGCGCGGCGCGCGCGCAGGCGAGGCCACGCGGCTCATGCTGTTGCGCGGTCACGCGGTTTTGCTGGTACTTGCCCTCATCGTGGTAGCCGCCGCGGTGCTCGGCGCCCAGGGCGTCGGGTGACTAACCCTCGGGCAGCACCACGCCTGGCATGATCGCGCGCAGTTCGGTGGCGAGCCGCGGCGTAAGCCACGGGCGATAGGTCGCCGCAAGTCGCGGATCGGGGCAGCCCATGGGTCGAAAGTTCTTCAGCGTCACCGAGCGCGCGCCGAGGGCGACAAGCTCCCTTAGCATCGTTATAAGATCATGATCAGACAACAGTTCTGGATGGACGGTGGTGCGTAGCTCGTGAGGCTTTCCGCTGTGCAATACGGTCTCGACCGACGCGCGCGCGGCCGCGCCGCTCTCGTCACGCGCCGTGATTGCATCGTAGCGGGAAAACGGCCCCTTGATGTCGAGCCCGATCCAGTCGAGATCGCCAAGCATGGCCTGCAGGCGCCGCGGCGACACGCCGGCGGTGTGCAGGGCGGTCGCGAACCCCAGGGTGCGAATCTCCGCGAGCGCCTCGCGAACCGCCGCGGCCTGGGCCAACGGCTCGCCGCCACTCACGACGACCGCGTCCAGGAGACCCACGCGGGTCTCGAGAAATCCGCGCACTACCGGCCACGAGAGGCCCGGCTCGCCAGTCCAGAGATGGCTATTGTGGCAATACGGGCAGCGCCACGGACAGCCGATCACAAACAAGACAGCGGCCTGATGCCCTGGATAATCGACGCTACTCCAGGGCACGAAGCCGCCTAGACGCAGGTTCACGCCGAAAGCCTGGTCTCCACGAAGAACTGGCGCTCGTAGTGCTCGCCCTTCTTGCCTTCGTTGAACGAGGCGACTGGCCGATGGTAGCCCATCACCCGCGTCCAGACCTCGCAGGCCTGCCGTTCCTCTGGGCGCAGCCCGCCGACCGATCCTTCCTTACCGTTCGCTATTCCATCCATAGTTCCCTCCTTCAGCCTCATTCGCCCTGTGCCAGGGCCCGCCGCCGCGCCCACGCCTCTTCGTCGCAGGTCGGGCAAAAGACATGTTCGCCCGCGATATAGCCGTGGCGCGGACATATCGAAAACGTCGGTGTAATGGTGATGTACGGCAGACGAAAGCGCGTCAAGGCGCGTCGCACGAGGTCACGCGCCACCGACGCGTCAGACAGCCGCTCGTTCATGTAGAGATGCAGGACCGTGCCCCCCGTGTAACGCCTCTGGAGATCCTCCTGACGCTCCAATGCCTCGAAGGGATCTTCAGTGAAACCGACCGGCAACTGCGATGAATTCGTGTAGTAGGGGCGGTCGGTGGTCCCGGCCTGCAGGATCCCGGGAAAGCGCTTGCGGTCGGCGCGCGCGAACCGGTAGGTCGCACCCTCGGCGGGCGAGGCCTCGAGGTTGTAGAGATGACCGGTCTGCTCCTGGAAACCGGCGAGCCGCGTGCGCACATGATCGAGCAGGCGGCAGGCCTGCGCGTGGCCAGCGGCATCGGTGATGTCGATCACGCCGGCCGAGAAGTTGCGCACCATCTCGTTGATCCCGTTGACGCCTATCGTCGAGAAGTGGTTACGCAGCGTGCCCAGATAGCGTTTTGTGTACGGGAACAGGCCCTGATCCATGTAGGTCTGTATGGTCTTGCGCTTGATCTCGAGGCTCGTGCGCGCGAGCTCCAGCAGCCGGTCGAGATGGGTGATGATCCCCGCCTCGTCGCCGCGGTGCAGGTAGCCGAGGCGCGCGCAATTGATTGTGACGACGCCGAGCGACCCGGTCTGTTCGGCCGATCCGAACAAGCCATTGCCGCGCTTCAGGAGTTCGGTGAGGTCGAGCTGCAAACGGCAGCACATGGAGCGAACCATATGCGGCTTCAGGTCCGAATTCATGAAGTTCTGGAAATAAGGCAGGCCGTATTTCGCGGTCAGGGAGAACAGGCGCTCGACGTTCTCGCCCTCCCAGTCGAAGTCGGGGGTGATGTTGTAGGTCGGAATTGGGAACGTGAATACCCGCCCCTTGGCGTCACCGGTCTCCATGACCTCGAGATAGGCCTTATTGATCATGGCCATTTCCGGTGCCAGGTCACCGTAGGTAAAGGGCATCTCCTCGCCGCCCACGACCGGCACCTGATCACGCAGATCTTCGGGGCACGTCCAGTCGAAGGTGAGGTTGGTGAACGGCGTCTGCGTCCCCCAGCGCGAGGGGATGTTCAGGTTGTAGATGAGCTCCTGGATGCATTGCAGGACCTCCTCGTAGCGCATGCGGTCCTTGCGTATGAAGGGGGCGAGGTAGGTGTCGAAGGAGCTAAAGGCCTGCGCGCCGGCCCATTCGTTCTGCAGGGTGCCAAGAAAGTTCACGATCTGGCCGACGGCGCTCGAAAGGTGTTTCGGGGGGCTCGCCTCGACCTTGTTCGCGACCCCGTTCAGGCCTTCCGTGAGCAGCGTGCGCAGCGACCAGCCCGCGCAGTAGCCAGACAGCATGTCCAGGTCGTGGATGTGTAGTGCGCCATCGCGATGCGCCTCGCCCACCTCTTTTGGGTAGACGTGGTTCAGCCAGAAGTTTGCCACCATCTTGCCCGATACGCTCAATATGAGTCCGCCGAGCGAATAGCCCTGATTGGCGTTGGCCTGCACGCGCCAGTCGCGGCGATCCAGGTATTCGGTGATCGCCTCCTCGACCTCGACGCGGACCTTGCCTTGTTCGCGGGTCAGCCGCCGCTTCTCGCGATAGACTATGTAGGCGCGGGCGGTGCGCCGATAGCCGTGGATAAGGAGGTTGTCTTCCACGAGATCCTGGATGGTCTCGACGTCGGGACTCCCGGCGGGACAACGATCGCGGACCTCTTGGGTCATGCGTGTCGCCTCATCGGGCCCGTACTCGCCGGTCGCAAGTCCCGCGCGTAGCAGCGCATAATAGATCTTGCGATCATCGAAGGATGCGACACGGCCATCACGCTTGCGTACGTTATCGGGGGTTTTCGTGACCATGAGCACCCTACTCCTTGTGTTTCGGACGACTACAAATACAACTCCTTGCGGTAAGGCCCTTTGACAGAAGTCAATTCAGCAGACCATCCGGCTGCGTAAACTGCACGCCCGTAGTTGCGGATTTTTGGGTGGGGTGGGGCGTGCCTATAAAGACGGCGGTGGCAAGGAAAGACGGCGCCGGGTGTTCACCGCCGGTCGTGGCTGCCTACCGCCTGCGCGACGCCGTCTATCTGAACCTGAGCAACCGCTGTACCCTGCGTTGCCGGTTTTGCCCCAAGTTTCATGGTTTGTGGACGGTAGGCGAGGCACGGCTGCGCCTCCGGACGGTTGACGAACCCCCGGTCGCGACCGTGATCGAGGCGGCGCGTGCCGAGGGGCCATGCTCGGAATACGTCTTTTGCGGGCTGGGGGAGCCCACGACGCGCTGGTCCGCGCTCTTGGCGGTGGCTGCCGCCCTGCGTGCCGAGGGCCGGCCGATACGTCTCAATACCGATGGCCTGGCAAGCCTCGTGCAGGGCCGCGATGTGGCCCCGGAGCTCGCCGGCGTCATCGATCATGTCTCGATCTCGCTCAATGCCGCAGACGAGCGTACCTATGAGCACCTGTGCCGTCCCAGCCGCCCCGGCAGTTACGCCGCCATGCTGGCGTTCGCCGCGCGCTGCCGGGCATTCGTGCCGCGCGTCACCCTGACCGCGATCGCGGGCCTGGAGGGCGTGGATATTGATGGTTGCGCGCGTATCGCGCGCGAGTTGAGTGTCGCGTTTCGGGCGCGGCCTCTGGAGTCGACCGATGGCCGTTCTTTCCGAGTTCGTTGAGACCTTTGGGCAACAGCTTCTCCGTGAATTCGGCGAGCGCGTCCACAAGGTGACCGTGGATGCCGGTTTTACCTGCCCCAATCGTGACGGGTCGCGGGGGCGCGGCGGCTGCACGTTTTGCAACAACAAGTCGTTTCATCCCGCCACCGCGGCGCGCGGGATAGCCGATCAGGTGCGCGAAGGCATGCGCTGTGTCCGGCGGCGCACGCGCGCGCGCAAGGTCATCGCGTATTTTCAGACCTACACGAATACTTACGCCCCCTTGTCCCAGTTGAGCGCGGCCTACGAGCAGGCCTTGGCGGTACCGGGGGTCGTGGGCCTGAGCGTGGGCACGCGCCCCGATTGCCTGTCGGAGGCGGTGGTCGCCTTGATCGCCTCGTACCGGGACCAGGGGCTTTCGGTCTGGGTGGAGCTCGGGCTGCAATCGAGCTTTGACGAGACGCTCGCGCGCGTCAATCGGGGCCACGGTTATGGCGAGTATCGCGAGGCCATCGCCCTGCTGCAGCGTTACCGGATCCCGGTATGCACCCACCTTATCGTGGGTCTGCCGGAAGAAGGCCGTGACCACGCCTTGCGCACGCTTGCGCGCGTGCTGTCGTTGGGTGTCGCCGGCCTCAAGATCCACCCGCTGCATGTCGTGCGTGGCAGCCGTCTCGCCCACGACTTCCGGGCCGGCCGGCTCGTACCGCTCGAGCTGTCGACTTACGTCGGCATCGTGGCCGATCTCGTCGAGCGCACGCCCCGCCACGTCGTCTTCCATCGCCTCACGGGGACCGCCAAGGCGGCCCTGCTCCTGGCCCCGGACTGGTGTGTCGGAAAGTGGCGGGTGTTGAATGCCATTACCGCCGAACTGGCGCGACGCGGGACTCGTCAGGGGGCGCTCGCCTGCGAGGGGCTCTCATGGTAGCCGTTCCCGAACTTGTGTGCCCGGCCGGGACCCTGGCGGCCCTGGAGGCGGCGGTCGACCATGGTGCCGATGCCATCTATGTCGGGTTGCGTAACGAGACCAATGCGCGCAATTTCCCGGGCCTCAACCTCACGCCCACCGAGCTTGCTTCCGGGGTCCGCTATGCCCACGACCGCAAGCGCAAGGTTTACCTGGCGCTAAACACCTATGCCCAGCCGGGACGGGTCGGCCTCTGGCGGCAGACCGCCGACCAGGCCATCGGCGCCGGGGTCGACGCGGTCATCGCCGCCGATCTCGCGGTCCTGCGTCATTGTGCCGAACACCACCACGCGGTACCCCGCCATCTGTCCGTCCAGGGGTCGGCCACCAATGCCGAGTCCCTGCGATTTTACGCCGAGACCTTTGGGGCGACGCGCGTCATTCTGCCGCGGGTCCTGGCCTTGAACCAGGTCATCAAGCTCGCCGCGGGCGCGCCTTTGGACCTGGAGGTGTTTGCGTTCGGCGGCCTATGCGTCATGGTCGAGGGGCGTTGCGCGCTGTCCTCCTATGCGACTGGGGTCTCGCCCAACACCTGTGGGGCCTGCTCGCCGGCCTCGGCGGTGCGCTGGGAGGAGCAGGGCGGGCGCCGGCGCGTGCGTTTGAACGGGGTCCTGATCGATGCCTTCGAAAAGACCGAGAAGGCCGGCTATCCCACGATCTGCAAGGGGCGGTTCAAGGTCGATAACCGCGTGACCTATGCCTTGGAAGAGCCGACCAGCCTGAACGTCCTGCCGATCCTCGCCGACCTCGCGCGTATCCCGGTGCGCGCCATCAAGATCGAGGGCCGGCAGCGCTCGCCATCCTATGTGGCGCGCGTCACCGCCATCATGCGCGCCGCCCTCGATGCCTGTGGCCGGGACCCGGCGGCCTTCACCGTCCGCCCGGAATGGGCTGCGGGCCTCGCGGCCCTGTCCGAGGGCCACCAGCAGACCCTTGGCGCTTTTCATAGGCCGTGGCGATGAGGCTTGCGCTCGCGCCCATACCGTTTTTCTGGCCGGCCGATGTGGTCACGGATTTCTATGCCGCGATCGCATCCACGCCGATCGACATCGTCTATCTGGGTGAGACCGTGTGTTACAAGCGCCGCGGGCCGACGCTCGCCGAGTGGCTGGCCATCGCCGATCGCCTCGCCGATCATGGCAAGGAGGTGGTGCTGTCGAGCCTCGTCCTGGTGGATGGCGAGGCGGAGCTCAAGGCCACCCGGAGGTTGTGCGCAAACGGTCGCTACCTCGTTGAGGCCAACGACATGAGCGCGGTATCGTTGTGTCGTGGTGCGCCCTTCGTTGCCGGCGCGACCCTGAACATCTATAACGAGGACGCCCTGGCCATACTTGCCGAGGCCGGTGCTACGCGCTTCGTGGCCTCCGTGGAGCTGAGCGGCGCGGCCCTCGGCGCCTTGCGCGCGGCCGGGCCCGCCCGTCTCGACTGCGAGGCGCTGGCCTTCGGTCGCCCGGCGCTGGCCTACTCGGCGCGCTGTTTCAGCGCCCGCAACGCCGATCGCGGCAAGGATCAGTGCGAATGGGTGTGTGAACAGGAGCCCGAGGGGGTCCTGGTGCGGACCCAGGAGGACGATGCATTCCTCACGTTGAACGGTCTGCAGGTCCATGCCGGGCACCCGATCAATGTGTTGGGCGAGATCGAGGCCATGCGCGAGGCGGGCGTCGATATCCTGCGCATCATGCCGGAGGTCCGCGACACGGCGCTCGTCATCGATGCCTTTCGTGGCGTCCTGGACGGTCGCTACCCGCTCGCCGAGGCCCAGAAGCGCCTTGTGCCCTTGACCGGCGGTATCATTGCCAATGGCTACTGGCGTGGCGTCGCCGGCCGTAGTCACGCCCCATGAGGCTCGCCTGGCACGACCCCCAGCCCCTCGCGCCCGCGCAATTCCCCGATTACGAGCAGGCGCATATCGCGCGCGCCTCGCGCGGCGAGGCGGTGCTCGGCTTTGCGCGCCTCGCACGCTGCGCCCTCGTGGGGGCCTTCGAGGACCCGCGTCGCACGCTGCGTCTCTCGTATATCGGCGAGCGTTTCCCGGTGGTGCGGCGGCTGACCGGCGGCGGTAGCCTGTCGCTCGATCCTGACACCCTCGTTGCGGTGCTTGCCGCGCCCGCCGGCCCCTACGAGGCCATGGCGCCGGACGCCCTCATGTCCGCGCTCGCCGCCCCGCTGCTTGCCGTCATCCGAGGGTATGGCATAGATGCCGTGTTCATAGCCCCCAACGATATCGTCGTGGCCGGACGCAAGCTCGGTAGCGTTTTCGCCCGGCAACACGCCGGTGTCGTCTTGTTCGAGGCGGTCGTGCCGCTTGCGCTTGACGTCGAGGAGCTCTTGAAGACCCTGCGCTTGCCCCTCGAAAAGCTTTCCGAAAAGGGCCTGCTCGCGGCGCGCCAGCGCTTTGCCCCGCTTTCTACCCTGGTCCCCGATCTGCTGCCGGGACCGCTTGGCGCGCGCCTCGCCGCCGAAACCGCGCAAGCCCTCGGCCGCTGTGCACATCGCGAACCACCCCCGGTCCTGCGCGAGGAGACCCCGTGCGCGGCGGTGGTCGATGGGGGACCGGTAGCGGACGTCCAGGCGTTCCTGAAGACTGCGGGCGGCGTGCTCTATCTGGACGTGTGGCTCGATCCCGGGGCGCTCATACGCGAGGCGCGTTTCACGGGTGGCGTGATATGCCTCGATGGCGGTCTCCTGGCGCGCCTGCAGGCATCGCTCGCCGGCACCGACATCAAGCAGGCCGAGTCCACGCTCGCCAAGGCCCTGGGCGCGAGCCCTCCCGACATCGTCGGCGTGGACGCCGCGGATATCATTTACTTGGGCCACCTGTGCGCCGCGCGTTTTCATGTCGGCCGGCGCTTAGGGCTTGCGGCGGCCACCCAGATCAGCGTGTTTAGTCCCGACCGCGCGGCCTCGGTCGAGACCCTGCTGGGCGCCATCGACGCCGTGCTGCTGCCTTACTGCGCCAAGCCCACCTGGTGCAAATGGCGGCACCGCGATGGCTGCCCGGAGTGCGGGCGATGCGCCGTAGGCGAGGCCTACGGCCTGGCGCGCGCGCGAAATCTGACGGTCATTACCATCACCCGCTATGAACACCTGCAAGCGGTCCTCTCTGATCTCAAAAACCAGGGGGCGCGCGCCTTTCTCGGGGTGTGTTGCACGGACTTCTTTCTGAAGCGCGACTACGCCTTCATAGACGCCGGCATCCCGGCGGTGTTCCTGGATATCGGTGGCGACACCTGTTACACGTTGCGTCAGGAGGAGGCCGCCTATGCCGGGCGCTTCGAGGCCGAGGCATCCGTGGATGCGCGACTCCTGGGACGTCTCCTGGCCTGGCGCGATCGGTTGGCGGCCGTGGATGGGGGTGCGGGAAATGGCGCGGGCGCCGAGGGATCGCTTGACGCCGCACCATCCTTGATATAGAAATCCCAAAACGAAACTTTATCAAAATAAAAAAGAGGATGTTATGCTCGGGTGGCGTATGCGCGGTGCGTTCAGGCGTCACGAGATCCTAGCAAGCGGCCTCTTGCCGCTTGCCTTCGCGCTGTTTACCTCCGCTGTTCATGCGGCCGATGTGTCGTACATCATTCAGCAGGCGGAAACCGGGTTTTTCGCCGGTGGCGGCGTCTTATATCAGCATTACACGGAAGTCGGGTCCAGTGGGGCCGCGCTCGATACCGAGACCGGCTCCATCCCGGCCTTCACGGTGGGCGTAAGCGGCATGACAACCAATCCGCGGGGCGGATTCTATTGGCGGGCCGCTTACACACGGGCCAACGGCAGCACGAATTATTCCGGCCACTATGTTTCTGGCGCCCCCACTCAAACGACAACCACCAACACGATCAGCGAATTCCGGGGCCGGTTGGGCGATGCCTTCGGGATCGGCCGCGCGCTGGGCGTCCCTACGGCGATCATTCCCTATCTCGGGCTGGGATTTCATCACTGGACACGAAATGTCGGCAACGGCAGTGGGCTCGGCGGGATAGAGCAGTATGCCGACAGCCATATCGGTATCGGGCTCCTCGGTGATGTCGCCGTGAGCCGGCATTGGGTTCTCGGGATCCATCTCCTGGAGGGTTATACGTTCGGCGCGCAACTCCAAGCCACGCTTCCCATGGTCGTCGATACCAGTACGAACCAGGAATACTCTGTTGCCGGCACGCATGCGCTAGGCGACCGCCCGTACTGGGATGTGGGGCTGAAGGCCGTCTATTTGATTGATCCAGTTTGGCGCGTATATCTGCACGTCCGGCGGACGACATTCCACTATGGAGCCTCGTCACCAACCCCTATCTTTGACCAAAACGGGGTATTCACCGGCTATTATACGCAGGAGCCCAACAGTTCCACCGTTCAGACGTTGACCACGATCGGCGTAGCCGCCCGGTTTTAGCATAATATTTACGTTTATAGAAATAATAGGGTTCATCCATCGAGGGTGCGCGATTAGCCGCATGCTGTCGATGGCGGCCTAGCAAAGCGCGGGTGAGACGCGCGCCAGCGGCGGATCCCGCCGCTGCGACCATAAACACTGACCGCAAGCGTCCTACCGGAATCGCGCCCGGCATTCTTATTCCTTTCCGGTGCCAGGCCATGGGGCCGCTTGACCGCGCGCCGAGTCGGCGCCTTAGGCGTTTTTCCAGGCAAACACTCAGCCATGGCGGGCTTGGGTGCCGGGCTTAAAGCCGCCTCGGCACCTTGCGGTACAAATCTTGAGTTCGGTGTCGGTTGTTTGAGCCCGCCGTAAGGCCATCGCGGGCGCGGGACGACGCCCTGAGCAAGGCGTGCGTCAGGGGCCTTTTTGTCGGGCCAGCGCCGACAGGAGGGGGGTGAGCACGGCCTTCTTGGGGACGCCCCCCAGAAAGCGCATGTGCCCGTTTTGCCGATAGATCATGAATGGGATGTACGATACGAGGCGCACGACCAGATGCGTGTTGTCGATGATGGTCTGGCGAAGCGCCGGCGAGACGCGCGCGAGCGGGCGGATTCCCCCGGCCCATAGGTGGACGTTGAAATGGCGCTCGTCATAAGCCAGGGCCTTGAGCGGATCGCCGGCGGTGACGATCGCCGCCGCCTTTCCCAGGGTCGAGGCCCGCACCAGCGCAACCGGCACCCAGCGGATGACCACCGGGCTGTTGGCGAAGGCCTGCATCTTGACCCACAGCGCGTGGCAAAACGGTTCATCGGGGTCAAACACGATTTGCATGGCCACCGGCTTCCCGAGCGGTCCTTGGCGGACCGCGGCGCTTGCCCGCAACTGCGCCCAGGCGCGGCGCAGAGCGGCCTGTCCTTGCGGCGTACCGGGCGGGTGCCGGAAGAGTTCCCGCGGGCGCGGTTTAGGGGCGGCGACAGCGACCGGGTGCGGCGCGGGCCTCACGGGTGCGACCACCTGCGGTTGGGGGCTGACGGACGGGACCGCATGGGGTGCGTGGGCCAGAAACCCTGCGAGGCGAGCCTTTTGGTGGGCGGTCTGCGCGTTGGCGCGCGCAAGCGCAGCCTGTGCCGCCGCCATCTCCGCTTTCTCGCCATGCATGATAACCGCAAGCTTGGCGGCCAGGGCATTCAGTTTCGCGAGCGCGGGCGACGACAAGGTACCGGGTACGACCGCCTTCGGGCATTGCGCGCCCAGCCAGTGTCCGTGCAGGATGGCATGAATCACGGAAGGCTGACCCGCGACCCATTGTGTCCGCGTCCAGGTCCCACGATATATGAGGTCGGGACCTCGTCTGGTAAAGCGGCCCTGTCCGTGGTCCACGGTCAACGCCGGCCCCATCTGGAGTCGGTCGCTCCAGGTCACGATGGTGGTGCCCGGCCGCCGACGTACCTGAACCGATACGGGGCCATGCAGGCCCTGGGTCTTATTGATGTCACTGGTAGTCGTGGTGACGGGCCCGATGCGCCGCAGGCAATCATCGCCATGGCTGGTAAGGGCCATGGCCCCACTGAAGGTCGTGGTGATGGCCCAGAGCCCCGGCCGAAAGCCGTCCATGGCCCGCACCGTTGCTGGCACCAGAAGCGCGTACAGGGTCGCCGCGCAATAGGGCCAAGCCCTCTTCCCTCGGCCGCTGCCGTGTCCGCCTGAAGGCACCATTCCGGCCTCACGGCCTTGTTTCGGCGAGGGCCCCGGCGGGCGCGCTGCCCGTATCCCGGTCAGCGCGCCCGCCGGGCCCTTCCCCTGGTCGACGGTCATATGTCCCCTGGGCCACCCGTGCCCTTTCTTCGTATCGCGCCCTTGCCCCTTTCCCCTCGCCGATTCTTCGCGCGCACGGGATGGTGCGTCGCGTCCGCCTTAACCGTTTCCCCAGGCGAAGACGTTCACCCGCGCCGGAGGCACGTTGCGCCATATGGTGTGCGAGTGCAGGCAGGTGACTTCCTGGGCCCAGTCTATGGCGCGGCAGCGCAGGCTGTAGGTAAATTGGATAAAGGTCGCGCCCTTGGGGAGGATGGCATCCAGGGCCGAGCCGATCTGATCGACCGTACTTTTTGGGAGGGATTTCAAGGGCAGGCTCGATACTACCGCCGATACGCGTTGCGCGCGCCAGCCGAGCAGGCTCGCGAGGTCCGCCGCATCACCCTCGAGGATGGTCACGTCAGGAAAACGTCCCTTCAGGTGGGCGGCAAGCAACGCCGATTTTTCGACAACTATAAGACGTTCCGGCGCGATTCCATGCTCGAGCAACGAGGCCGTTACCACCCCGGTCCCGGCGCCCAATTCGACGATATAACCCCGGCATACGCTCACGGCCTGCGAGGCCATGTAATCGGCCAGCCGTCTCGAGCTTGGGCAGGCCGCGCCGACCGCCTGAGGTCCCGAACAGATGGCGCGGGCGAAGAGTCGTAGGTCCGTCGGAAATAGTGCCCCTGCCAGACGTTGCAGCGCGCTTTTCCACCACGACGGTCCCTGCGTCGAGTTCCCCGGTCTCCCGGAGTCGATTGTCGTCCGGTGCATGAACCTCCCCCGTTTCTTCGTCCCCGGAAAGACGGGCACGACATTGGCTTATCTGACAAGCATATAGCATGAGCCTGCAATTGCAACGACTGTGCGATAGTCGGCGTCGGCGAGGGGGTTTCGTGCTTAGGGGAGCAGGGAGCGCAGGCGTTTTTTCTGGCGATAGATCGCGCTTTCGAGGGCGTGGCGCAATTGCAGGGCGACGCCGGTATCACCTTCCACGCATAGCCTGCGATCAAAGAATAACGCGTCGGCATCCTCGGTCTGCATGAGAAGCGCAAGAAAGGAGCGCATTTCGCCACGTATGCACGTCGTCCATGGGATCGGCGGGGCCGGCCACAGGCGGGCGTTGCGGATCACGAAGCCGAGCGCTACGTGGGGGTTGGTGATCTCCAGGCGCACGCGCGTACCCGACAGGCCTTCCAGGGAATGGTCCGACACCAGCAGGGCGTTGGCCATGAGCGCGCCGCAAAGGGCGATGGCCGGGGCCGGCACGATCTTGGCGCCCAAATCCAGGGCGCGTGGCGCGGTTTGCGAGACGATATCGGACAAGAGGGTCATGGGCGCATTGTTCGCTGTTCCCAAAGCTCATGGATTGATGCGCGTCAAATAGTTTGCGCTGGATCAAAGGGCCGGTGGGGACCTCGCTTTACGATGCCGCCAGAATGTTTACCGACATGCGCCAATTCCTCGCGCACCTTGAGCGCCAAAACCTCCTCGCGCGAGTGGCCGCGCCCGTCAGTGCCCATCTGGAGATTACCGAGATTTGCCGGCGCGCGATTGTCGCCCAGGGGCCCGCATTGCTGTTCGAGAATGTCGATGGCAAGACGATGCCGGTGGTCGGCAATCTGTTTGGTACCCGTGAGCGTGTCTTGCAGGCCATGGACTTAAAGGACAGCGCCGCCTTGCGCGCGCTCGGGGAGTTGCTCGGGCGGATCAAGGAGCCACGCTGGCCGCGCGGTACCGGCGAGGCCATTCGCCATCTCCCCATCATCGGTCGTCTGTGGGCGGCGCGGGCGCGCGTCGTGGAAGGCGGCGCGCCGGTCCACGAGTGCGTTCAGGAGGGCGATGCCGTCGATCTCGAGGCCCTGCCGATCTCGCACTGCTGGCCCGAGGATGCCGGACGGCTCCTCACTTTTGGCCTGGTCATCACCCGCCCCGCCCGTGACGAGCGGCACAATGTCGCGGTCTATCGTCAGCAGCTGATCGGCCGCAACCGCCTCATCATGCGCTGGCTCGCGCATCGTGGCGGGGCCGGCGACTATGCGCGGTTTCGCGAGGCGCACCCCGATGAGCCGTTTCCGCTGGCGGTGGCCATAGGCGCGGATCCGGCCTTGACCATAGCCGCGGTCGCGCCCATCCCGGACACCCTGTCCGAATATCAGTTTGCCGGCCTTTTGCGCGGGGCGCGCACCGAGCTTACGCATGCCGGCAACGGGCTCTTGGTGCCGGCGCGCGCCGAGATCGTCCTGGAAGGCGTGATCGCCCCGAACGATACCGCCCTGGAGGGTCCGTTCGGCGATCATACGGGCTATTACAACGCCCAGGACCATTTCCCGGTCATGACCGTGACGCGCGTGACGCACCGCCACGCCCCCCTTTATCAGACGACCTACATGGGGCGCTCACCGCACGACGAGCCCTCGGTACTGGCCGGTGCCTTGAACGAGGTCTTCGTGCCGCTCTTGCAACAACAATTCCCGGAGATCATCGATTTTTATCTGCCCCCCGAGGCCTGTTCCTATCGGGTCGCTGTGGTAAGCATTCGCAAACGCTACCCCGGGCACGCGCGCCGCATCATGTTCGGTATATGGTCCTACCTGAGGCAGTTCACGTACACTAAGTTCGTGATCGTGACCGACGATGACATCAACATCCGCGACTGGTCAGAGGTGATATGGGCACTGGTAACCCGCGCCGATCCCGCCCGCGATGCGGTCATCCTGACGAATACGCCCATCGATTACCTGGATTTCGCGAGCCCCGAGGCCGGCCTGGGCGGCAAGATGGGTCTGGACGCCACGTTGAAGCGGCCTCCCGAGGTCACGCGCCCTCCGGGTCGGACGATCCGGCCCGATGCCCGCGCCCAGGCGGCGGTCGCCGACATCTGCGCGGCCCTGGGTATCTGATCAGCGGAGGGTTGATATTAATCAAAGCATCCCGGGTGACCCTGGCGTTACCGTCGTGTTTTAGGGTTAGCTTATGAATGATTCTTTCGATGCCGCTCTGATCACCCGCTACGGCGAGTCGGCGCCCCGTTATACGTCGTACCCCCCGGCGACCCAATTCCATGGCCAGTTCGGCCCCGATGACTTGGGCCGCACGCTGGCGGCGCGCCCGGCGGATCGCCCGTGGTCACTCTATGTGCACGTCCCGTTCTGCGAGTCCGTGTGCTATTACTGCGCCTGCAACAAGACGATAACGAAGCACCACGACCGCGCCGGGCCCTATGTGACGCGCGTCGCCCAAGAGCTTGCGTTGTTGTCGCCGTGGCTCGGTGCGCATCCGCCCCTGGATCAGCTCCACTGGGGCGGCGGGACCCCTACCTTTCTGAGCCACGACGAGATGCGCGCCCTCATGTGCGCGATAGCCGAGCGCTTCGCGCTGCGTGCCGATGATAGCGGCGAGTATTCGATCGAGATCGATCCGCGCCATGCCTCGGATGCCACGCTATCGCTCCTACGTTCCATAGGATTCAACCGCCTGAGCCTCGGCGTCCAGGATTTCGATCCCGCGGTGCAGCGCGCTATAAACCGTGAGCAGCCCTTCGGGCTGGTGCGCCATGTCGCGCAGACCGCGCGCGCCCTCGGGTTTCGCTCCTTGAGCGTCGACCTCATCTACGGTCTGCCGCGCCAGACCCGCGACAGCTTCGCGCACACGCTCGATCGCCTGCTCGAGATCGCCCCGGACCGCGTGTCGCTCTTCAACTACGCGCATCTCCCAGAACGTTTCAAGCCGCAGCGGCGCATCAATGCCGCAGAAATCCCCGACGGCCTGACCAAGATCGCCATCTTGAGTGGCACTGCGGAGGCCCTGGCCGCCGCCGGTTACGTTTACATAGGACTTGACCATTTCGCCAAGGCCGACGACGAGCTTGCGCAGGCCCAGCGCGACCACACCCTGGCGCGCAATTTTCAGGGATATTCGACCCGTGGACACCTCGATGTCCTGGGCGTGGGGGCCTCGGCGGTCAGCCGTATAGGCGCCATCTATAGCCAGAATGCCTGGGACTTGAAGGAGTACGAGACGCTCGTCGACCAAGGGACGCTGCCAGTGCGCCGCGGGTTCGAATTGAGTGCCGACGACGAGCTACGCCGCGAGGTGATCAACGATCTTTTGTGCCACATGCAGTGCGATGTGGCGGCCGTCGAGGCCCGTCACGGCCTGCGCTTTGCCACCTATTTCGCATCCGAATTGGCGCGCCTCGAGCCCTTCATCCACGACGGCTTGGTGGAAAGGGACGAACGCAAGATCGCCGTGACCGCGCGTGGCCAGATGCTCGTGCGTGCGGTGTGCGCGGTCTTTGACCGCTACCTGCTCATGGCCGATCGGCGGCGTTTTTCCCGGGTCGTCTAGGTCGCCCGTGTCTTGTCTCATGGCCGTTCGAAACCTGCTCCCGGCGGCATGCGCGGCCGGCGTATCCGCCGAGACCCTCACCGACCAGTATGGTGGCGGCCGACCAAGCCCACGGACCGGCTCTTGATCCGCATCAATGAATGACTAGGTCATCGGACTAAGCTCATATCATGACATCCGCAATTGCATCGTGCTTACCCAAGCTGAATCTGAGAGGTCGTCATCTGTTGCCCATCTTTCAGGGCGGCATGGGCGTGGCCATCTCCGCCCATAAGCTCGCCTCCGCCGTGGCGCGTGAGGGTGCGGTCGGCACCATCGCAAGCGTCGATCTGCGGCATCTGCACCCGGATATCATGAGCCGTCTGCGCCGCTGCCGGGATACGCACAAGATGCTGGATGGAAATCTCGAGGCCCTGGATCGCGAGGTCAAGGCCGCGCGCGCCATCGCCGGACCTGCGGCCTTCATCGCCGTCAATGTCATGCGCGCGCTCAATCATTATGCCGATTTCGTGCGCCAGGCCTGTCTCAGCGGGGCCAACGCCATCGTCATGGGGGCCGGGTTGCCGCTTGATCTCCCCGAGCTGACTCAGGGGCACGACGTCGCCCTGATCCCCATCCTCTCCGAGGAGCGCGGGATCGAGGTGCTGTTGCGCAAATGGATGCGCAAGGGCCGGCTCCCCGATGCCGTCATCATAGAACACCCGGGCCACGCCGGCGGCCACCTGGGCGCCCCACGATTGGCCGATGTCGATTCCTCGCGCTTTGATTTCCGCCATGTCCTGAAGGAGGCCTTGGCGCTCTTCAAGAAGCTCGGTGTGGCCGCCGAACGCATCCCGCTTATTCCGGCGGGGGGCATCAGCTCGTTCCGTACCATCCGTGAGCTGCTCGATCGGGGTGCCTCCGGGGTGCAGCTGGGGACGGCGTTCGCGGTCACCGAGGAATGCGATGCGCATCCGAACTTCAAGCGGGTGCTGGCCGAGGCCCGCGGCGAGGACATCGTCACATTCATGAGCGCAGCCGGCCTGCCGGCGCGCGCGGTGCTCACCCCCTGGCTCAAGCGCTATCTGGCGCGCGAGACCCTCCTCAAGGCTCGCGCCACGGACCGTTGCGGGGGTTGCGCGAGCCGCCTTGAGTGTCTGAGCCATTGCGGTTTCAAGGACGGGAATCCCGAGGCCGGGCAATTCTGCATCGAGACCCAGCTGGCGGCGGCGGCCAAGGGCAATGTCGAGCAGGGGTTGTTTTTCCGGGGGGGTTCGCCCCTGCCTTTTGGTCGCGAGATCCGTCCGGTACGCGATCTTCTCGAATATCTCTTGACGGGGGTCGCGCCGGTCCAGGCGCCACGCCCAGCCGTCTCCCTCATCGCCTGAGGCGTCTCATGTCGTGCTGCTACGTCCTTGATCTGCGTTTTACGCCGCAAGGCGTGCCGGTACCCACCTACGCCTACTCCGTCCTGCGCGACATAAGCCCCGGGGAGTCCTTGCGCATCTGGAGCCCCGAGGAGCCCACCCTGCTCATGGCGCAGCTGCAGAACCACATGCGCCATACGCTCGTCTGGCGGGCCGCCACCGATGGACAGGGCTACCTGATCACCCTGCACATTCGCGGCCCAGGCGAGGCGCTCGCGCTTGGCGACACCCTGCGCCGCGATCATGACGAAATGAATGCGCGTCTCGTCCGTTCGCTGTCTTTGGTCAATGGCGGGCACTGGCGTGAGGCGGTCTCGGAGGTCACGGCCTTCGATCGCGCCCTGCGTGCCCACATTCTCATTGAGAACGACCTCCTGGCGCCCCTCGCCGCCCGCGCCGCCGAGGAACCGACGGCGCTCATGCGCCGCGAGCACGACGACATCCTGGTCCAGCTGGATGCGATCCAGGAGGTGTGCGCGGCTTCCGAGGAGTCCTGCAAAGACCTGGACACGTGGCTTGGTCTCCTCGCCGCGAGCCTCAATAAGCACGAGTTTCGGGAAGAGACGCTCCTATTTGGTGCCTGGGAGCGGGCTGCGGGCGTCGGGCACGAGACCCTTTTAAACGAGGTCCGCCGACGCTTGTCATCCCCCGCTGCTTGATTGCGCGCGGTCGCCACGACCTACGCGGCGCGCACAGGCATGAGTCCGATATAAAACAGCACCGCGCAGTATTGCGCAATGCTCCCGCCCAAAACGAACAGATGCCAGATCTCGTGGGCCAATGGCCACTTTTCGTCGAAGAGAAAAAATACCGCGCCCACGGTGTATAAAAGGCCACCGGCGGCGAGCCACGCAAATCCCGCCGGGGGCAGGTGGCGCATAAGGGGCTGCAAGGCGATGACGATCAGCCACCCCATGACGCCATAGAAGATCATAGACAGCCGCCGCGATCTTTGAGGGATGAATTCCTGGACGATGCCGAGCACCGCAAGACCCCATAGGACCCCAAACAAAGACCAGCCCCACGGTCCCCGCAACGGCCCCAGCACGAACGGGGTGTAGGTCCCGGCGATCAAAAGATAGATGGCGACATGGTCGAGCCGCTTGAACACCGCGCGTGCCCGGCCCGTGAGACCATGATAAAGGCCCGACATGGCATATAGGAATATGAGCGTAAGCCCGTAGATGCTAAAACTCACGATGCGCCAAGGATCTCCGCGCAAAGCGGCGAACACGATCAATACGACGGTGCCCGCGATGGCGAGCAGGCCACCTGCGACATGACTAAGACTATTGAATCGTTCGGAGCGTAGCACAATCCCTCCAGTCGAGGCTTACTATACCACAGCACCGCCCCCCTATCATTGCCACAATTGCCGCTGTCGTGTGTCAAAGTGCCTGCTTGCGATGTGGCCTGTAAGGGGCTCGCCACCGAAATCGCGCGGGCTATCAGTAAGAACTTACAGTCCTATCCGTGTCGCCATTTACATCATAGATAGCCGACAGGGCCTTGTCCTTCCCCTCATGGCAGGGGGGTGAGACCATGAAAACCGGATGCGTATCTCACCGATAATTTCGTTGTTAGCGGTCGCGGCCTACCCTGGATTGCGGCGTCTTGATTTCCGGGCCCCATGAGCAGAGTCGGGAAGTTGCGATCAGGCGGTCCGTGACACGGCCATGACCCAAAAAGACGTATCAATGTATCCCAAGACGTTGCTTACTTCCTTTCAATAAGCATGGCTTTTGCGACGGGCGTGAATATAATCCGTACTGGGCATGCTGGCCGCAACTTCTATTCCTCGCAACGGGTAGTATTCACACCTGCCGGTTATGGAAACGTCCATAAACCAGCGGCCGCATGCCGAAGGCTTTCTTGGCGGTTGCCTGCGACGTAACGGCGGCGTCTTTCCAGGCTATCGGCCGCGCGGCCCGATGTGATGTGCAGGCTGTCAGGGTGGTGGTTCGCGGGGGTCATTGCGCAGGCTCTCGACTATGCTTTGGGTGAGATGGCGCAGGATAGGCTTTGCGGCCTCCAAGAGCAGGCCGCCGACCTCGGGGCCAGCGGCAAGCTTGACGTCCGTCCAGTACCCGGGTTCGCGCGGCGGCAGCCGCTCGGCCTCGTCGCGGCGTCCCTGGAGGTAGGCGCCCTCGAGCTCGCGGGCAAGCGTGCTCGTGCGCTGCGGCCGGGGCCGCCGCAGGCGCCGGCCGAGCAGGACCCCGACGCCAACGCTCAGGCCCGCCGCCAAAAAGGGGTGCTTGAGCGACCATCGGATCGGAAAGGTCACCTGACGCTCGATCTGTTCCACGGCACTACCGACGCGCTCGCTCAAGGCGTCCAGGGTGTCGGCAAGGTCGCGCCGGTGGCGCTCGGCCTCGAGGCGCGCCTCTTCCGAGGAATATACCTCTACCGCTTCATCGTCCATGAGGCCCCTTAGCTTAAAGTTTCTTCCATGCGTCTTTGAGGAAGGTCTTGTCGGCACTGATCTCCGATCGCGTCTTCTTCAGTTGCGCGTCTTGTCCCAGGCGCCTTACATGTTTGACCGCCATGGTGCCGCCGATGCCGGTCAGCAGCACGCCGATGATGAGGGCGCTCGCCCAAAGGCTCGTCATCGAGGAGGCGGTAGTCGTTATGATGTCGGCCAGGCCGATTATGGCGAACGCAAGCAGGCTCAAGAGGCCGAGCA
Source organism: Pseudomonadota bacterium (assembly GCA_021841585.1). Taxonomy (GTDB): domain Bacteria; phylum Pseudomonadota; class Gammaproteobacteria; order Acidiferrobacterales; family Acidiferrobacteraceae; genus Acidiferrobacter. The sequence continues at coordinate 17,382 of JAKBUS010000002.1, read as the reverse complement.
AGGCCACGGCGCTATAGGCCGCCGCCTTCAGGGCGTCGTTGATGAGCGCCCGCGCGCTCTCCTCGATCTCAAGCTTGATGACATTGGCCTCGCTGCGAATGATCTCGCTGGCCTCATCGGCGGCATGGCGCAAAAGACCCTTAAGCGACATCCGCTCGACGGACGACCCAGGGTGTAGAGGCTGCGGGTTCCAGTGCGCGGCCATAGTCGCTCCTAGCGGCTCGAGAGCGTGCCCAGGATGATGCCGACACCGAATCCTATGGCGATGCTTGCGCCCGGATGCTCCCGTATGCGCCGTTCAAGATCCCCGCGCATGGCATCGATGTCGCGTTCAGACAGGTAGGCACTCAATCTCCGCAGCCATGCCAGCGCCTCCTCGGCGCAGGCATTGGCGTGCGCGGCGGTCGATTCAAAACCGCCGTCGGTAGCGAATGGTTCGGCAACGCCCATGGCTCCCTCCGCTCGATGTTTAGGCAAGCTTAACCCACAGCCCAGGGGAGTGAAGATCGGACCTTCAGGGACGCCGTCAGCCGTGGCTTATGAGGCGCGCCAGGGGCGCGGGGAGCATGGCGCCCATCCGCACCCACGCAAGCCCGATCATCTCGTGGAAAATCAGCGCCGACAGGGCAAGCGCGTGGGCGCTGGGGAGGTAGGCGAGGATCGTCTGGCCACGGCGCGAGCGGGTGACAAAGCCCGTGGGCGCGGGGACCACCTTGAAACCCGCCTCACGAAACAGCGCCACGGCGCGCGGCATATGCCAGGCCTGAGTTACGAGAAAGATCGAGCGGATTTTCTGGGATCGCAGGACCGCCCATGAATAGCGGGCATTTTGCGCAGTGGTCCTCGAGCTTGCCTCCACCCATTTGACGGGGGTGGCGAAGTCCCGGTTCAGGACGCGGCGCATAAGCCGTGCGGCGGCGATCCCGCCGAGCGGGGCGCCGCCCGAGACCAGGATGGGTAGACGGGTCTCGCGAAAGAGTCGCGCGGCGTAGCGCAGGCGCACCAGGGTATCGGCCCCCACGGTGTCGCGCCCGCCGTATTCGGGGGCGTCGTGGTAGCGTCCGGCGGCGAGCACGACGATGGCCCGCGGGCCGATTGGCAAGGGGCGGCTCAGGGCCGGGTAGCTTTCCCAGTCCCGCGCAAGCGGGGTGCTCACCGCCGGCAGGCTCACGACCAATAGCCCGATCCAAGACAAGGCCACGACGGCAGCGCCCGTCCTTGGCCGGCGCGCCACCAGCAGTATGAGGCCTGCGGCCATCGGCAGCAGAAAAAGTCCGGGCGGGGTAAGGCAGGCGTTTACCAGGCCATGCCAGATGATCACGTCCCCACGGCCTCCCCCGCGGCCTGACGGTCGGCATGATAGGAGGATCGCACGAGCGGACCGCTCGCGACGTTATGAAAGCCGAGATCACGCGCGAGTTCGCCGATCTCGGCGAACTCCTGCGGGCTCACGTAACGATCCACGGCCAGATGCGCGAGGCTCGGGCGCAGATATTGTCCAACCGTGAGCCATTCGCAGCCATGCGCGCGCAAGTCTTTGAGTGTCTGCTCGATCTCATCGCGGCCCTCGCCCAGGCCCACCATGAGACCGGACTTGGTGGGGATGTCCGGATAGCGATCCTTGAAGGCCTGAAGGAGCGCAAGCGAGCCCTCATAATCGGCGCCGGGGCGCACGGCCTTATAGAGCCGCGGTACGGTCTCCATGTTGTGGTTGAAGATGTCCGGGGGCGACGCGGCCAGTGCCTCCAGCGCCGCCTCGACCCGCCCCCGGAAGTCCGGCACCAGGGTTTCGATCCGGACCGTGGGGGCGCTCGCGCGTATGGCGCCGACGCAGGCCGCGAAATGGGACCCGCCGCCATCGCGCAAGTCGTCGCGGTCGACCGAGGTGATCACCACGAAGCGTAGGCCCATGGCCGCTATGGCTTGAGCGAGATGCGCCGGCTCATGGGGGTCGAGCGCGTCCGGACGGCCGTGTGCGACGTCGCAAAACGGGCATCGCCGCGTGCACAGGCGTCCCATGATCATGAACGTCGCGGTGCCATGCCCGAAGCATTCGCCGATGTTTGGGCATGACGCCTCTTCGCAAACGCTATGGAGGGCATGGTCGCGCAGGACCGTCTTGAGGCGCCCGACCTCCGGGGACAGGGGCGAGCGCACGCGTAACCACGCGGGCTTGGGTGCCAGCGGATGCCCAGGCTCGTGCGCGGCGCGCACCTTGATCTTCTGTAGCCCCTTAAGGGCCCGTGGACGGCCGGGCTGTGAGTCCGATGTCTGCGTCATGCAAGCGGTCTTCCGGGTGACGCTGTAAGCGTGTTATGAGCTCTGGGATCAGGATCGCGGCAACCTGGTCGGTATCCGCCGCTACCCCGCAGTCGGCGATTTGCGTCATGCGCAGTCCGCGATAACCACAGGGCGCGATGGCCGTGAAAGGCCGCAGATCCATGGCCACGTTCAAGGCTAGCCCATGATAGCTACGCCCGCCTCGGATACGCAATCCCAGCGACGCGATCTTGGCCTCGCCGACATAGACTCCGGGCGCCCCTGGACGCGTGCGCGCATCATCTATCCCAAAGAACGCCAAGGTGTCCTGGGTGGCCGATTCCAGGGCCGATACCAGGTGCCGGACCCCGATCTTGCGGCGCGCAAGATCGATCAGGGTGTAGACGATGAGTTGCCCCGGACCATGATAGGTGAGATCCCCGCCGCGATCGGTATCCACGGTCGGAATCGAGCCGCCGGGTGGGGCCTCTTTGGCGTTGCGTCCACGCGTATAGACCGGGGCATGTTCCAGAATCCAGATCTCGTCAGGCGTGTCGTGCGCACGCGCCTCGTTGAATGCGCGCATCGCCTGCCAGCTGTCGTGGAAATCCACGAGGCCGCGCCACCGATGAACCTTGAGGTCTTCGCTCATAGCGCCACGAGGACATCCGGCGAGGCGCTCAAGGCCTCATAGATGGCGTCGAGCTGTGCCCTTGCGCTGGCGCGGATGGTCAATGTGATGGCAAGGTAATTCCCGCCTCGGCTCTCGCGGCTTGTGCAAGACAAGAGGTCCTCGGGCCCGATATGCCGCAAGACGATCGCGTGGACCAAGGCCTCGAAGCGTGGAGAGCTTTTGCCCATCGCCTTGATATCGATCGTACAAGGAAAGGTCAGGATCTCGGAGGCCTTGCCGTTGTGTCCGTTCGTCGCCATCTACATCCTCCTGCCCATGCGGACCTCTTCCTTGAATGTCTCGAAGGCCGCATGCAGACGATGAAACACGGGGCCAGGCCTGCCATCGCCGACCGGCCTGCCATCGATGCGCGTCACGGCCGCCACTTCACGGCTGGAACTCGTAATGAGGACTTCACGGGCGCCCGAAAGTTCGGCCTGGGACGGTGCTCGCTCCTCGACGGCGATGCCAAGCCCGGCGGCCAGCTCCAACACCACATCGCGGGTGATGCCGCCCAAGATGAGGTGGTTGCGCGGCGCGGTGCGCAGCCGTTCGCCGCATACCGCGAATACATTGCTGACCGCGCCCTCATTGACCAGGCCGTCCCGCACCAACAGGGCCTCATCGGCGCCCCGGCGAAGGGCCTCCTGGACCAGCAGCACGTTGGCAATGAGCGAGGTCGTTTTGATATCGCAACGGGCCCATCGGATATCGTCGCACAGTACGGCGGTCATTTCGCTTGCGGCGCTGCCCGCCGGCTCCGATACCCGGGGCCGCGCGTAGGCGAACAAGGTCAGCGGGGCATTCGCCGGGAAGGCGTGCTGGCGAGGCGCCGCCCCGCGCGTCACCTGCAGATACAGGGTTCCGTCGCCGGCCGGCAAGGTCTCGGCCAGCCGCGTGCATACCGTAGGCCAGTGCACCGGACCCAGCCGTTCGTCCATGCCGACCGCGGCCATGCTGGCCTTGAGGCGCGCGAGGTGCGCCGCCTCGCGGAACGTACGATGTCCGTAGACAGGTATCACCTCATAGACACTGTCCCCAAAGATAAAGCCCCGATCGAAGACCGATACGCGGGCGCTGTCCGCGGGTATCCAGTCGCCGTTCAGATATACGAGCATGGGATCGTCCCCCTCTGGGTGTCCGCGCCGCGATCATTCGCGATCGCCCATCTTTCTGTGGCCCCGCCGCGAAGCCAAACGCCCCGCAAGCGGCATACCCTACGCCGGTCCCTCGGGATCGCCCGGCGCCCCCGGTTAATTATAGGCCCTTTGGTGTCCGCCAGCAGTCGCTAGGCAGCGCCTGTTTTTCGAGATGCCAAAAAAATTGCAGCGTGCTCATGGGTCGATGATCAAGCCGTGTCCCATGCCGTCTCGGTATAGCCGCGCCGACAAGGCCAGCGCCGCGTCCTTGTCCGCCTCCGGTCCGAGGCGCACGAGATAGAGTCCGCGGCCGTTCACGCGGTCATGAAATATGCGGGGATCCGTGAGCCCCTTTTTGTCGAGGCGGTGCGCCAGGCGTTCGGCGTCCTGGTGGCGCGAAAAGGCGCCGACCTGCACGAAAAAGGCCCTGCGTGCCACGCGCTGCGCAGGGTGTGGCCCAAACACATCGGGTCCGCGATGATCGACGGGGGTCGGTCGGCGGCGCCGGGTCTGGCCAGGCGCCAAGCCCACGACCTCCACGGGCGCGGTCCCGGTAGCAAGTATGCCCAGGCGCGCGGCGGCGGCGTAGGACAGATCGATGATGCGCCCGGGATAGAACGGCCCGCGATCATTGACAAGCACGATCACGGTCTTGTTGTTGTTGAGGTTGCGCACGCGTGCGTAGGATGGCAGCGGCAGGACCTTGCTCGCCGCGGTCATGGCATACATGTTGTAAGTGGCGCCGTCCGAGGTCTTTTGGCCATTGAAGGGCAGGCCATACCAGGAGGCGATACCGCGCTGGCGATAGCCGGCGGCCGTCTTCAGGGGATAGTACGTGCGTCCATCGACCGTGTAGGGGGTGTTGCCGTATGGGCTCAAGGCCAGCTTGTGGGGCACGACACTGCGTGCCGAGAGGTCCGCGGGGTTGCGGTAACCGGTGCTCGGCAAAAAACCGCAGCCGGCGAGCGTCAGGGCGAGACACAGGCCGGCCGCCAGGCGCCCGCGGAAGGCCCCGGAACGGCTGCCCACGGGCCGCGGTCCAATCAAGCGAATAACACGTCGAGTCTCCACGAAAATCCTGGTCACGGATCTCGTGGGCATGGTGTCAGTTCACCAAGCGGCGGTGGCTATGGATGCTCATGAGCACCCCGAGGCCAGCCATGATGATGATGAGTGAGGTGCCGCCGTAGCTCAAGAGCGGCAATGGCACGCCGACCACCGGCAGTATCCCCGCAACCATGCCCATATTGATGAAGACGTCAAAGAAAAACAGGATCGACAAGGATCCGGCGAGCAGCCGGGAGTAGCTATCCTGCGCCGAAAAGGCGATGCGTAGGCCGCGATAGACGATAAAGAGATACAAAGACAGCAGCGCTAGGTTACCGATCAGCCCGAACTCCTGGCAGAAGACCGCGAACGCAAAGTCGGTGGTGCTGTCCGGCAAAAAATGAAGATGCGCCTGACTGCTGTTCAGCCAGCCTTGCCCGAAAAGGCCGCCGGAACCGACCGCGATCATCGCCTGGATGGCATGATAGCCCGCCCCCAGGGGGTCGGCTTGCGGGTGGAACAGGATATAGATGCGCTGGCGCTGATAATGATGCATGTGGGCCCATAGCACCGGGGCCGCGGCCGCGCCCATCATGAGGACTATGAGGATGGTTCGCCAACCGATGCCCGCGAGGAACAAGACGATGATGCCCGACAACATGACGATCAGCGCGGTGCCGAGATCCGGCTCTTTGGCGATCAAAAGGACCGGGATGAGCAGGATGAGCACCGCCGCAATGATGCGCCCGAGGCGTGGCGGCAGGTGGCTGCGTGAGAAAAACCAGGACAAGGCCATGGGTACGAGCAGCTTCATGAACTCCGACGGCTGTATGGACAGCGGACCCAGGGCAATCCATCGGCGCGCGCCGAAGCGCACGACGCCGATCGCCAAAACCGCGGCCAAGCCAAGCACCCCTACGGCGAAGGCCGGGACCGACCAGCGCCTATAGGTCTCCGGGGGGATCTGCGCGACGGCTATCATGACCCCGAACCCGATGACCAGGCGCACGGCATCACTCAACGCGAAGCTGATACTTTCCCCGCTGGCGCTATAGAGGACCACGAGACTTATGACCGCGAGGACCGCCAACGCGCTAAAGAGCGGTTTGTCGATGTGCCAACGTTCAAACAGCGTCATGGACGGATCCTTGCCTGCGCGACCAGCGGCCGCAACTGATTCTGCGGCCGCGCATGGACATGGCCCAAGAGGTAGAAGTTCATGAGGGCGCGCGCGATCGGGGCGGCGGCCAGTGCGCCAAAGCCCGCGTGCTCGACGACCACCGCGATGGCGATGCGCGGGTGGCTCACGGGCGCGAAGGCGATGAACAGCGCATCGGAGCGGATATGTTTCCCTTTGAAGCCGGGCGCCGCGCTCCAAAGCTGGGCGGTCCCGGTCTTGCCGGCGACCTTGTACGGCAGGCCGTAGGCGATGCCCCGCGCGGTCCCATGCGGTCCCTCGACCACTTGCGCCATGTCCCCGATCAATCGCTTCAGGCTGTTCTTGCGGCGCCGGGGCACGGCCGGATAGGCGTGGGGTTTCCGGAAACGCACATGGTGGGTGACCGGGTTCACGATCGCGCGTACCACTTCCGGACGCATGCGGATGCCGTGATTGGCGATGGCCGCGACCGCGTCGGCAAGTTGCAGTGGCGTAACCAGCAAGGGGCCCTGACCGATGCCGGTAATGACCGTCTGCCCCGGATACCACGGTTGGCCGCTCGCCTTGATCCAGGCCTTGGTGGGCACGAGCCCCCGGTATTCGCCGGGGAGATCGATGCCGGTCCGGTGTCCAAACCCGAAATCGGTGAGATAGCGGGTCATGCGGTTGATGCCCTGTTTGAAGGCCAGACGGTAAAAGTATACGTCGCAGGACTGCTCTATGGCGTCTTTCAAGTCCACACGGCCCATGCCGAGCGGTTTCCAGCAATGGAACAGGTGTGCGCTATGAGGCAAATGATAGTAGCCGGGACAGGTAATGTGCTTGTGAGGATGGAACCACCGGGTCTGCAGGGCGGCGTAGGCATAGAAGGGCTTTATGGTGGAGCCTGGCGGGTACAAGCCGTTGAGCGCGCGGTTGTCCAGGGGGCCGTCGGGGTTGGTCGCGAGCGCCCTGTAGGCGTTCTCGCGTATGCCCTCGACAAACGGATTGGGGTCATAGATGGGGCTGCTTATGAATGTCAGGACAGCGCCAGTGCGGGGATTCAGGGCGACCACGGTGCCCGGCCGGTTATTGAGCATCTGCTCGCCGATCGCCTGCATCTGGGCATCTATGTTCAGATAGAGGTTATGGCCGGCGTGCGGCAGTATGCGCCCTAGCACCTTGACGGCCCGCCCGCGCGCGTCCATCTCGACATCCTTGTATCCTATGCGCCCCATCAACTCCTTCTGGTAACTCTTCTCGATCCCCATTTGCCCGATGTCGCGATAGCCGACATAGCGGTCGGCATTGTGCCCATGCAACTCGGTCTGAGTGATGCGGCTCACATACCCTATGGCGGCGGTTGCCAGGCCGCCAAGGGGGTAATAGCGGCGCAGCTGCGCATGCAGGGTCGCGCCGGTCAGGCGGGTGAGGTTCACCGCCACGCGCGCGGCCTCGGCCTCGCTCAAGTGCGCGCGCAGCGTGACGCTTTGAAACGGCTTGTGTTGCGCAAGGCGCCTGTGAAACTCGCGGATGTCTTGCGCATTCAGGGCCACGAGCGGCTTGAGCTTGGCGAGCAGCCGATTCATGTTCGGGACGCGGTCGGGCGTCACCTGGAGGGTAAAGACCGGGAAGTCGTCGGCGAGAACCACGCCATTGCGATCCAGGATGAGCCCGCGCGCCGGGGCGATCGGCACGGGGCTTACGCGGTTGTCCTGTGCCAGGGTGGCATAGTAGTGGTGCTTCAGGATCTGCAGATAGCCAAGGCGCGTCAGCAGACCGAGGACCAGCAGTACCCCGAGGATCGCGGCAACCAATATGCGCGACTCGAATAGCCGCAGTTCCTGGGAATCGTTTTTGAGGGGAATGATGCGCATGGCTCAGCTGATCTTGGCGCGCCGGCGCACCTCCCGGAGGATGGTGAACAAGACCGGCCACACGATGACGTTGGCGATCATGGGCGCGGTGTCGCGCCATAGCGGTGGCGTGCCATGAACTAGCGATTTTATCATGATAACCACCAGGTCGCTTATTGCAATCAAGGTTCCCACGGCGAGTGCCTGCTGGGAACGCGGAAACATGCGCAGTCGCAGCGTGAAATGCAGCGCGAGGAAGGCCAGCAAGGCCTTGGCAAGGGCCTGCTCCCCGAGCAGTGAGCCATAAAGCACATCGAGAAAGAGTCCCAAGACCCAGCCGCTGCCGATACCTATGCGTTCGGGTACCGCCATGCACCAGTAGACCAGCACCAAAGACACCCAATCGGGCCGCAATAGTCGCACGGAGTCGGGCAGCGGGATGACCGCCAGCATCATCGCCGTGACGAAGCTCAACAATATGAGCAGGCGTTGTTGCAGCGTGAGGGGGTTATCCATGATGCGCGCCCCGCGCCCCGGTATGCCGCCGTGGCCATAGCAGCAGTACATGCGTGTGATAGGTGAGGTGCGCAAGCGGCACGGCGCGGATGTTCAGGAAGGCAAGATTGGGGTTGCTCGTGACCTTCGTGACGCGCGCCACCGGATAGCCTGGCGGATAGATCCCACCGAGGCCTGAGCTCACAAAAACATCGCCAGGACGGATATCGGCGGTCACCGTCAGGTAGGGGATCTTCACGCGGTGGAGCGATCCGGTCCCAAAGACGATGGCGCGCAGGCCGTTGCGCTCGGAGATCACCGGTATGCCGCTGTCGGGGTCCGTGATCAGCATCACTTCGCTCGTGTCCCGGTTCACCGACACCACCTGCCCCACTACGCCGTGCGCATCGATGACGGCCTGTCCGACGAATACGTGGTCGTTCTTGCCCTCATTCAAGGTCAGATTTTGCTTGAAGGGCCCCGAACCCACGTCCAGGATGCGCGCGAGACCCGCGCGGTAGCCGGGGATCGCGGACCCGTGGAGCAGGGCGGTCAGGTGCTTGACCTCGAGGCGCAGGGCGGCGAGTCGGGACGCCCTGATCTCCAGGCGTCGCACGCGGGCCCTGAGGCGCGCGTTTTCCTGGCGCAGGCGGCTATTCAGGCGCAGATCCCGCTTGCCATCGCGCACAAGCCCGAAGGGCAGCGCCGCGAGCTCCTGAAGGGGGTGGCCGGCGCGCAAGATGGTCCCGCGCACTGCGTGCACCCCCCGGTCATGGTGGGCATCCGCCACCATAAGGGCCACGGATGCGCAGGCGAACAGGATCAGCTTGGCGAGGTTGGACGGCCGCTTGAAAGACCAGCCTAGAAATGTGCCCATGCGTCTACCACAAGTGTTGCAACAAGGCGGCGGCGTCACCGTGCCGGCGCCGCCCCGGGGGCTTTACTCGTAAGCGAATACATCCCCCAAGACATCCATTTCCTGCAAGGCGCGGCCACAGCCGCGGGCGACGCAGGTCAGGGGGTCGTCGGTGATCACGATCGGAAGCCCGGTCTCCTCCATCAGCATGCGGTCGATGTCACGCAGCAGGGCCCCGCCGCCCGTGACCACGAGGCCCTTTTCGGCAATGTCCGCGCCCAGTTCCGGGGGGGTCTGTTCCAGCGCCAGCCGGATGGCGGCGACGATGCCCGCCAGGCCCTCGCTCAACGCGAGGTGGACCTCCTTGCTGTTTAGGACCAGGCTACGAGGCACGCCGTCGGCGATGTGGCGTCCCTTGACCTCCATCTGCCGGACCTCGCTGTTTTGCCAGGCGGTACCAATGTCCTTCTTGATCTTCTCGGCGGTTGCCTCGCCGATCAGCAGGCCGTATTTGCGGCGCACATAGCTTATGATCGCCTCGTCCATCTTGTCGCCGGCGATACGCAGCGACGTCGAATAGACGAGCCCACCGAGCGATATGACGCCGACCTCGCTGGTCCCGCCGCCTATGTCGAGGACCATGGAGCCGGTCGGTTCGGCAATCGGCAGGTCCGCGCCTATGGCTGCTGCCATCGGTTCCTCGATCAGGTAGACCTCGCTCGCCCCGGCCTTTTGCGCCGATTCGCGGATCGCGCGCCGCTCGACCTGTGTGGATCCGCAAGGGACGCAGATCACGATACGCGGGCTCGGCTGGAAGATGCGCCGCTCATGAACCTTGCGTATGAAGTATTTGAGCATCTCGCCAGTCACCGTAAAGTCCGCGATGACGCCGTCCTTCATGGGGCGAATGGCCTGAATGCTGCCGGGCGTGCGGCCCAGCATGCGCTTGGCCTCCATGCCGACCGCGAGAATGTTTCGCCCCCCCCGTGCCCCGAATTCCTGCCTGATGGCGACCACCGACGGCTCGTTTAGGATGATGCCCTTGTCGCGGACATAGATGAGGGTGTTGGCGGTGCCGAGGTCTATGGCAAGGTCATTGGAGAAGTAGGATCGGAGCCGTCCAAACATAGGATTTCTGTCCCTTAAGCTTTAGGGTGGGGGGGAATTAAAATCGCGTTACTCTATCAACCGGTTCTCCCGGGTTCAACCAGAGACCGAAATGTGGTAGCGTGCAACGGATCAACGTGACATATGGATTAGCGGCCTTGGACGCGAAAGATATCGAAAAGGTGGCGCATCTCGCCCGCCTCGGCTTGAGCGGACCGGAACGGGAGGCCTATGCGCAGGACCTGTCCCGGATACTCGATCTGGTGTCGCACATGAATGCCGTTGCGACCGACGGGGTGGTGCCCATGACCCATCCCGACGCCGCCGGCCTCCGCCTGCGGGGCGACAAGGTCGAGCAGGAAATCGACCGCGACCAGCTCATGGCGGTGGCCCCCCAGGCCCGCGATGGCCTCTATCTCGTGCCCCGGGTCATCGAGTGATAGGCCTATTGGCGCGACGTCCAAGTCGCCCACATAGATCCTATTGAAGGATACATAGTCGCAGGCATCACCCTATTCAAGGACCTCCCGTTGACGCTCACGATCACAAAGATTGCCGAGGATCTCGCCGCCGGCCGTTGTTCCAGCCGCGAGCTCGTGGACGACGCCTTGGCGCGCATCAAGACCCATGCCGCGCTCAACGCCTTCATCACCCTGGACGAGGACGCGGCGCGCCGCGACGCACAGGCCGCTGATCGCGCGCGGCGGGCGGGTGGCGCGGGGATCCTCGCCGGCGTGCCGATCGCGCATAAGGATATTTTTTGTACCGCCGGCGTCAAGACGACGTGCGCCTCACGGATGCTTGCCGAGTTCGTGCCCCCTTACGATGCGACCGTGGTCCGGAAGATGAAGGCCGCTGGCTGTGTCATGGTCGGCAAGACCAATATGGATGAGTTCGCCATGGGTTCGTCCAATGAGACCTCCCATTTCGGTCCGGTGCGCAACCCGTGGGATCACAAGCGCGTGCCGGGCGGGAGCTCGGGGGGTTCGGCGGCGGCGGTCGCCGCGCGCCTCGTGCCCGCCGCCACCGGGACCGACACCGGCGGGTCCATCCGTCAGCCCGCCGCTCTGTGTGGCATCACCGGCCTAAAGCCAAGCTATGGGCGGGTCTCGCGCTACGGGTTGATTGCCTTCGCGTCCTCGCTCGACCAGGCCGGCCCCATGGCCGCGACCGCTGAGGATTGTGCCCATCTATTGGCGGCGATGGCCGGCTTCGATGAGCGCGACGCCACCTCGCTCGATGCCCCGGTGCCGGACTATGCCGCCGAATTGGGCAAGGACCTGAAGGGGCTGCGTATAGGGGTCGTCGCGGAGCATTTCGCAAAGGGCGTCGAGCCCAAGGTGGCGGAGGTTGTGCGCGAGGCCCTGCGCGAGTATGAGCGGCAGGGCGCGCGCCTGGTCGACGTAAGCCTTCCCAACAGCGCGCATGCCGTGCCTTGCTACTATGTCTTGGCGCCCGCCGAGGCGTCCTCGAATCTCGCGCGCTACGACGGGGTACGGTACGGGTACCGCGCCCCGGAATACCAGGATCTCGAAGACATGTACAAAAAGACCCGCAGCCAGGGGTTCGGGTCCGAGGTCAAGCGGCGCATCATGGTCGGCACCTATGCGTTGTCGGCCGGCTACTACGACGCCTATTACGTGAAGGCCCTGAAGCTGCGGCGCCTCATCGCCGACGATTTCGCCCGCGCCTTCGAGCAGTGCGACATCCTGGCAGGCCCGGTGTCCCCGTCCACGGCCTTTGCCTTGGGGGCCAAGAACACCGACCCCGTGTCGATGTACTTGAACGACATCTTCACTATCCCGGTCAACCTCGCGGGATTGCCGGCGCTGTCGTTGCCCGCGGGATTTGCCGATGGTCTGCCGGTCGGCCTGCAGCTCATAGGCCGCTATCTGGACGAGGCGTGTCTGCTGAATGCCGCGCACCGGTTTCAACAGGCCACCGACTGGCACGCGCGCGTGCCGGCCGGGATATAGGGGGCGACCATGGAGTGGGAGACGGTCATCGGCCTTGAGGTGCACGCGCAGCTGAAGACGCGGAGCAAGATCTTTTCGGTATCGCCAACCGCGTATGGCGCCGCGCCAAATACCCAGGCGAACGTCGTGGACGCGGCGTTCCCCGGGGTCCTGCCGGTCCTGAACGCCGAGGTGGTACGCATGGCCGCGCGGTTCGGGCTTGCCATCGGCGCGACGGTCCACAAGCGCTCGGTGTTCGCGCGCAAGAACTACTTCTATCCGGATCTGCCCAAGGGCTACCAGATCAGCCAGTATGAACACCCGATCGTCGAGCGCGGGCGGCTCGTGATCACGACGCCAGCCGGCGAGAAGACTATTGGCATCACCCGTGCCCACCTCGAAGAGGATGCCGGCAAGTCATTGCACGAGGACATGGACGGCTTTACCGGTATCGACCTCAATCGCGCGGGTACCCCGCTTCTGGAGATCGTCTCCGAGCCCGATATGCGGTCGGCGGCCGAGGCGGTGGCCTATTTGAAGACCCTCCACACCCTGGTCCGCTATCTCGACATCTGTGATGGCAACATGCAGGAAGGCTCGTTCCGCTGCGATGCGAATGTGTCGGTCCGTCCCCTGGGGGAGGCGCGGTTCGGCACGCGCGCCGAACTGAAGAATATCAACTCCTTTCGCTTCGTGGAGCGCGCCATCGATTACGAGGTGCGCCGCCAGATCGCCCTGCTCTCCTCCGGCGGCCAGGTGCGCCAGGAGACCCGCCTCTATGACTCGGCGCGCGATGAGACGCGTTCGATGCGCAGCAAGGAAGAGGCCAACGATTACCGATACTTCCCCGATCCGGACCTTCCATCGCTGGTCTTGACCGAGGCCTTTCTCGCCGAGGTGAGAGACGCCATGCCCGAACTGCCGGACGCCAAGCGGGCGCGGTTCAGTGCCCAATATGGCTTGTCGGCCTATGATGCCGGGGTCCTGACGGCGAGCCGGGAACTCGCGCAGTATTACGAGGACGTGCTTGCGGCGGCCGGGGGCGAGCCCAAGCTCGCCGCCAATTGGGTCACAGGCGAGCTCGCCGCGCGTCTCAATGAGGATGGGCTCGATATCGTCGATTCGCGGGTCAAGGCCCCGGCCCTGGCGGGTCTCCTGCGCCGTATCGCCGACGGCACGGTGTCGGGAAAGGCGGCGAAGGACGTCTTCGAGGCCATGTGGGCGGGCGAAGGCGATGCCGATGCCGTCATCGCCGCGCGCGGCCTGCGCCAGATCTCCGACGACTCGGCCATCGAGGAGGTCGTAAGGCAGGTCATTGCGGCCAACCCGAAGCAATTGGCCCAATATCGGGCCGGCGAGGAGAAGGTGTTCACCTTTTTCGTGGGGCAGACCATGAAGGCGAGCCGCGGCAAGGCCAACCCCGCCAAGGTCAACGAGATTCTGAAGCGGTTGCTCGCGCCCTAGCCGCCATCGGCGGCCCTCGCCGGCGTCAAGGGGCGCCTCTCTTGCCCGCACCGCTTGCCGCCAAGCGGCTACACTTCTTTCGTGGACGCTAAATCGCGGTCAGCACTGGTGATGTCGGGCGGCGGCGCCCATGCCGCCTATCAGGTCGGCGCGTTGCGCGCCCTCGTCCGTCTCCTGCCGCGCCATGCGTCCAACCCCTTCAGTGTCTATTGCGGGACCTCGGCGGGCGCCATCAATGGCACCGTTTTGGCCGCCCACGCCGACGATCTCCGCGAGGGCGTGGATCGGCTGACGCGGGTGTGGGGGCGATTTGCCGTCGCGCAGGTCTTCGCGGTCGATTGGGGGACGCTTGCGGGCACCGCATGCCGATGGCTATCCGGCCTGGTGTTGGGGCGGCTCGGCCGGTCCCCGCCGCCCGCGCTTCTCGATCGTCGGCCCCTCGAAGACTTGCTGGCAAGCCACCTGCGTTTCGCCGATATCGCCACCCATATCCGGAATGGCCACCTCCATGCGGTCAGCATCACCGCATCATCCTACGAGACCGGCCAATCCGTTACATTCTACGAGGGCGCGCCTGGACAGCGGTCCTGGCAGCGCGCCGATCGTGCCGGGATCGCCGCGCGCCTTTCCGTTGCCCACCTGCTTGCGTCCTCGGCGATTCCTTTCGTGTTCGAGCCGGTGACCATCGATGGCGGGTATTATGGCGACGGCTCGATGCGTCAGACCGCGCCCCTGAGCGCCGCGCTGCATCTCGGGGCGCGGCGTCTCTTTGTGATCGGCGCGCAAAGCCCGGTGGCGCGCGCACCGCGGCATGGTGATCGGCCGTCGCTCGCGCGCATCGCCGCGCATGTCTTGAATAGCCTTTTTCTCGAGGGCCTCGATTCCGACCTCGAACGGCTGGAGCGCGTGAATCAGACCGTGCGGGCGCTCGCGCGGCGCGGCTTGCCGGCCCCCGCCGGGCTTTCGGAGATCGCGTGCTTGACCATCCACCCGAGCGAGGATCTGGATGCCATAGCCTCCGCCTATTACGCGGCCTTGCCGCGCTCGTTGCGATTCTTTCTCGGGGCCCTTACGCGCCACGGCCGGGCGGACGCCGGGCTCGCGAGCTATCTCCTGTTCGAGCGCGGTTATTGCCGTCACCTCATGGCATTGGGTTATGCCGACACCATGCGCAAGGCCGGGGCGATCCGTGCATTTCTCGGCTATCCCGCCCAAGGCGCGGCCGATGGCCGCGAAATGGCGCCCGACAAGGGCGCGTCCCCCGCCCCGCTTTAAAACCACTACCTTGCCCAACGCCGTGGCAGACATCGCGTCCATGCGCTCGCGATGCGAATCGGCCAGCCGCCCCTATGGGAAGCATGCCCCCGGCGCTGTACTGCAAGCCTCCGTGTGGCCACGCTCAGCGCCTCGGCAAGGCCCGCGGCCGCCGTTATCGCCTCTTTTCACCGCAGGCCACGATCAAGGCGCCGAGCGGCAGGGTGCGCGGGAGCATGCGTTCGGCGAGCCGCGCCATCGGCCCGGCGGATGGCAAGAATACCGCCGAGCGGATGCAAAGCTCGCGCACCGCCATCCCCGAAAATAGCGCCTTCACCTCGCCCGCATCGTGCCACCTAGCCCCCCGGTAGGCGCCTTGTCCGCCATGCCGCCCCTTCGCGCGATAGAGCAGGCTTGTGCGATTGAGCCACCCGATAGCAAAGCGCCGCCGCGTTACCCGCACGATTTCCGCCACTGCCTGCCGTTCATCACTTATGAAGCATAACGCGGCAATCGATACGACATGGTCGAAGCCTGCGTCCGCGAAGGGCAAGGCGCGGGCGTCCCCCGCCACCCATTGCGCGGCGGGACCCGGTTGCGCGCGCGCAAAGGAGAGCCAGTCGCCACGGATATCGAGGCCCGTCACCGCCAAGCCCCGGCGCGCGAATCGACGGGTGAACCATCCAGTGCCGCAACCGACATCCAGTAGGGTCTCACACGCGCGCGCATCCAAGGCCGTGGCCAGCTGCGCGAATTCCGTGGTGCCAATCCATCGGCCGCGTGGGCTGTCATACCAGGCATCGTAAGAAGCGGCGTCCTGAGTCAAGGCCGTCTTCTCATGCATCCCTGGCGTCTTGCCCGGCATTGCCAAGCTTGGTCGTCGGCCGGCATCGGCAGTCATCCCGTATTCCCCTTATTGGTGCCTTGCGCAAGCCGACCCCCCGTACACGGGCTTAAGCGGCGCGCCGTCTGTCCTTGTGATGATACATCGGCATTATCCGCTTATGCGCATGCCGAGCGGTATTGGACCAGTATCCATGTCAGCGCGGCCTTGAACCCCGGTCATGCCTTTGATATAGCGCTTGCCATAGAATCGTTACGAAGGCCGTATCTCGCGGCGTACACGAAGCGTCCAGGCGCGAGATGTGCGCAAAAGCAGGCGTCGCCAATCGGGGCGGACGACGGTGGCTCGGCTTGACGCATGTCAATACCCAATCCGATCGACACGACCGTTCGTCGGCCCACCTTGATCGGTCGTAGCGCGCACCCCAACGATGACATGCCCAATCTTGCGACCATGCAAGACCCGTCGGCGCCTTGGTCGCGCACTCAATTTCCCCCCCCGTATCGGCCATTAAGCCTGTCGCGGCCCTGTAATTTTCAGCGCATTTAAAAAACCCCTGTCTCGTGGTCTAGAAATGTCAAAACCGGTCAGCGCCTGCTCGCGCCTTCCATTCCATGCTAGCAATCAGCAATTCCGCACTGCGGCCGATCTTGAGAGGCCATCAGCGATCGTCTACGGTTATTGGTTGGAATAGGCGCGCGAAGCAGCAGGGGAGGAGCGTGCATGCCAGACACTCAGAAGGAGCGCCTAGAACGCAAAGGCGCCATGTCCTCTCATACCACGCGCCCACAGCGCACCTCGGACGCGGGGCATTGCGTCGACCTGTCGCCGGCATCTTTGGAAAAGGCGTTGGCGGAGGGACGCATCCGGGCCGCCTATCAACCCATAGTCGCCTTGGATAGCGGCGCGGTGATCGCCGAGGAGGCCTTGGCCCGCTGGATCACGCGCGACGGGTCGGTGATTCCGGCGGCTGCCTTCATCGACACCGCGGCCGCGTCCGGGACATTGTCCGCCATCGATGAGACGGTACTCACCCAGACCCTGACCCGCTGTCAGGGGCGCCGTGCGGCGGGGCAGCCGCAGCGCCTGCATTTCGTGAATATCTCGACCGCGCTCTTATGCGCGCCAGACCGTCTCGCGCGTCTTGCCGGGGTGGTGGCTGCATGCGGGACACCCATTGCCACGGACGACCCGCGGTTGCGCTCGCTCGTGGTCGAAATCACCGAGCGCGAACCCATCCCGCAGCTTGCGGTCTTGGCGGGCATGCTGCACCCGCTGCTCACGGCCGGCGTGCG
>JAKBUS010000031.1 GCA_021841585.1 Pseudomonadota bacterium | reverse complement strand
ATCTAAGCTATTGTTTTATATGGTGGGCCGTGCTGGGATCGAACCAGCGACCACCTGATTAAAAGTCAGATGCTCTACCGACTGAGCTAACGGCCCCAAAAGCTGGTCATTATTGTGATTGACGCAACCCCTGTCAAATCACGATCGCAGGGTCCGGAACCCCGGCCTCGGCAAAGCCCTTGGCGCGCAGGCGGCAGGCGTCACAAACCCCGCAGGCCTGTCCGGCGTCACTCGGGGCATAGCATGAAAGGGTCAGCCCGTAATCCACGCCAAGGTCGAGGCCGGTACGGATGATCTCGGCCTTCGTAAGATGCAGCAAGGGCGCACGGACCCGAAATCGCCCTCCCTCGACGCCGGCCCGGGTGGCAAGATTGGCGAGCGTCTCGAACGCCGCCAGATACTCGGGTCGGCAGTCGGGATAACCGGAGTAGTCGACGGCATTGACGCCGATGAAGAGGTCGCTAGCCCCGAGCACCTCAGCCCAACCGAGGGCCACTGCCAGAAACACGGTGTTGCGGGCTGGCACATAGGTCACGGGAATACCGGTCGTAGGGGTCTGGGGTACGGGTAATCCAAGATCGGTCAGGGCCGATCCCCCGATAAAGCCGACACCAAGGGTAGCGACCCGGTGCTCGTGGGCGCCGCCTGCGGCGGCGACCGCGGCCGCCGCCTTCAACTCACCTTTATGACGCTGCCCATAGTCGAACGACAGCGCGTGGCACTGGAACCCCTCTTTGCGGGCAAGAGCCAACGTCGTTGCCGAATCAAGGCCACCGGACAGCAGCACAACCGCCTTTTTGCTATCGGCCACGGACATCCCCCCATAAGACTTTATGAAGCTGGATCTGGAAACGCACCGGCAACCGGTCGCGCAATATCCAATCGGCGAGCTCACGCGGCGCAAGACTGCCCTGGGCTGGGGAGAACAAGACATCGCAGCGGCCAGCAAGACCATACTGCTCCACTATCCCCCGCGACCAATCGTAATCATCCATGTTAGTGATCACAAACTTCACCTGGTCAATGGCGCGCAGCCGCTCGATGTTCGCGTAGATATTGCGCGCCGACTCCCCGGAACCCGGTGTCTTCAGGTCGAGCACCACGGCCACTCGCGGATCGACGTCACGCGTGGTCAACGCCCCGCTTGTCTCGAGCGAGACCTCATAACCCCGATCACAGAGCCCTTGCAGCAGTGGCATAACGGCGGGTTGCGCCAGCGGCTCACCGCCAGTCACGGTCACGAAGCGTGGCGAGTAAGCGCCTACTTCCTTAAGAACACCCTCTACCGAGAGGCGCTCCCCTCCGTGAAAGGCATAAGCCGTATCACAGTAGACGCAGCGCAATGGACAGCCGGTAAGGCGCACGAACACCGTGGGCCAACCGACGGTGCGCGCCTCTCCTTGCAGGGAATAGAAGATTTCGGTAATGCGGAGGTCGCGCGGCATAGAACCATTTTACCGCGACCCCGCGAGGGATGCGACGATCGCGCCGGCGCCCCTTATTTCTTACCCTTGGCCCCGAGGTTTGTCAGGGAATTATGCGCAACCTGGGCCGCCATGGCCTTGGGGTACTTGGCAATTAGCCCCTCCCAGATGGTCCGCGCCTTGTTTGGGTGCCCCTGCCACTTCGCGATATAACCCATCTTCAGAAGCGCGTTCGGCACCTTCTTGCTCTGCGGATAGCGCGTCACGAGGGTCTTGAAGGCCTTCTCGGCGTGAGGGTAATCGCGCTCCACATAGTCCGTCTCCGCCACCCAATACTGGGCCTTGGCCGCCCGTTTGTTTTTGGGATGGGCGTGCAGAAAGGCCTGAAACGACGCGACTGCGTGCCGATAACGTCCGGTCCGCAAGAGATTGAAGGCCTGGTCGTACATCTCCTTGGCCGGCTTGTTCTGGGCGCTCGAGGCGGACCCCGCTACGGCCTCGCTGGCCGACGGCGAGGTGGCGACACCCGACGCGCCCGCGTGGGTTGCAGGCGGCGTCACCGCGGCATTGTTGTCCGGGGGGATGACGACGATCCCCGCCCCATCAGCCGCGGCACTCGGCCCCGGTCCGGCTTGCGGGGTGGCCGTGCCCGGCGGGCTTGCCTCGGGCGCGGTCTTTCCGGTCCGAAGGCGGCGCAGTTGCTGGTCAAAATGACCAAAAAACGCCTGCTGCTGCTGGCGCAGGCGACTAATCCTGTGGTTTTCGATCTCGACTTGATTCTCGATGCTGCGAAGCTGCTGGCGTATCCCGCGCAGCGTCTCCAGGAGGCTCAGGAGCCCCGCCCGAGAGGAGGAATTCTCCCCATTCGTGGGGATGGAGATGATGGGTGGTTCGCCGTCATGAGCGACGGCGGGGATCACGACGATCCCCGCCAACGCCAGCGCTGTCCCCCAAAGAACTCTGGACCGCGCGCCCACGAGACTTACTTGCTAGCGAAATACTTGTAGTTGAAATAGACGCGGCGATTCTTGGCCCACGCCTGCGGATTGTGGCCCAGGGCCAGCGGGCGCGACTTCCCAAAGGAGATCGTCGCGATCTGGCTGCCGGATACGCCCAAGACCTCAAGCATGTGCTTTACGGCATCGGCACGGCGCCAACCGAGCGCCATGTTGTACTGCGCGGTGCCGCGCTCGTCGGTGTTGCCTTCCAAGCGTACGCGCACGCTGGGATGGGCCTCGAGGTAGCTCGCGTTCTCTTTCACGATCTCGCGGTTCGGGCCGCTGATCGCCGAGCTATTGGTGCGGAAATGCACCATATGGGAAAAGCTGCTCAGTGCCGGCCCTTTATTGGCGCTGGCCATCCCGGACCCCTGCATGCTGCCGCTCTGCCCCGCGCCGCTGGCCTGGGTCGAGCTGCGTGATGCCGTGGCCGATGCCCCATGCGGCTTTACTGCCTCTTTGCCCGCACAACCCGCCAGAGCGGCGAGCCCGACTGCGACGAGCATGCCTTTATTCATTTTCATTACACCACTCCTTTCCTTTAACCATTGATAAGTAGTCACGGGTGACGAAATGGCGACCAAGCAGGATCGGTGACGTCCCCCCCTCTTAACCCTAGTATACGATGCCCGCGCCCGTTTAGTGAAACCGTGGCCAGAACCCTATGTCCCCCGACTACCGTGCTATAAAGTATTTCCTGCCCGTTTGGTGCAAACGTCGGGGATTCATCAAGGCTTGTGGCAGTCAGAATCTCCAGGGTCGAGTCCGCCAGCTCAAACACCGCTGCATGATACTGGCCCGCGCGCCGACTTACCAGCGTCAGCCATTTGCCATTTGGGGAAAACGAGGCGCCGGCATTGTAACGGCCACGGAAGGTTAGGCGGCGCTTATGGGCCCCATCGGCGGTCATTTCATAGATTTGAGGTCCGCCGCTGCGGTTTGATGTAAACACGATATGCCCGCCATTTGGCGACCAGGCGGGCTCGGTGTTGATGCTCGGACCGAAGGTGAGCTGGCGCAACCGCCCGGTCACCAAGCTCATTACGTAGATTTCGGGATACCCGGTTTTCGATAAGGACAACGCCAAATGGGTGCCATCCGGGGCAAACGATGGCGCGCCGTTCAGGCCATGAAAGGCCGCCACTCGTCGGATATGTCCCGTGGCGACGTTCTGGACATACACAGCCGGCCAACCGGTCGCGAACGATACATAGGTCAGGCGCCGGCCATGAGGCGACCAGCGCGGCGACATGATGGGTTCATGCGAGCGCAAAATGACATGCACTCCATGGCCCTCGGCATCGGCCACCTCGAGCTTATAGAAAAAATGACCCGGCGGCCCATCGGGATACATGGTAATAAACGCAATACGCGTATTGAACACCCCACGCACGCCGGTCCAATGCTGATAGATGATATTAGCGATGGCATTGCCTGCGGCGCGCAGCTGGCCCGGGGCCACGACATACTGTAGGGCCTTGAGCTGGGTCTCGTTGTTGACGTCATAGAGCCGAAACGCCACATCGACGCGCCCGCTCGGCCGTCTCGCGATATGCCCGATCAAAAGCCCGGCCGCCTTCAAAAGGCGCCAGTCGTTGAAATGGCCCTCGACCTGGCGGTCATGGTGAGGCTGGGCCAGGTAATCACGGCTCGGCAGGACATCGAACCACCCGCTGCCGTCGAGATCCTTGGCGATGACCGCGGACGGCCGGAGATCCTGAGGCCAGACCTTCTCGCCCTTAAAAGGCACGATGGCGATCGGAAATTTTTGTCCATAACCGTGGTTGATGTGAATCGTGACAGCCCGCGCCGTGAGCGGCGTAGTCGCCAGCATGATCAACAGAACCGCAAAACATGATCCGAGACGATTCATGGCGAAGATCCCTTTGGTGCCGTAAAAACGAAGGTCAATGGGTTCAGATACTGAAGCTTGGCCGCCGAGCGCGGAACCGGTAGCGGCGCAGCATTATAGATCGCCGCGATCACGGAACGGTCGAACACCGAGTTACCGCTGCCCTGCACGATACGCGCGCTCACGACCTGTCCGCCGGCTATGAGTCGCACTCTTACGGTGCAGTGCAGCCCCTTGGATTGTGGAACGGCGACCCAGGCGGCGCTCACCCGCGCCTCTATGAGCGCCTTGTAACGGCTCACGACCCCCCGAGCCGCGGCCGCGGCGGCACGGGCAGCGGCGGCACGGGCAGCGGCCCTCTGTTGGGCGCGTGCCGCGGCAGCGGCAATCTCGCGGCGCAATTTCGCGCGCGCGCGCGCGGCGGCCGCCTGCTCCTGCGCCTTCAAACGCTTGCGGGCAGCAATCCGCGCGGCCTGCTCGGCACGGGCCCGAGCCTTGGCAAGCGCCTGAGCCTTGGCAAGCGCCTGAGCCTTGGCAAGCGCCTGAGCCTTGGCAAGCGCCTGGGCCTGGGCCCGAGCCTTGGCAAGCGCCTGGGCCTTGGCGAGCGCCTTTTGGCGGGCCGCGATCTGGGCCTTGGAGGGACCCTTATGGATCGCGGGCCGGGGAGTCGGGCGCGGCTTCGGAATGGGTGGCGTGGGGCGAAGTGCCGGGCGCGGGCCGACCATGAAGGCCTGGATCACATGGGGGCCGGTCCTTACGACATAGGAGGTATCGAGTTCGCTCCAACGAAAACTTACCACCAGAAACGCGATTACCGCCAGATGCACGAGCAGCGCATAGACGGCTGCGCGCGTGCGTCCCGGCGCCTCTCGGGTCCGGCGGGTCATGATCAGTGTCCGTGGTTCTTGGTCATGAGCCCCACGCTCGGGGCACCGGCCCGCTGCAGGAGCACCATGGCCGCCACCACATCCTGATACGGCACGGCCCGGTCCCCGCGAATCAAGATCGGTGTATGCGGGCGCAGCCGCAGGAGGCGGCGCGTACGTTGCTCCAATGCCTCGGGTGTAACAGGATGACCATCAAGAAAGTACCGACCGGCGGCGTTGACCGTGACGATCAATACCGCGCGATGGGGATTGGGGATCGCGCGCGCCGCCGCTTGTGGAAGCTTGACCTTCACACCGCGCTTCAATATCGGCGCCGTAATCATGAAGATCACGAGCAGCACGAGCATGACGTCGACATAGGGGACGACGTTGATCTGGCTCATGAGCCGAACACGCGGGCGGCGATGACGTTTCATGTCGAGGCCTTAGCCACATACGCCTGACGCTGTAGGACACTCGAGAACTCCTCCAGGAAGATCTCGTAGCGCGACGCCAGGCGATCCGCATCGTCGGCATAGCGGTTATAGGCAATAACCGCGGGGATTGCCGCAAAAAGCCCCATCGCGGTGGCAACCAGGGCCTCGGAAATACCCGGGGCCACATGCGCGAGGGTCGCCTGCTGCATATTCCCAAAAGACTGAAAGGCCGACATAATCCCCCACACCGTACCAAACAGACCGATATAAGGGCTCGTGGACCCAACGGTGGCGAGAAACGAGAGGTTGGTGGCCAAATAATCGGTCTCGCGGGTCAACGCCACGCGCATCGCCCGCTGCACCCCCTCGATGATATCCATGGGCGATATGCCCTTTTGCTTCTCGAGTCGCGTGTATTCCCGAAAACCCGCCACGAATACGCTGGCGTTGCCGGAAAGCTTATCCTCGTTGCGCGCGAGTTCCGCATACATATGATTCACGTTCGCGCC
The DNA here is from genome assembly GCA_021841585.1 of Pseudomonadota bacterium. GTDB lineage: Bacteria > Pseudomonadota > Gammaproteobacteria > Acidiferrobacterales > Acidiferrobacteraceae > Acidiferrobacter. The sequence continues at coordinate 21,733 of JAKBUS010000031.1, read as the reverse complement.
GCGCCAGAAGGTGTCCTCGAAGCGTTCGGCATCCCGATAGGCCGCCTTCAGAACAAACCATTTCCGAAAGATCATCGTCCACGAGATGATCGAGACAACGAGCAGAATCAACATCATGAGCTGCACGACAAGGCTCGCGTGGTCCACCATGGACCAGAGGGTTATCCCCTGATGGGAAGCGGCGACTCTCAAGACACTCTCCTTTACGGGGCGGATGCCTCCGCCAAAACCTGCATCAATTCACGAGGCAACCGACGGGGCGCGAAGGTTCGCGCATCCACACAGACCACGCCCACCTCTCCTACGCACATACGTTCCGTTCCGCGCCAACAATCCTGCCGGAATGCAAGGCTTGCGCCACGGATCGAGATCGGATCGGCCGTAACGCGCAGTACGTCATCTAGGCGCGCCGGCGCCTGAAACCTCACATCCACCGATCGCACCGCAAATAAGACATGCGCCTTCGACGCCAGTTCATGCGGTCCGCCAAGCCTCGCCCGCAGCCATTCGTTGCGCGCACGCTCCATGAAGCGCAGGTAGTTCGCGTAATACACGACCCCGGCCGCATCCGTATCCTCGTAATACACCCGAAGTTCGATCGCGAACGCTTGGGGCCGGGCTTCGGCGCTACTCACGAGCCGTCCCCGGGCGGCGCAGCCAGCCCGAAGAGATGATAGGCGCGGGGCGTGGCCATGCGTCCCCGCGGGGTGCGCATCAGATAGCCCTTCTGGATAAGAAAGGGCTCGACCACGTCTTCGATCGTGCCGCGCTCCTCGCCAATGGCCGCCGCGAGATTATCGACACCCACGGGACCACCCTGAAAAGTATCAGTCACCGCCCACAGCAGGCGGCGGTCGAGACTATCCAGACCGCGATCATCGACGTCAAGCATTTTCAGGGCCTCCTTGGCGACGGTCTCGGTCAGGAGACCACCCCCGCGTACCTGCGCAAAGTCACGGGCGCGCTTCAAAAGTCTGTTGGCGATACGCGGCGTGCCGCGCGCGCACGCGGCCAGGGCGCGCACCCCGCCATCCTCGGCCGACATCCCAAGCAGACCCGCGGAGCGCGTCACGATGCGCGCCAGCTCCTCCACTTCATAGAACTCCAGCCGCTCGACGATACCGAAGCGATCGCGCAAGGGAGAGGTCAGGAGCCCGGCGCGGGTAGTGGCGCCGATAAGCGTAAAGGGCGGTAGATTCAGCTTGATGGAGCGCGCCGCCGGGCCCTCGCCGATCAGGATATCGATCTCGAAATCCTCCATGGCCGGATAGAGCACCTCCTCGACCACCGGGCTCAAGCGATGGATTTCATCGATGAACAAGACATCGTGGGCCTTCAGATTGGTCAGCAAGGCGGCCAGATCGCCGGCCCGCTCCAACACTGGACCCGAAGTCTGGCGCAGAGAAGCCCCCATCTCCGAGGCAATGATGTGCGCGAGAGTGGTCTTGCCAAGCCCCGGCGGACCAAAGAGCAGGACGTGATCCAACGACTCCTGGCGGGCGCGGGCCGCCGCCAGGAAGATCTCGAGCTTTTCCCGAAGACGCGACTGGCCTATGTAATCGGCAAGCCGTTGCGGGCGCAGGCGGACTTCCTGGGCGCGCTCCTGCGTAGACCCATCGAGCGAGACCAGTCTTTCGGTTTCGATCATCGCACCATTCCCCTGAGCGCCTCGCGGATCAGTGTCTCGCCAGAAGCCGCCGGCCCCGCGGCCTTCTCCGCCCGCTCCACGGCGGCCTGTGCCTCGCGCTCATTGTAACCGAGTGTCTGCAGCGCACCGACCGCCTCATCGCGGCGACTTGTCACCGTTCGTCCGCCGGACGGCACCTTTCCGCTCAGTTCCACGAGCAGGCGCTCGGCGGTCTTGCGGCCGATCCCCGGCACGCGCGTGAGCCGCGTCACATTCCCATCGTGCACGCACGCCCCCAACTCCTCGTCGGTAAGTCCCGACAACAGCGCCAGGGCCACGCGCGGACCGACACCATTGACCTTCAGGAGCAGCCGGAACCAGGCACGACGTTCGGCCGTGAGGAATCCATACAGGAGATGCGCATCCTCGCGAACCACGAGGTGTGTATACAAGACCACCTCCCCGACCGCTGGCAATTCACCGAAGGTCGAGAGCGGAAGATCCACCTCGTAGGCTACCCCCTGGACCTCGAAAAGCACTTGCGGGGGGCTACGCTCGATCACCACGCCGCGCAGTCGGCCGATCATGAGGATATCGCCCGGGCCCGCGACAGGAGACCTTGGCTCTCATGCAGATGGCAGAGGGCGCAGGCCAGGGCGTCGGCGGCATCCGCCGAGGGCCGCGCCGACAACCCCAATAAAGCGCGCATCATGTGCTGCACCTGGCCCTTATCGGCATGACCTACCCCCACCGTGGCCTTCTTGATCTGCAGGGCCGTGTACTCGTGGACATCAAGGCCGGCGCCGGCGAGGGCGGCCAACGCCGCCCCGCGCGCCTGGCCGAGCTTCAAGGCGCTATCGGGATTACGGGCAAAAAATACCCTCTCCACCGCGCATACATCCGGCCGGTAGCGTTCGACCACCTCGCCGAGCCCGGCAAAGATCCGGTGCAGGCGTTCGGCCATGGTCCCGGATATCGTGACCACCACGCCGCAGGCCACATAGGCCGGCCGCCCCCCTTGATCATCGACAACACCAAACCCCGTGCGCCGCGACCCCGGGTCCACGCCCAAGACGCGCATCACGCGCCTCCCCTAAGCCGATTCCTCCATGAAGGCGGCGTTCGTATAGACCATCTGGACGTCATCGAGGTCCTCCAACGCCTCCAGAAGCTTCATCACCCGCTCCGCATCCTCGCCGGCCAGCGCTACGTCCGTCAGCGGCCGAATCACGGTTTCCGCCGAAGACGGCGTGAAACCACGCTGCACGAGCCCTTCGCGGACGCCCATCACCTTGTCGGGCGCGGTCAGGACCTCGATCCCCTCGCCCGGCACCGTTGCGATGTCGTCTGCGCCGACGTCCAGCGCGGCCTCCAGCAAGGCCTCCTCGTCGCCATCCGGAAACATCAGCACGCCGCGCTTCTCGAACAGGTAGGCGACCGACCCCTCCGTCCCGAGATTCCCACCATGCTTGCTGAATGCGTGCCGCACTTCGCCCGCGGTGCGATTGCGGTTGTCCGTAGTGCACGCTACCAGCACCGCGGCGCCTGCTGGCCCATAACCCTCGTACTGGATCTCCTCGTAATGGGCACCTTCGAGCTCGCCCGTACCGCGCTTTATGGCCCGTTCGATATTGTCCTTGGGCATGTTTTGCCCCAACGCCCGATCGATCGCAAGCCGCAGCCGCGGGTTATGGGATACATCACCACCCCCCACGCGCGCGGCAATCGTGATCTCGCGGATCAACTTCGTGAAGACCTTGCCGCGCTTGGCGTCCTGAACACCCTTACGAAACCGAATATTGGCCCATTTGCTATGCCCGGCCATACACTTATCCCCTCAATCCCCAAAACGCCCGCGCACGAGATAGTTCCAGATGGCGCGCGCGCCCAAACGACCCATGACGAGGCCCGCATGGGATAGCGGCAACGCTACCGCATCGCGTGCGCTCCGTAAACGGGTCTCGCATGCCCTAAGGACGCCGTCGTGCGCCCCTCCCGCCAATAAACACCCGGCCAAACCGCGCGGCTTGACGCCGGTCACCACGCCGAGCCGAGGTATCGCGCCGGGCCGCAGGCCACGGATCAGGACCGGAGCCGCGACCCCAAAGAGCCCGCGCAAGGCCGGGCAACGGTAGAGCCGACGCGCCGCCCGGCTCCCGCGAAAAGGCGTACCCAAAACCACGGCCCGCTCATAGGCCCGCGGATGATACCGGCAAAAATCCGCCACTACGATGCCCCCGAGGCTGTAGCCGACGACATGGCGGGCACCGCTTGAAACCATGAGACGCGCCAACGCCTCGCGCGCCGCCGGCAACGCCGCCGCGCGCGCATCATACCGGTAGAGGATTGCCCGCAGACCAAGGCGCCGCAACCGCCACGCCAGCAACCAGAGCGCTGGCCGGCCAAACCACAAACCGGGCACCAGAACCACTGGCTCGTTACAAGGGCAGGAATCCCCGCTCACGGCCCAGGACCTCCAGTGCCCAGCGGTTGCTCGCCGAGGTCACTCGTGCCACGGCCGCCGGCCACGCGAGCCATTCGTATGCCACATGCTCGCTAGGCTGAAGCGCGACCGGCACGCGATCGGGTAGCTCCAGGGAAAAGACGTGTTCGGTATTATGCATGGTACCGGGACGATAGCGGTGCCGCCATTGCGGGAAGATCTCATAGCGGTGACTCACCTCCCAATCGCGCCAGCCGAGCTCAGCCGCGATACCGGTCTCCTCAAAGAGCTCCCGGCGGGCGGTCACGAACCGGTCATCCTCGCGCCATTCAAGGCTGCCGGTCACCGACTGCCAGAACTCGGCATGGTCGGCCCGGCGCAACACCAACACCTCGCCCATGGTGGTAAAGATCACCACCAGGACCGATTCCGGCCGTTTGAAAGACGATGGCCCACCGACGGCCATGATCAGACCCGGGGGGCCGTACTTACAAGCGCCAAGTCCGCAAGTTGCTGGGCGGAAACCGTTGATGGGGCCTCGGTCAGGGGGCAGGTCGCCTTCTGGGTCTTTGGGAAGGCAATGACATCGCGGATCGACTCGACGCCCGCCAGCAGCGCACACAGGCGATCGACCCCGAACGCAAGCCCGCCGTGAGGGGGCGCGCCGAAGCGCAAGGCATCGAGCAGGAACCCGAATTTCTCGCGCGCGGTCGCCGCATCGATCCCCAGCACCCCAAAGACCTGCTCCTGGAGCCTGGACTCGTGAATACGGATCGACCCACCACCCACCTCGGTGCCGTTTAGCACCAGATCATAGGCGCGCGCGCGTACCCGCCCCGGATCGGTCAAGAGATAGTCGATGTCATCGGACCGCGGGGCGGTGAATGGATGATGCGTGGCCTGAAAGCGCCTGTGCTCCTCATCGTATTCAAGCAGGGGGAAGTCCACCACCCACAAAAGCTGCCAGCCCTCCGCCACCAGCCCGCGATCGGACCCGACGCGCAGGCGCAACGCGCCCATCGCCTCATTCACGACGCGCACCCGATCAGCCCCGAAGAACAACAGGTCGCCCGCCTGCGCCTTTGCGCGCGTCAGGATCTCGCGCACCACCGCAGCACCCAGGAATTTCAGGATCGGCGACTGCAGACCGCTCTCTGAGTCCGGGTCATTCACCTTGATATAGGCAAGCCCCTTGGCGCCGTGTCCCGCCACGAATGCCGCATAGTCGTCCAACGCCTTGCGTGACAGCTCCGCCCCGCCAGGCACTCGCATGGCCACGACCCGCGCCTTGGGATCCTGGGCGGCTGCCGCAAACACCTTGAATTCGACCTCGCGCACGAGGTCGGAAATTTCGACGAACTCAAGAGGATTGCGAAGATCCGGCTTGTCGCTGCCAAAACGCCGCTGCGCCTCATCAAACGTAAGCCGCGGCAGGGGCGTTGGGATATCCACCCCGATGGTCTCGCGAAACACCGCCTTGACAAGCCCTTCCATGAGATCGAGGATGGCCTGCTCATCGAGAAACGAGGTCTCGATATCAAGCTGCGTAAACTCCGGCTGGCGGTCGGCACGCAGGTCCTCGTCACGGAAACACCGCGTCACCTGATAGTAGCGTTCGAAGCCCGCCACCATCAGTATCTGCTTGAAGAGCTGCGGCGACTGCGGCAGCGCGAAAAAATGCCCCGGATGGGTACGGCTCGGCACGAGATAATCGCGCGCGCCCTCCGGAGTCGAGCGCGTCAACATGGGGGTCTCGATCTCGAGGAAGTCGTGATCCTCGAGATAGCGGCGCGCGGTGCGAATCAGGCGATGGCGCAAATGAAAATTATCGCGCATGACCTCGCGTCGCAGGTCGAGGTAGCGGTACTTGAGGCGCACCGCCTCGCCAATGTCGGGCTCATCCAGCGGAAACGGCAGGGTATCGGCGGCATTGAGGATCACAAGCCCCGTGGCGTCGATTTCGAAGGCGCCGGTGGGCAACGCCGGATTCTCGGTCCCCGCCGGACGCCGGCGCAGGACCCCGCTGACCTCGAGCACGTATTCGCTGCGCAACTCCTCGGCGCGCGCGAACACCTCCGGGCGGGCGGGATCAAAGACCACCTGGACGAGCCCCCCGCGGTCACGAAGATCCACGAACAGGATGCCGCCATGATCGCGCCGGCGTTGCGCCCAGCCACAGACCACCACCGCCGCGCCGGCTTCGAGCGCGGGCAATTCTCGACTCAAATGTGTACGCATAGGGACCCTAGGCCGTCGCCCGCTTGGACGCCGGGGCGGCGCCCTTCCTCGCAAGGCCGGGAGCGACCATACCCATGGACAGGATCATGCGCAAGCCCTCGTCGACACTCATGCGCAACTCCACTACGTCCTTTCTCGGGACCATGAGAAAGAAGCCCGAGGTCGGATTGGGGGTTGCCGGCACAAACACGCTTACGAGGTCGGTACCTAGCAGGGCGGCGGCCTCAGGCAAGCCCTCGCCGGTCAAAAACGCGAGCGTCCAGCTCCCGGGGTGCGGATAGGGTACGAGGACGACGGTGCGAAATGAGTTTCCGCTCCCGGACATAAGCGATTCCAGCAACTGCTTTACACTGGAATACACGGAGCGGACCAAGGGGATGCGGGCGAGCAGCGCCTCGCCCGCCGCCAGCAACCACTGGCCCATCACATTGGCGGCCACCACCCCGGTCGCCATGACCGCGATAAACACAAGCAGTATGCCAAGACCCGGGATGTCATGGCCCAGCCAATGCTCCGGCTGCATGTCGGCCGGCAACACCTCGAGCAGGCGATTGGCGAAGTCGGTGAGCGACTCGACCGCCAGAAACGTGACCCCGAGCGGCACCCAAACGAGCAGGCCGGCCGTCAGATACCGCCGAAACCGCCCCATTTAATGACAGCCGCAGCCGCCTCCCGCGCACGCCGCCGCCGGGGCCGCGGCCTCGTCTTTGGCCTTGTCCTCACCCTTGGCCTTGCCCTTGTCGCGGAAATCCGTCGCGTACCATCCGGAACCTTTCAGCTGAAAGCCGGGCGCCGAAATGCGCTTTTTCAATGCCGGCTTGTGGCAGGCCGGACACTCGGTGGCCAATTCCCCTATCTTTTGCATAATCTCGGCATGCTCGCCGCAGGCACCACAAACATACTCGTAGATTGGCATAAAACCTCGCAAAATCGTTAGCTCAACGCCCACAATGTGGGGCCGAATGCGGAAGAAATCAACGTCGACAGTATAGCGAAAACCACGGCATCCGACACAAGGCGCGCGCAAACCCTAGAAAAACACCTAAAACGGCTTTCCCTTGGGATTTTTTATGCTAAGTTAACGGCGTTGTTCCCAACCATCAAATAGGACACCCATGGCGACGAAAAACAAGGCCCCAAGCAAAAAAGCGACCAAGAAACCGATGTCGAAGTCGGAGCTCTTGTCCCACTTGGCGGACAAAACAAACCTGAAGCGCAAGGAAGTCGGCGCAATATTTGACGAGCTGGTCACCGTCATAAAGCGCGACATCAAGGGAGGGCCGGGGGTATTCAACTTGGCGGGCCTCATGAAGATCAAGGTGGTTCGCAAGCCGGCCACGCGTGCCCGCAAGGGGATCAATCCCTTCACGAAGGAAGAGATGGTCTTCAAGGCCAAGCCCGCGCGCAACGTCATCAAGATCCAGCCGCTGAAGACCCTGAAGGGGATTTTCTAAGACCCCGAAGGGCGGCGAAGGCGGGCGGCACGGGTGCCGCCCGCCCTCCTTCTTAGGGGCGGTGACCGTCTCGATCCGCCCCGAGCGGCGCCGGGAAAGATCGCGCGAAGCGCAGGCGATCGCCATCTTGCGCAATTCGCAGGCTTGTGCCGCCGCCCCAATAGACAAGCCTCATCCATCCGCATCACACCCTCGTGTCGACCTCATCCCTGCCGTAAATCGCGGCACCGCTTGCCATCTCCACCGTTACCGGACGGACATGTCATGGGTCCGGGTACCGCCGCGCCGAGATCCCCTGGCGAGCGCCGCGCGCCGCCCTGGCTTAAAAGAGGGACGCCCCGGATTCGCCCCCGTGGCTCTATGGATATACGCCGCCAGATTCCGCCCTGGCCGCGCCGGCACCAAGCAGACGGTTATGCGAATCCTGTCCTTCCCAGGCCAAACGGGATCACGGTGTCGCGTGGCTGACATTACGACGAATGACCTTATCCTTGAGAGATTGGGCCGCACCAAGGCATCGCTTTGCCATACAAACCGTAGGTTCACCAAGCAAGGCAGACCCCCAGGGTGCCGCGCGCGGGCCTCGCATGCTTGATAGGGGGACTTTGCAAGCGCGCCATGACCCGCGCGCGGGAGACGCGCAGCAAAAGCGGAGAACAGGCCTTGGCTAACCCGAGCGGCCAGACCATTGAACAACGGGCCCAAGGTCGTAAGATAGGGATCGAGGGCGGGGATAACGAGCGAAACGTCGGGAGTCGTCATGGTCGGTTGGGGTGCCATAGCCCAGCAAATATCACAGGTGACGGGCAAGCCCTTCATGGCGCGCGCCGTCCACGAGACACATGCATCAGCCCTGAATCACACGACGATACTGAGCGACGGCGCGGTCTCGTACTTCGTCAAGTACAACGCCCCGGGCTTTATCGAGATGTTTCGCGCCGAGGCCTTGGGGCTCCATGAAATCGCCAACACACTTACCGTGCGCGTCGCCCGGCCGGTGTGCTGGGGCACCACCGACGAGATCTCCTATCTTGTCTTGAACCACCTCGATCTGTCCGAGCGTACCCGCTCGGATGATATCGAGCTGGGTCATGCGCTGGCGGCCCTGCATGCCCGCCACTCGCCCTACTTCGGCTGGTACCGTGACAACACCATTGGAACCACGCCGCAGATCAACACGCCGCACGCCGACTGGGCGGCGTTTTTTCGCGACCGCCGCATCCTTTTTCAGCTCGACCTCGCGCGCAAGAACGGCCACCACGGCGCCCTTCAAGAATTCGGCCACAAGGTGGCCGAGGCAATACCGATACTGCTGAAGGACCACAAGCCGACCCCAAGCCTTCTCCATGGGGACCTCTGGTCGGGCAACTGTCTTACCAGCGACGAGCGCCCCATCCTCTTCGATCCCGCGGTATATTATGGGGACCGGGAGGCCGACCTCGCCATGACCGAGCTCTTCGGTGGGTTTTCTCCGGCGTTCTACGCAGCCTATGACGAGGCCGCTCCACGCGAAAAGGGATACCAGGTGCGCAAAACGCTCTACAATCTATACCATGTACTGAACCACCTGAACCTCGCGGGTGGGGGCTATCTGGGTCAGGCGCAACGCATGATGGCGCAACTGCTGGCCGAGATCGGGCATTAAATTAATCACCTTCCCGGAAAACCGGGGCGGGCACGGAGAGGCGCCATGTTAGTGAAAGACGTAATGACCACCAATGTTCGGACGGCCCGCAGCGATACGCGTATTCGCGACGTGGCGATTTTGATGTGCTTTCACCGCATCAGCGGTCTGCCGGTCGTAAACGACGACGGCGCGATCGTCGGTGTGATTTCCGAGAAGGATGTCTTAAGGGCCATGTACCCCAAGGTCGACGAAGCCCTGCGGCTCGCCCAGACGCCGCACTTCGAGGAACTGGAGGCCGAATACCGCGACGTGCTGAACCTGCATGTCGAAAGCCTCATGAGCAAGCGCGTATTCACGGTCGCCCCGACAGACCCGATACTGCGCGCGGTATCGGTCATGTTCGCGCATAAGATCCGCCGCATCCCGGTCGCCGACCATGGTCACCTTGTAGGCATCCTCAGCATCGGGGATGTCCACAAGGCGATCTTCAAGGAGACCTTCGATCGTGAGTTTGGTGACGAGAGCGCGCAACTCGGCGACGTGCAGGACAAGAGGCTCGTTTCCCCTTAACCGGTCTCGGTCGGCGCGGAGGGGGGTTCGGGGTCGGCCATCACACGAAATTCCGTGGATTCCTGAGCCGTCGTCGGAGCACCCTTTCCGCGCAGCTTTATGGCAAGCCGCAGCTCGTTGACGGAATCGGCGTTGCGCAGCGCGTCCTCATAGCTGATGGCACCACTCTCGTAGAGATCGAACAGCGCCTGATCGAAGGTCTGCATGCCCTGCTCGCGCGACTTCGCCATCGCCTCCTTCAAGGAATGGACCTCCCCCTTGAAGATCAGATCCGCCACCAGAGGCGTATTGAGCAAAATTTCGACCGCCGCCGCGCGCCCCTGTCCGTCGGCGCGCGGGATGAGCCGCTGGGAGACGATGGCGCGCGTGTTCAGCGACAGATCCATCAGCAGCTGATTGCGCCGTTCCTCGGGGAAAAAATTCACGATCCGGTCCAGGGCCTGATTGGCGCTGTTGGCGTGCAGGGTGGCCATACACAGGTGCCCGGTCTCGGCAAAGGCGATTGCGTACTCCATGGTCTCGCGATCCCGGATCTCGCCGATCAATATCACATCGGGGGCTTGGCGCAGCGTGTTCTTCAGCGCCGCGAACCAGTTATGCGTGTCGGCCCCGACCTCGCGATGGGTGATGAGGCAGTTCTTGTGGCGGTGCACATACTCCACGGGGTCTTCGATGGTGATGATATGACCGCGGGAGTTTTCATTGCGGTAATCGATCATCGCCGCAAGCGAGGTTGATTTCCCGGAACCGGTGCCGCCGACCAGGATCACGAGCCCACGCTTCGTAAGACACACGTCACGCAACACCGCGGGGAGCTTCAGATCATCGAACGTCGGGATCTTGCTGGTGATGGTCCGCAACACGAGGCCCACGTGCCCCTGCTGAACGAACACGTTGACGCGAAAACGGCCGATGTCGGGCGGGCTTATGGCGAAATTGCATTCCTTTTCGGCCTCGAATTCCTGGCGCTGCTTGTCATTCATGATGGCGTGGGCGAACGCCTTGGTGTGGATCGGCGTGAGGCGCTGCTGACCGGCTGGCGTCATCTTGCCGTCGAGCTTTATGGCCGGCGGGAAATCGACGGACAAAAACAGATCGGAGGCGTTTTTGCTCAACATGAGTCGCAATAGGCCATGCAGGCTGGCGGTGGCTTGTTCGGGTGTCATGACATCCTCACTTCATTTCAGGAACGATGCGCGCAAACCGGACTACGAGTCGTTGGGAACGACTGCCCGGCCCTCTTTTAAGCGTAGCCGCAAAGCCTGGGAAGGAAAGGGCTTGATCGATTCAGGCGGCCAGCAGGGACGCTACCGCGGCACTCAAGGCCTCGGCCGCGGGTCGGCCAGGCGGCAGGCTCACGCGCCTGGCGAAGTATTCGGCGAGCGGCGCGTGTGAGTCGTCGATGCGCCCGCATACCAGGTACACGGGCCGGCCGAGGCGGCGCGCGTAGGTCGCCACCAACTGCGGCCCCTTGCCATACACCGTCTGGGCATCGCAGGCACCCTCGCCGGTCAAGACCAGACCCGCGGTCGCGATGGCAGCGGACAGACCGGTCAGACGCGCGATCACGGCAGCGCCAGGGACCAGACGCGCGCCGAGGAGCGCGCACGCGAAACCGAGACCGCCCGCCGCCCCGCTTCCGGGCCGCTCCCGGACAGACACCCCGAACGCCGACTCCAGGCGATCGGCGGCGATGCGCAGGCGGCAGTCGACGTCGGCGAGCTGGGCCGGCGTGGCGCCCTTCTGCGCGGCAAACACGACCGCCCCCAAAGGACCGGTGAGTCCGTTTACGACATCCGTCAAAACCAGCAGCCGGACGCGCGCCAACCGGCGATCGAGGTGGGTGACGTCCACGCCCCCCATCCGGTCCAGGACCTCGAAATCCGGATGCGCGAGACCCGCGAAACGGACCCCCAGCGCCGCCAGCAGTCCGACTCCGGCATCGCACGTGGCGCTACCCCCGAGACCAAGGTAGATGGTACGCGCCCCGCAATCGAGGACATGGCGCACGAGCCGCCCGAGCCCCTCCGTGGAACGCGTCGCGAATGGGCAATCGGCCTGGGACAGTCCTATTGCCTGCGCGCTTTCGATGAAGGCCACCGCTCCCTGGCGACGGTTGATCAGCCCGAAGGGTACGGCCCGCATACGACCGCAGCTGTCCGGAACCTCGAAAAATCGCGTCTCGGCCTTCAGTGCGCGCGCCAGGACCTCGAGGGTCCCGTCGCCACCATCCGGCATGGGCCGCAGCAACACCGGGCGCCCTGGGCATGCCTGGGCCACGCCATGGGCCATGGAGCGCGCCGCCTCGAGGGGCGACAAGGTCCCCTTGAAGGCGTTGGGGGCCACTACTACCGACGTGTCATCCACAGCAAAAGGCTCAAGACCACGCTCAAAAGCAGTGACACAGCCCACAGGACATGGATACGCATATCACCCACGCGCAACACCAAATCCCCGGGAAGCCGTTGCCACGGCACGCCACCGCGCGCCTCCCATGCCAGGCCCACGATGATGAGAACGATGCCCGATATGATCAGTAGTCGCGCCACGAGCCACCTCCGGAACGATCAGGTCTTGTCGCGCGGCGCGCGCACCACTCGCGCGAGGTTTGCCGCGAGCTCGCCTACATCATAGGGTTTGGCAATCATGCCGACAAACCCATGATCCTCATAAGCGGACATCACGGGGTCGTTGCAATAGCCGCTCGATACCAGCAGGCGCGCATCACGGTCGATGGCAAGGATACGACGCGCGGCCTCGCGGCCGTCCATGCCGCCTGGCACCGTAAGGTCGACGATCACCGCATCGGGCCTGCGGCCCTCGGCAAACCGCATGCCATACAGCGAGACCAGCGATTCCCCGTCGGCGACCGACTCCGACTCGTATCCCAGATGGCTCAATATATCAACACACACCGCGCGCACCGGCCCCTCATCGTCCATGATCACGACGTAGCCACGCCCCCCGTCAGGCTCCTCGCGGGCACGCCGCTCGCGCATGGGGTGGGCCGGATGCGTGTCGGCGGCCGGCAGATAGATCTCGAACCGCGCGCCGCGACAACTTTCACCGATACCGATATGGCCACCGTGGCGCTGCACCACGGAGTAGGCGGTGGCAAGGCCAAGGCCGGTCCCCGACTCCTTGGTGGTGAAATAGGGGTGAAACACCCGCTCCCGATCGGCCTCGGGAATACCCGGTCCTTCGTCTTCGATGAACAACCGGACATAGGGGCCCTCTTTCAGAGACGGGACCTCGTTGGGACGCAGGCGGACGTTGGACCCACCCACGACGATGGTCCCGCCCGCGGGCATGGCCTGGATGGCGTTTAGCAGGATATTGGATAGGGCCTGCGACATCTGGCCTGGATCGAATTCCGCGCTCCACAGGTCATCGGCGAACGTGAAGGACGTCACGGTCTTGGTCCCATGGAGCAGAAACCGCGCCGTGTCCTCGATCAGGGCCCGCAGGGAGCCGGTCCTTTTCACGGGCGCCCCGCCCTTGGCAAACGTCAACAACTGCTGAGTGAGATCACGCGCGCGGTAAAAGGCCTGATCCGCCTGCTCCAAAAGCGCAAGCGCCGGGGAGTCAGGCGGGACGTGCATACGCATGAGGCTTATGTTACCAAACAGCGCCGTAAGAATATTATTGAAATCATGAGCAATACCGCCCGCTAGAAATCCGATGGCCTCCAATTGGCGAGCGCGCAGCAGGGCGTCCTCTATGCGCTGCTTCTCGGTCACATCGCGAAACACGAGCACGACCCCGGTTATGCATCCTGCGGCATCGCGGATCGGCGCGCCGCTATCGGCGATCAGGCGGCGGCTGCCGTCACGGGCGATCAGGGTGGCATGGGTGGCAAGCTCGATGACGGCATTGGTGCGCAGCACCCGGCTCACCGGATCCTCGCGCGGCTCGAGGGTACGCTCCTCGACGATCCGAAAGACCCGCGAGAGCGGCTGACCCAAGGCGTCGGAAAGCGGCCACCCGCAGAGGGTCTCGGCGACGCAGTTCAGGAGAGTCACGCGCCCGGCAGTGTCGGTGGTGATGACCCCATCCCCGATGCTCCGCAAGGTCACGAGCAGACGTTCGCGCTCGGCCGCCAGAGACTCCTGATAGCGGTTGCGGGCCGTGACGTCGCGCATGAAAAGCGCGAAACCTAGACACCGGCCACCCTCGTCACCGACCTCGGCCAAGGTCACATCCACATCGATCCGCTGCCCGGCCGCGTTGCATAAGCTTAGGTCTCGCCGCATCGCGGCATGACCGTCCATGACCTCCGCCAACACCGAAAGCAGGGTGGGCGTATCCCGCGCGCCTCCCGGGCACGAGAGAAAGTCGAGCGGCCGCCCGACAGCGGCGTCCTCGTCGTAGCCAAACATCGCCACGGCGCCGCCGTTCCAGAGGCTGATCGTGCCGTGGGCATCGAGAAACACGATACCGTCCGGGGCATTGAGCAACACACTTGCCAGATACTGATTCGACTGCAGGAGCCGGCGCACATTGGTGGGCTGCGGGGTCTGCCGTGACAGGCGGGCGTTGATCGCCTCCACGGTCGCGCCTTGCGCGTGGCGGCGGATGGCCGTGGCGATATGATCGGCAAGTTCATCGCTCAAGTCCGCGCTTTCCGCGTCTTGCACCCGATACAAATCACCGAACAACCCGCGCACCGTCAGCTCGTTTTGCAAAACCAGAAGGCGCAGCGCGGGGGCGAGAAATATGATCAGCGCATCCGGCCACAAGGAACGGGCACGGCGCGCCATGGCAAATAGTGGCGCCACGTCCGGGGCCAACAGCACCACCAGCGGGGCCGCGGACATGGTGTTGGCGAGGTCCTCGGCCGACTCGATGAAAATCCGCTGAAAGGGTACCTGGCAGGCCGCGGCCGCGGCCTGCACCCGCCCCGGAAGGGGATCCGCCGGCCGCTTTCCCGCCCGGTTGTCGATAAACAGCGCCACCTTGCCTGCCATCAAAGGATCGGTATTCCGAGCAATAAGCGCCCGGCCCACAGGCGCAGCAAGGCCGCCGTCGGCGACATCACGGGCGCCGCGTGCGCATCGCGCAACAATCGCGCCTGCACGGCATTCTCGCCATACGCCGTGCCCCCGCACAGGGCCATGGCCTCGGTCGCGACCTCAACTGCCATCTCGCCCGCGCTGACCTTGCTTGCAAGGATCTCCTGCAAAGCGTCCGGGTCGTTGGCGTCAGCGAGCTCGGCGGCATGATAAGCCAGCAGGCGCGCCTGCTGGGCGCGTCTCCACAGGGCCCCCACCTTGTCCTGGATCATGTCGGCACGCGCAAGCGATTCCCCCGAATGACTAAAGGTCCGCTCACGCACATGCGTGAGGGCATTGGCCAACGCCGCCTGGGCGATGCCGTTGTAGATGCCGGCCATGGCTATGAGAAAATACGGGGCGATGATCTGGAAGAAATACCACACCTCGTCACCCTCGTCGCCGAGCCGATTGGCGCGCGGCACCGGCACGTTGTCGAGCCGCATCCCGCGCGAGGAGTTGCCGCGCAGGCCCATGCCCTCCCAGGGCGCAAGCCAGGACAGGCCGGCCGCGCTGCCGTCGACCAGAACGCAAGAGAATTCACCCTGCTCGTTTGGTTCGCTGGCCTTGGTCGAGACCACATACGAGTCGGCGTAAGAGCCGTTGGTCACGAATTGCTTGATGCCACACACCCGGTAATCGAGACCATCTTGTCGCAGTTCCGTATCGGCGAGGTAGGCATGCGATCCATGACCGGGTTCGGATAGCGCCAGGGTCGTAATGTGTCGCCCCTGGGCGATGAGCGCGAGATAGCGCTCCTCCTGGTCACGCGTGGCCTTCGCGGCGATCACCGCCGAACCCACGCAATGCATGCCGTAGCATAACGCCGAAGACGCGCAGGCCTGCGCCAGGGTCTCGGTTGCCATCACTAGGGCCGAGAACCCCTCCTCCAACCCGCCCAGGCGTTTTGGGACATGCAGCCCCATGAGGCCCGCGTCCGCCAGCGCCACGAAGCCTGCCTCGGGCCACCGGGCCTCCCGGTCGACGGTGGCCGCGTGCGGCATCAATACCTCGCGGGCCACCGCCGCGAATCGCGCCTGCAGTGGCCGCAGTCGTGCGGGAATGACCTTCATGGGCAAAACCTAGGAAGGCACTGCATGACACTGTCCTCCTATAAGAACCGTGGATTGGTATCCGCACCACCCGTCAGCGGGGCCGCGGCTAGGCGTCCAGAAACGCCGCCAGATCGTAGGCCGCCCCGGCGGTCAGACTACCAGGATCAGCATAGGGCATGGTGCTCCTCAAAAAGGCCGCCAAGACCGCCTTTTGAGCCAGGCTTGCGCGCTGCCCGAAACTTCGCGGTCCCCACACGGGGGGAAAGATGAGGCGTGCATTATATTGTCTACCCTGCCCCTGTCCACCGTGACACACGGCGCATTGCTGCGCATAAAGCATAGCACCGCGCCCGATATCGGGGCCGCGCGCGGGCGCAGCGACTGGCAGATAGCCGCGCCCCGGCGTGCGTGCGCCTATGGCCTCGCCGCGGCTCATCCAATGGACATAGGCAAGGAGGTCCGTCAGAACCACGCTGTCTGGCGGGGGTGCGCGCCCGTTTTCGCTCTGCACAAAGGCCGCCTGAGTACGCACCGCGAGTGTCGCCATATGCCCGCGGTAGAACCGCGGGCATAAGGCGGCCGCCGCCCATAGCGGTCCGGCATCGGCCTCCCGCCCTTCCCCCAGATGACAGTCGCCGCAGGATAGGGCATTACCAACGAAAGGCCGCGCATAACGGCCGGTATGATCGAAAATCGCGCGGCCGCGCAGGACGGCATCGCCAAAGAACGTGGGCGGAATCGCGTCGCGGCGCGGCGGAACGAAGGCGCGCGGCGCCACCAGAGGGCATGGAACTGCTCCTGACCGGCACGCGCAAGCGGGGACGCGCGCCCAGCACGCTCACGTAGAACGCGATATCGTTGATCTGACGATCAGTCAAAGGCCGCGCCGCCGCGCGCATGAGCCCAAGCCCTCCACGCCGCGCACCGGCCCGAAACGAGCGCCGCTCGGCCTTGAGATAGCCCTGCGGCTGCCCGGTGATCCACGGGAACCTTGCGCCCAGGCCATGACCGCGCGCGGCCCGTGGCAACGGGCGCACGTGACCACGTGGTCTGCAAGATCGCCCTGTTCATAATAGTGCCGACCATGAGCCAGGCGCACACGGTCACGGGGACGCGCGACCCGCGGAGGGCGGGGCGCAAAACCCGCATAGTACTGGGCCACTGCGTGCATCTCGGGTACGGAAAGGCGGCGGGCGACGGGGGTCATGATGCCATTTAGGCGCCGGCCATCGGCAAAAGAACGAAGCGCGCTGAAAAGGTAACGGACACCGAGCCCCGCGAGCCTAGGATAGGCAAAATGCGCGCGCCCCTGTCCGCGCGCCCCATGGCAGGTGGCGCAGGCCCGCACGGACCCGGCACCATGGAGCGCGAACCGCGCCCCCGCGGCCTGTGGAGAGACTGCGGCATGGGCCGTTGTCGCTCCCCACAACAGGAGCGCGACGGCGCGCCTCATCCCCCGTGCAGTATTCCCAGGATACCGATGGCGATCAGATAAATGGCCACGATGTAGTTGAGCAGGCGCGGGACGACGAGAATAAGGATGCCGGCGACCAAGGATATGAGCGGCGCGAGCGCGATGTGGAGATACATAAGTTAAAGTCTCATAGGGGACTGGAGGCTACGAGCTTACCTGATTTCCGACAGGCTCGTCCCTCCCCTTTGCCGGACGCGGCAAAGGGACTTTGCCAGGCTCGCGCAGGGATGCGTTAGATCGACGAAGGGGGCATGCGAGTCCGGCTCGCCGGCCGGCCCATGTGGGCAACCGGGCGCGTCAGGCCGTGACGCATGACATAGTGTTCGGCGCGCGTTACGAAGATCGTCATGGCAAGCCCCAGGGCCGCGAATACGGCGACCGCCTTGAGGCGGCTTATGCCATGGACATAGACGCTCGCGACGATCAGTAGGGCAAACCACCAGACCAGGCCGGCGAGCGTCAAATAGGGTATGAAGCCCATGATCGTAGTCACCGGCGAAATCGCATAACTGTAGGCAAAGGTACGGTAGGCGGTCTCATAGGACTGCGAAGAACCCATGAGCCTCCAGAACACGAAAAACACGGTGGTAAGCACGAAACCGGACAAGGTCAACGCCAGCGGCGCAAGCACGAAGGCATGAACGGCAAATGCGAGCCCCGCCGTAGGTCCGGCGGCCAGGACCTCGAAAAGGGATAACAGCAACATATCGAACAGGCCGATGATGAGCAAGAACACGTACGGGGTTCGGAACCCGCCCCGTCTCGGCATCGTCTGGAAGAACGCCGCCGGCCTTAGTATTACGTTTATGGCCGTGTCACGAATAACCCTCAAAACCCCGACAACCGTATCCCCTGACCGCATCGTAGCCCCTTTGTACGGGGTCGAGCATACCAGCGCCCGCCATGCGACGGCTAGGCCTGGGACACGGCCAGACACGGCAACGGCCCACGCGCCCTCAATCCCGGCATGCGCAAGGCATTCGGCAACGAGGCAACGGGGCCCAACCCCCGCCCCTCCAGAGACCCCTTGAAGCCTGCAAGGCAAGCTAGGGCCCGCGCTGACCGGCTCCGGTCAGGAATATTGTCACTCTATGGCCACGCCCGCTCGTCTTGGCCACGGTCAAGGTCCCACCCCGCCGGGACCGGCCTAGGCCGCCTGAGGGCGAGACCCAGGGCATGCGACCGCGGGGGGCTGGGGCCCGGAATGCCCCGCCCTCGCTCCGGGCCCGCCGGCACCCGCGATCCGCGTCAGGCGCCGCCCGCCGAGCCCGTAGCGCCACCCGTGGATCCGTTCCCACCGCCCGTGGCACCCGTACCGCCACCCGAGGAAGACGTACCCCCGGTCGTCCCGCCGCTACCGCCGCCGGCACCGGTCCCGGTGCCACCACCCGCGGCGCCAGGCGCACCCGTCCCGCCGCCATTGGCGCCGGCGCCGCCCGCGGTGCCCGACGACGACGCCGTCCCTGATCCCTGGGTGGCGCCGCCATTTGCCTTGTGGTGGCAGGCCGTCAACATCGTCATCACGAGCAGGGAACTACCCACCGCCGCTAATTGCTTTCTCATAGCGCTCCTCCTTTGCCGTCTGTGCACGAGACACCCGAAGCGCGCCACGATAGCAAGCCATTTCAGCGCCTGCATGAGACCTATGGCAACCCCGCCTGCTGGGCCGCCGCAGGGCCCCCAAGGACGACATGCGGCGCACTGGCGGTAAGTGTCGCGGCGCTGGCCGTAAGGCCCGCCCACGCCCGGACCAGGGCCATCAGCGAGGCCGTAACGAGACTTTCGTGAAGACCAGCGGCCATCACCGTCCGGGCGCCCTCCGGACCCGCCACCTCCACGATCGCCAAGGCCCGCGCGTCCGACCCGGCGCGCACCGCCCGCTCCTCGTAGTGGCATAAACGCATCGCCCCCGGCAATGCCCGGCACGCCGCGTCCAGCGGGCCGTTCCCGCACCCCTCATAGCGCACGGCCTGCCCGCCGATGGCAACATGCAGCCGCACCCGATCGCCGTCGGCGCCACTATCGAGCTCATGGCCGTGGTATCGGGCTGCGTGCGAATCTTTCAGGTAACTGTCGCAAAAGACCCGCCAGATCTCGGCCGCCGTGATCTCGCCCCCCTTCTCATCGGCGCGCGCCTGTACCGCCGCGCCCAATCCGATCAACATCCGGCGCGGCAGCACCACCCCGTAGTGCGCCTCCAGGAGATGGGCGATGCCGCCCTTGCCCGACTGGCTGTTGATGCGAATCACCGCCTGATAGTCGCGCCCCACATCCTTGGGGTCGAGGGGCAGATAAGGCACGTCCCAGGGGCCATCCGGGCGCCGCGCGGAAAGACCTTTGTGGATCGCGTCCTGGTGAGATCCGGAAAATGCCGTATAGACGAGATCCCCGACATAAGGGTGGCGTGGATGCACCGGCAGACGCGTCAGGCGCGAGGCCGTGCGCGCGATCTCGTCGAGCCGCGCAAAATCGAGTCCCGGCGCCACCCCTTGCGTATACAGGTTCAATGCGAGGGTCACGAGATCGACGTTGCCGGTACGCTCGCCATTGCCAAAGAGACAACCTTCCACGCGTTCGGCGCCCGCCATCATCGCGAGCTCCGCGGCGGCCACGGCGGTACCCCGGTCGTTATGCGGATGCACGCTCAGAATGACCGTCTCGCGCCGCGAGATGTGGCGGTGCATCCATTCCACCTGATCGGCAAAGACATTGGGAGTCGCGACCTCCACGGTCGCCGGCAGGTTGATGATCACGGGGGCCTCGTCCGTGGCGCCAGACGCCTCCACGACGGCATCGCAGACCGCCTTCGCAAAATCCAATTCGGTGGCGCTGAACGCCTCCGGGCTATATTGCAGGACCCATTGCGTCTCTCGCCGACGGTTGGTCGATACCCGTATGCGGCGCACGGCATCGACTGCCATGGCCATGACCTCGGCTTTGCTCTTGCGGAAGACTACGTCACGAAACACCGGCGACACGGCGTTATAGACATGGATGATCGCCCGCCGCGCGCCCGTAAGGGCCTCTATCGAACGGTCGATGAGATCGGCGCGCGCCGGGGTAAGAACCCCTATGGTCACATCCTCCGGCACCGCGCGCCGCTCGATAAGATCCCGTACGAAGGCGAACTCGGCGCGGGACGCCGACGGGAAACCGACCTCGATCTCCTTGAAGCCCACCGCGCACAACAGTTCGAAGAATTCCCGCTTGGCGTCGACATCTAGCGGCTCGAACAGCGCCTGATTCCCATCACGCAAATCGGTACTGAGCCAAGCCGGCGGTGCCTCGAGCGTACGCCCAGGCCAGGTCCTATCGGTGAGATTCACCGGCGCAAAGGGCCGGTATTTGTGTTGCGGTGTCTCCAGCATCATGGCGTCTCCCAAGGTCAGTGCGACTCACGCCGTGGTCAGCGGCAACTGCCGGGCAACCGTTGCTCACGGCCCGACAGGCGCGACGCAGTCGCAGATTCCTTGAGAAATGAGAGATGGACACGCTACCACCCCAAGCTTTAAGACAACGGAAAGTCGGAACGAAAAACTACCGGATATTACAGGACGGAATAGCTCCGCAGTCGCTCGAAGCGGCGACCGGGGTACGCAAGATTTTGGAAGCGAGGCCTCATTTGCGCATCTTCGCCTCAATGCCCCATGGTGTCAAGGCCGAGCGACGGGCCCCACTTCGATGGGACAGGTGGACATCTGGCGGCATTCGCACGCCGGCGTCGCCGCCAGTCACCCCCAACCCCATCACTTCACGTTGACCATCGCCGCCCCACCATAACCGCTAATCATCCCCGGGCGTCGGCGGTGGTCTTGCCCGACAAACGAAACCCGCGGCCAGCAAGCGTGCCGGCCGCGGGTCAATACCTCCCATCGCCCTTCTTTTTCCCTACAAGCGCTTCATGCGGTCCATCCCGTCTTGGACCACTCCCCCTCCATCCCATCGTACCGATTGCGGTTCACTACACCCTTTAATTGACCAGCCACACCGCCACGGCAATCACCCATCCCGCCACGGTAATTTCCACCAATGTCCAAGGTATCATGCTGTGTCTCCCTTTATTTTAGAATGGCCCCTGATGGCCGGGTGGCATGGACCAGAGCACCGCCGGTACCGCGAATGTATAGATCGCGGCGAATGACACCACCCACCCCAGCATGCGCTCTTTCATCCGCCCCTGCATATACAGGCCCG
>JAKBUS010000102.1 GCA_021841585.1 Pseudomonadota bacterium | reverse complement strand
ATGATCGAACCCATGCGCACGCCCGGCGACAGAACGAAAGGGACGGGGCCCAGGCCTTTGCCATGGTTCGCCCACACCCCATACTAAGAGCCCTGGCGCTGGCCGCCTTTACGGCGGTCGTGCTCGACGGGTGCTCCTCCCGCCATGCCCAGCCGAAGCTCGTGCGGCTTCCCGACCAGAAACATGGTGAGCTTGTCGTCCTGACGCGTAGCAGTCCTACGACTTATTATCAGGGGGCCCAGGGGCCGGCAGGCATGGAGTACGACATGGCCCGGGATTTTGCCGACTATCTTGGGCTCAAACTCAAAATCAAAGTCGTTGCCCGTAATCACGGGCTCATGCAGGCCCTGGCCGCCGGAGAAGGCGACTTCGTGGCCGGCGTCACGATGACGTCGGCGCGGAAACAAGACGCACGCTTTGGTCCACCCTACCAGGTCGTCCACGAAGAGCTTGTATATCGCGCCGGTACCCGCAAACCCGCCAATGCGCGCGCCCTCATTGGACGACCCATAGAGGTCGTGGCGGGATCGAGCGCCGCCGCGGCGCTCATGGGTCTACGTTCCACACTGCCGCACCTGGCGTGGACCGACGCCACCCATATGCAGGCCGACGAACTTTTGTTCCTGGTGTGGCAAGGCCTGTTGCGCTTCGCGGTCGCCGACTCCAATGTGGTCGCGGTCAACCGCCGCTACTACCCGGCGCTGCGCGTCGGCTTCACGATCGGACCGCCCCGCGAATTGGCCTGGGCGTTCCCCAAGAAACGCGACACCAAACTCTACCTCGCCGCGTTCCGCTTCTTTGCGCAGCTGCGGCGCTCAGGACAGCTGGCCGATCTTATCGCCCGCTACTATGGCGTTACGCGATTCAACTACGTCCACATCCACACCTACTTGAGACGGGTTCGGGTGGCGCTACCGCTTTACGCTCCGCTGTTTCGGAGCGCCGGCGCTCGTTATCACATCCCCTGGCGCCTGCTCGCCGCGGTCGCCTATCAGGAGTCGCGCTGGGACGCCGACGCCGAATCGCCGACCGGCGTTCAGGGGCTCATGATGCTGACCAACGACACCTGCCTCTCGGTGGGAGTGACTGATCGCCTGAACCCACGCCAGAGCATAGACGGCGGAGCACGCTATCTGCGCACCCTCCTCGACGCTCTACCCTCCGACATCCCGCAACCCGATCGAACCTGGATGGCGTTGGCTGCCTACAATATCGGCCTCAATCATCTCGAGGACGCCCGATGGCTCACGCGCGAGCAAGGGGCCAATCCGGATCGTTGGACGGACGTCGAGCAACGACTCCCGCTCCTCGAGGATCCCTGGTGGTTTCGCAAGACCCGCTATGGCTACGCCGCGGGCTATACGGCCGTGCAATACGTCAACCGCATCCGCGTCTACTACCGGATCCTTCGCCACCTCCGCCAGACCTCAGGCGCCACGCGCTCGCTACTCTTTCAGCTAAGCGAGCCCGCAATCTGAGCCGCCATCGGCGCGACGAGCGCGAAAGAAATCGCGCAGCAGCACCTGACATTCTGTCGCCAAGACACCGCCCGTAACTGCCACGCGATGATTGAAGCGCGCCTCGTCGGTAAGCGTAAAGACCGAACCCGCGGCCCCTGCGCGCGGATCCGCCGCCCCGAACACAAGGCGCGCGACACGGGCATGCACAAGCGCGACTGCGCACATGGCGCAAGGCTCCAGGGTGACATACAAGACGCAATCCTTAAGCCGGTAATTACCGACGCGCGCCCCAGCGGCGCGTAACGCCAGAATCTCGGCATGGGCCGTCGGGTCATGAAGCGCGATGGGACTGTTGCCGGCGCCTGCGAGCATGACGCCGGCGCGGACCAGAACCGCGCCGACCGGCACTTCGCCCGCGCGCCCCGCATTCGCGGCCTCGGCCAGGGCCGCGGCCATCCAATACTCGTCGTCTTGCATTGCGGTGTTCTTGATGTCACCAATCATTCGCATCCACCGATACATGGATAAACCGCCGCCGCCCGAACCGTTTTAACACGCATACCCCGTCCAAGGTCTCAGCGCCACGGCCATCACGATTGTTATACCAGCCTCGGCAGGAACTGCAACGAACGAATGGGTTCATGGCCCGCACATAAGCGGTGCGCGGCGACTCTGCGGCATTTGTCATTCTGCGCATTATGTTTTGTGACGCCACTTCATCTTAAAATCCCGCGCCCTAAGCGTCGCGTAAGCCCAAGCCGTCCGGCCTCACATTCGCCACTTGCCCGAAAGAGGTGGATCGCGACCGACCCGGCGAGCGCCATCAGCAGGCTAGATGCTTTCGTTTTCCGTCTCTTCCACGAAACTGTGGGCCGAGGCCTTGATCAGCGCCCGGGGCGGGATCAGGAAAAACCACGCGATAAAGGCGCCCGCCAGACACAACCACATCGAAAGTCGCAGCAGATTATCGAGACTCACGGTATGCGCCTCCACCGACAAAAACCCCTGCAGGACATCGAGCGGTGTGGTCGCCGCGTGTCCATAGCGTGAAAGCTCTCCCGCCAAGGCATTGCTCGCCCGCGCGCTGCCACGCGACCAGTAGACCGCAAGGATGGTCACCCCGATATTGGCACTGAACACACGTATAAAGTTGGCGGTAGTGGCCGCCGCCGGTACTGCGGCGACCGGGATCTCCGACATGATGATCATGGTCAGCGGCACAAACAAGATGCCGACACCAAGGCCCAAGACAACCAGCGGCCAGAAGAGGTCCGGCAAAGCGCTTGCAGGATGCACCGACAACGTACCGTAGGCGCCGCCTAGTAAAAGGAAACTCAGGCTCGCCAATCGCCGCAGACCAAACAGGCCACGCAAATGATCGAGGGCGGCGGACAAAGGAAACGCCCCGAGGCCTACCGGTAGCAGCAGGATCCCGCCCCATAGGCCGTTATACCCAAGATCCTCCTCGGCCCACAACGGGAGAATCGACGCCCATCCCATGAATAAAGCCCAGCCGAGACTCAAAAGCAGCAGGCCAAGCAGATAATTGCGGCGTCTCAAATAATGAAACTGCAGCAGCGGATGGCGCGCCCGCACCTCGTACCAGCCAAACAGGTAAAGGCACGCCGCGGCCATGAGCGAGGCGTCGCGAATGAACGGCGAGTACCACCAGCCATGTTGCTCGCCCTGATCCAGCACCACCTGTAAAGCCATGAGCCCCGCATAAAGCAGCGCAAAGCCCAAGAAATCGAAGGGTGGGGTCTTGGATGCGGGTACGACCTCGGTCTCCTGAATACCGCGCCCGCCCAACCACAGAGCCACAAACCACAACGGCATCGTCAATCCAAAGATCATATGAAAGCCGACCGTAGTCGCAAGCCAACCGCCGACGGCCGGCCCGACAAAAAACGGCAGGAGCATGGCATTGCTCCAGAACACGGTGACGAGCCCATGGCGACGCGATGGGGTGGCGGCGAGAAACAAGCTCTGGCTCAAGGGAACAAGGAGACCCGCGCCTAGGCCCTCCATTGCCCGCGAGACCAGCATGACCCATAGGTTATGAGTAAACGCGCCCGCGAGGCTGCCGGCTGCCGCCAACCACACCGCTCCCCGAAAGACCCGACGTCGGCCAAAGCGGTGCGTGCTCCAAGGCATAAGTGTGATGCCAAGCGACCAATGCACCACAAAATAAGTCAGTGTCCATAACGCCCGGTAACTGCTGGTCGCAAGACCGCCACCGATATAGGGAAAGATGGCCTGCACCCCGGCCCCCTCGAAGGAACCAAGCGCGAGCGCCAAGCCCACTCCGGTAAACAGAAAGACCAGCCGGACGGGTTGTAAGTCGGGCTCGCGGGACAGGGGGCGGGAAGACACGGCTTTAGTATATCAGTATATCCTACTTTATTATAGATGGGCCATGACCGAAAAGAGGCGCGGGCGGACCGCAAAAGCCACCCTCCCTCTCCCTATTCGTGTCCGGTAACGGATCTCGAGACCCTATATTCCGCCCCACCAAAGGCCCCCCGCCCCACCCCCTTTTTTAAGCGGCGCAGACAGCCTTCTTCGGTGAACCAGGCGGGGCCTTGCTTACCACGCGATACGTATCATGGCCGCGAAACGCGAAACCGCATTCCCCCCACATCCCGGCCTGAAAACCACCCGCTTGATCGCCATAGGCTATAGGCCACGATGTATGGCCCCCATGCCCCCTCCTCGCCTACGGCCGAGGAAAAGCGGGCGCAGGCCCATGTTCAAAATGGCGATCAGCTGACACCGTTGGGCCCGCGTCCCTTCGCGCTCACTTAAAGTCGCTCGTAACCGACCTCTGCCCCGCCGACGACGGTCCTTTATCCAGAACACGCTCGGACTGCGCCCTCTGCACCCATCCCATTGCCGTCAGCGCCTCTTCCAAGCCGGCCTGCGAAACCATTGCGCCATGCGTCCCACGCTCACTCGAAACACCACCTTCATGGACGGCGGCACGCGCGTCACCCGCGCCAGAAAATGCGCAAAGAAAACGATTCCGAGCGCTGGTATTAAAAACAGCGCCACGATTATAATCTCCCATTTCATGGGCACGGGCCGGTTCGAATCGGGTGTTGTCACATCAGTGGGTGTCGGTGGCTGCCATTGATCCTTTCCCGTCGCGGCCCCGCTTGCCAAAGACGTACCCAAAGCGCGCGCGGCCGCCGGGTATTGGGCACGCATGCGCTTTACGGCCGCCACGTCTTCCAGATCCATGTAAGTGGTAGTCGATGAGGCGCCACGCCACACCTTGACCTCCGCGCCGTCAGACTCTATCCAGCGCGCCACCACCGGTCCATGCATAAGGTCACCGGTCAGGTCTGTTGGCCGCCCGTATTTGTCGGCCACCATCGCAATAATGTTCTTTACCTGCTGCGTGTTATCAAAGCTTGGAAAGGTATACTGCCCAATTGCAAAGCGCCCACCCCGCGTGAAATTTACCGTAAGCCGGCTCGCCCCTTGCAGTCTTGCCAGCTGGCCATTTACCCGATAGCTATCGAACCACTGCTCCGACTCTTTCGCTGAGGTCGTAAAGCCCGCGCGTGCCAGCGCCCCGTTCACGCGCGCGCGCGTCGCCCCGGCCACTGGCACGCCGAAAAATGACACCGCGTGCGCGCTTGCCACTC
>JAKBUS010000030.1 GCA_021841585.1 Pseudomonadota bacterium | reverse complement strand
AACGCCATGCGATCGATGCCGTGGCCATGGACATGTGGGTGCCCTATCTGGAGGCCACCCGCGTAGCAGCTCCGCAAGCCCTGATCGTACATGACAAGTTCCACTGCGCGAAGGAGTTGAACAAGGCGGTTGATCTAGTGCGTCGGCGCGAGCACCGAGAACTCCAAGCCCAGGGCATCGGGATGCTCACGAAGACCCGATATCTTTGGCTGAAGAACCCATTGAACTGGACAGATCGCCAGCGAGAACGCTTCCAGACGCTCAAAGTCGATGCGTTGAAAGTGGGCCGTGCTTGGGCGATCAAGGAGGCGTTTGCCGACTTCTGGGACTACCGGTATACCGGATCGGCCCACAAGTTTTTCGACCGTTGGTACTTCTGGGCGACTCACTCGCGACTACCGCCCATCATTGCCGCCGCGAAGACTCTTAAGCGCCATCTGCCGGGGCTACTCGCCTACACGAAACATCGCATCACCAACGCCGCCGCAGAAGGCATGAATGCCCAGATCCAACTCCTCAAAGCCAACGCCCGCGGCTATCGGAATTTCACCCAATATCGCATCGCGATTCTCTTCCATTGCGGGAAGCTTGACCTTTATCCAGCAGGGTGCCCGTCATGAGGCTTTTATGGGCTACCCACACAAAACCCGGAAGAGCCATATTATTAAACCACACCCATTATCGGTATGGTGATGTGCGGGGGACGCGACGTTAGACATATGTTTTACCTTATGTGGTCAGTACACCCTACGATAATGCGCCTCGAGCATACTGGCTAGGGTTAGGTCATCTTGCGGTGGGGCTTACCCCAACCTCCCCACTAGATCCTCTGCCCTCAAATGAGTATATCGCTTAAGCATCTGCAAGGTCTTGTGCCCCGTAATTGCCGCGACCTCCATGGGGTTGAGGCCCTTCTCAAAGAGCCTACTCGTCGCCTCGTGCCTTAAATCATGAAACGTCAGGCCCTCGATGCCTGCGGCCCCACAGACCCGCTCAAAGGCCTGGGAGATCGAGTCGGGACGCATGCCCCACACTCTCCCGTCGATACGCCTAGGGAGCACGTCTAGGACCGCCAGCGCCGCTACGGACAACGGTACCCGTCGCGGTGTCCCGTTCTTGGTTTCCGGTAAGAGCAAAACTCGCGCTTTGCGGTCCAGGTGTTCCCAGCGCATGGCGGCGATCTCCCCGCGACGCATGGCAGTCTCTATGGCCCAGGTAATGAGGGGGCCTATGTTTCCTCCCTGATCTTTGGAAGCGGCCTCGACGAGGCGCTGGTGTTCGTCATCAACCAAGCGCCTCGTCCTGCCACCTGGGAGCTTCGGACGTTGCCCCCGGATGCGCTTGACAGGGTTCCCCAGCGATTCCATACCCCAGGCCGACCCCGCGACCGTGAAGACGTGGGAGAGCAAGGCGAGATCGAGGCGGATGGCGTTGGCACCCAAGCCCTCCGCTTGCCGGCCACGGATGAACGTGGCGATGTCCGAGCCCTTAATGGATGCCAGGGAGCGCCGGGCGAGTGAGGCCCTGGCGATCGCGCGGGCGCGGATTGTTTCGCGCGACTGTGTTGAGGGTTTTTTTGCTGGGGTGATCTCGCGTGAATAGCGCTCTAAGGCCTCAGCCAGGGTCGTGCCTTCGGCTTCGGCCCGAGAGACAAAGACGCCGCGGTCCATTTCGGATTCGATCTGTTTTGCCCATACCTGGGCCTCAGTCTTCAGGTCGAAAGTCCGGGCCATCTCTGGATAGCCCGTCTTCTTGATTCTGACTTGCCAGACTCGGCGTCCGCCTGGCCCCGGCCTTGTTCGGAAACTCGCCATGTCCACCCCCTAATTTTATTTCAGGTGGACATATGGTGGACATAACACACGGAAGAAGGGAAGGGCGTTGCCCTAAGTCTTTGTTTTTATTGGTGCCGGGAGAGGGGGTCGAACCCACACGGTATCTCTACCACCGGATTTTGAGTCCGGCGCGTCTGCCAGTTCCGCCATCCCGGCGCGCGCGCAGTATAGCGGGTTTGCCGACGAGACAACAGTAGTCGCCTTTCCCGTATAATCCCGGCGCCATGACGACCGACGCCTTTGACTACGACCTGCCCCCCGAATTGATCGCCCAGACCCCGGTCTCGCCGCGCAGCGCGAGCCGCCTCATGGTCGTCGGCGCCGAGGATGGAGGTTTGGAGGACCGGCGATTCGCGGATCTGGACGAATATCTGCGGGCGGGTGATCTGCTGGTGTTCAACGATACTCGCGTGGTGCCAGCGCGATTTTACGGGCAGCGCGCCACGGGCGGGCGTGTGGAGCTCTTGTTGGAGCGCTTTCTGGATGATGGCGGGCGGGCGCATGTGGCGCTGCGCGCGAGCAAATCGCCGCGCGCGGGGGAGGTGCTCGTGCTCGAGGGCGGGCTGCGTGCCACGGTTCTGGGGCGGGCCGGCGAATTCACCGAAGTCGTGTTTAGTGGGGCTGACGATCTCATGGGGCTTATCGAGCGCGTCGGTCATGTGCCCCTGCCGCCCTACATCACGCGCCCCGACGATGAGGATGACAGGGCCCGCTATCAAACGGTCTACGCGCGCGTCCCGGGGGCGGTGGCCGCTCCCACGGCCGGCCTACATTTCGATGAGGCGCTGCTCGCGCGGTTGGCGGGCCAAGGCGTGGAGACCGCCTTCGTGACATTGCATGTGGGGGCCGGGACCTTCCGGCCCGTGCGTCCCGAGACCCTGGCGCAGGGGCGGCTGCACCCCGAGCGCATCATGGTCTCCGAGGCCTGCGTCGCTTCGATCGCCGCCGCCCAGGCACGGGGTGGGCGGGTGATCGCGGTTGGAACCACGACCGCGCGGGCTCTGGAGGCGGCCGCGGCCTCCGGAACGCTTAAGCCTTATGCCGGAGATACAGATCTTTTTATTCGTCCAGGATTTCAGTTTCGGGTCGCCGAAGGACTCATAACCAATTTTCACTTGCCGCGCTCCACGCTTCTCATGCTGGTATCAGCATTCGCTGGGGCTGAGTACGTGAAGAATGCCTATCGTCAGGCGGTCATGATGCGTTACCGCTTCTTCAGTTATGGCGATGCTATGCTCTTATGGCGCGCCGAGCCCAGACAGGCTAAGTAAAAGCAGGATAAGTAAAAGGCACACCGTTCGAGGAGGACTGACCAAGGGCGGAGGGACTTTTGGTCGATAGTGGCGGAGCCGAGTCCGGTCAATGCTGGGACTCCCGTCGGGACCAAAAATGTGCCGCACACTATCCTTGTCGTCGATGCGCTCGGGGGGGCCTGTTTCGAGCGGGTCGTCAGTACCGTGAAGCGTGTGGTTCCAACGTCGTACCATGTGGGGACGGCCGAGGAGGTCGTGCGGCACGCGGCGGCCCATGATGGCCCCGTCACCGCGGTCATCACGAGCGATACCTCGGCCCCGCTCATGATCGCCGAGCAAATTTACGCCGCCGCGCCCGTTGCGCGCATCCTGTTCGTGGCCGATGAACCCGGTGCCGCGGCGCTCGCCTTGAAGTTGGGGGATAGCCCGGTTTCGCAAGGCGCGCGCTGGGCGGTAAGCCCCCCAGACGAAGAGCGGATCGCGGAGGCCCTAAGCCGCGTGCCGGGGGCGCCAGGGCCTTTCAAGGCCGCGGCGCGAGGCCGCGCGCTTGTCAGTGGCATAGAGGCGGCATCGGTGGTGGCCGGCAAGCCCGCGCACATGGTCTGGTCGGCCGCGGCCGATGGCACCTTCGACTATTACAGCGCCGAATGGGAGCGGGTCCTCGGTATTGCGGTCGCCGATCTCAACTGTCACGGCTGGATCGCTTTGAGCCATGATGCCGATCGGTCGCGCGTACGCCTGGACTGGCAGCGCGCGATATCCGCGGGCGGCCATTTCCAGGTAGAGGCGCGCCTGCCTGTCGGTGGCGGCCGGTGGTCCTGGTGCCGGCTCGAGGCGCGGCAAGGGGGTGCGGCCCAGGACGCCGGGCGCTGGTATGGCGACTGCGTGCTGCTGCGGGCGCCGTCGCGTATCGAGAATTCGTCGCGTTTTTTACGCAAGGTCGCGCGCCGAATCACAGAGAGTCTCGATTATGAGTCGACGCTCGCGAGCCTCGCCCAGGCGGTCGTGCCGACGTTTGCCGACTGGTGCGCGGTGGATGTCGTGAACGATGCCGGGGGCCTCGATCGCGCAAGTCTGTCCCATGTAAAGCCAGATCTCGTGCGCGCGATCGCAAGCCGTAGGCCAGACGCCGACGTGAGTCGCTGGACGGCGCTCGATGTCGTGCGCAGCGGGCAGCCGCAACTGATCACGCGCATCGATCAGGCCATGATCGATGCGGCCGTGCAAGACCCGCAGGCGCGCGCCTTTTTCGCCTCCCTAAAGCTGCGCTCCCTCATCCGGTTGCCGCTCAAGGCGCGCGGACGAACCGTGGGCGTCATTACCTTCGTGCTGTCGGGTCCGGGCACGCGCGGCTACACGCAAAAAGACCTGCCGCTTGCCATGGAGATCGCCCAACAAGGGGCAATCGCCGTGGAAAACGCCCGTCTCTATCGCAAGGCCCGCGAGGAGATCGAGGAGCGCCGCCGCGCCGAAGAGGCCCTGGCCACGAGCGAGGCCCGTTACCGCTCACTCATAGAGGCCTCGGCGCAGATCGTCTGGGGGCTCGATGCTGACGGCCGCGCCCGCGACGACTTGCCGGGCTGGCGGGCATTCACCGGTCAATCCCCGGACGAAGTGGCCGGCTATGGCTGGATGGAGGCCTTCCATCCGCGTGATCGCACGTCCCTGCGCGAGCCGTTTCCCTATCGTGGGCCCGAGGTGCGGACCATCGTCTTCCAGGCGGATCTTGCTTCCACGGATGGGGGTTATCGCTCTGTGGTCCTGCGCATCGTGCCGCTTTTTGACAAGCAAGGGCGGTGCCGCGAGTGGATTGCCGCCGGTATCGACGTGACCCGCGAGAAGACCGCGAACGAACTCCTGGCGCGCGAAAAGGAGCAGTTGGCGGTGACCCTGAACAGTCTCGGAGAGGCGGTCGTGACGATGGACACGGCAGGGCGCATCACCCTCTTCAATCATGTCGCGCAGATCTTGACGGGCTGGTCCCAGCAGGAGGCCTTGGGGCAACCGGCAGACGAGGTCGTGTCATTGCGTGATGTGGGTTCCGGCCGACGGCTGAGGAATATCGTCGGCGACGTGTTCCACGAAGACCAGCGGCCACGCCTCGGCGAGCGCCGATTTCTGCGCGCCCGTGACGGCAGCGAGCGCCTGGTTGCGTATACGGCGGCGCTGATACGTGACCCGGTGGGGCGGACCGTGGGTGCGGTGGCTGTGCTCCGTGATATCACCGCCCGCCAAAGACTGGAAGAGGATGCCTTGAAGGCGCAGAAGCTTGAGTCGGTGGGGGTCTTGGCGGGCGGCATTGCGCATGACTTCAATAATATTTTGACGGCAGTCATTGGGAATATTGCGCTTGCCCAGATGCTGATGCCGGGTGCGGACCGTGTGAACCATGCCCTATGCGAGGCCGAAAAGGCGGCGTGGCGGGCACGCGGGCTTACGCAGCAGCTGTTGACTTTCGCGCGGGGCGGGGCGCCCGTGAAGCGCGAGGCCTCGCTCGCGACCCTGTTGCGCGAATCGGTGCCGTTCGCGTTCGCCGGCTCCAAGGCCAAATGCCATGTAGCCGTGGCCGATGACCTCTGGACCATGGCCTTTGATCCCGGGCAATTGAGCCAGGCGATCAGCAACCTCGTCTGCAACGCCGCGCAAGCCATGCCTGCTGGCGGGATCATCCGCATCGAGGCGAGCAACGCCGAGGTCGCGAGCGAGGACCCGCAGGCCCTCCCTCCCGGGCGTCATGTGCGCATCGTGGTCGCCGATACCGGCGATGGTATCCCCAAGGCCCATCTCGGCAAGATCTTTGATCCCTACTTTACGACCAGGGACGGGCACAGCGGCCTTGGGCTGGCCACGACCTATTCCATAATCCGCCGCCATGGGGGGGTCATAAGGGTGCAGTCGGAGGAGGGGCGGGGCACGCAGTTCGAGGTATACCTCCCGGCCCAGCTGGCATCGGCGGTGCCTGCCAAGTCCGCCCTGCACCGGCGCCAGCGAGACCGCATACTGGTCCTGGATGACGAGCCGGCACTGCTGACCTTGCTTGCCGCGTTGCTCGATCATTTGGGCTATGAGACGTGCGCCGCGCAAGACGGCGCGCAGGCGGTCACCTGTTATGCTCAGGCCCTGCGCGAAGGCCGCCCGTTTGCAGCCGTGATCCTGGACCTTATCGTGCCCGCCGGGGTCGGGGGCGAGGAGTGCCTGCGGCGGTTGCGATCGCTTGATCCCGATGTCCGCGCGATCGTGTCGAGCGGCTATTGCCATGATCCGATCATGGCCGATTTCGCCCGCTTTGGCTTTCGTGCGGCGATCACCAAGCCCTACCAGCTGCACGAACTCGAGCAGACGATCCGCGGCGTGCTTGTGGAAAACGACGAGCATTTGCGCTAGCGTACGCGCATGTCCCTTGTTCCTTTCATTGAATTGGGCCGCGACGGGCGCGCCCGGGCGTGCCAGCTGTCGCTTGCTCACGGCGTCGTGGCGACACCTTCGTTCATGCCGGTTGGCACCTATGGGGCCGTCAAGGGCATGAGCCCTGCCGAAGTGGCTGGCAGCGGGGCCGCAATCGTCCTTGGGAACACCTTCCACCTCATGGAAAGGCCGGGCCTCGAGGTGATCGCGGCGCATGGCGGGTTGCATGGCTTCATGGACTGGCATGGCCCGATTCTCACGGACTCGGGCGGCTTTCAGGTCTTTAGTCTCGCGGCGCTACGCAAGGTGAGCGAGCAGGGCGTGGCATTCCGCTCGCCGCGCGATGGACGCCCGCTGATGCTGACGCCTAAGCTCGCGATGGAGGCGCAAGCCACGCTGCGCTCGGACATCGCCATGGTGTTCGACGAATGTACCCCCCACCAGGCGGGCTTTGGCGAGGCGCGCGCGAGCATGGAGCTGTCCATGCGCTGGGCCGGGCGTAGCCGGGCCGCCTATGATGGCCCCGGCGCGCTCTTTGGGATCGTTCAGGGGGGGCTCTACGAGGATCTGCGCGAGATCTCGGCGCGCGAGCTTATAACCGTCGGTTTCGACGGTTATGCCCTGGGCGGACTGTCGGTGGGTGAGTCGAAGGAGGACATGTACCGACTCATCACGCACTGTGCCCCGCTGCTACCCTCCGAGCGGCCCCGTTATCTCATGGGCGTGGGCACGCCCGAGGACATCGTGACCGCGGTGAGCGCCGGCATCGACCTCTTTGATTGCGTCCTGCCGACGCGTAATGCCCGCAACGGCTGGCTCTTTACCCGCACCGGGGTGGTCAAGATCCGCAACAGCGGCTATGCCCGCGACCTGGGTCCGGTCGATCCCGAGTGCCGCTGCTATACATGCACGCATACCACCCGCGGTTACCTCCATCACCTGCAGCGTTCCGGGGAAATGCTCGGCGCGCGGCTGGCGACGCTGCACAATTTGACCTATTACGGGGATCTGATGGCCGGCCTGCGCGCGGCCATTTTGGCGGGAAGGCTGGAGGAATTCGTCGATTCGTTCTATCGTACGCGGCATAAACGGCCGCCGCGCGCCCTCGGAGAGCTTCCGCGAGACGAGGCGGCTACCACCACCATCACAGTTTAAAGGGAAATCATGATACACCTCATAAGCAATGCCTGGGCCGCGGCGCCCGCCGCCGGCGCGCCCCCGCAAGGGGCCGCGGGCCTGTTCCAATTCCTGCCCTTCGTGCTGATCGTGGTCATGATGTATTTCCTGATCATGCGGCCGCAGAGCAAGCGCGCCCGCGAACAGCGCGCCATGCTGGCCGCACTCGTCGCGGGCGACGAGGTGGTCATGGCCGGCGGCCTGCTCGGCCGGTTGACCGAGGTAGGGCCGCAATACTCGAAGGCCGAGGTGGCCTCCGGGGTGTTGGTACAGATTCAGACGTCTTCCGTGCAGCTGGTGTTGCCCAAGGGTACCATCGGGAAGGCGCAATAGCGCGATGAATCAGTACCCTTGGTGGAAAAATGCCCTTATAGGGCTTGTCGTCGTATTGGGTCTGATCTATGCGCTCCCCAATCTTTACGGCGACAATCCCGCCGTGGATATCCAGGCCGCCCATGGCGCGCTGGTGAATCGCGCGACCGTGGCTAAGATCCGCGGCCTATTGGCGGCCGCCCGGCTCCCGTATAAACGCATAAACCGCACCGCCAAGGGTGTGCAGGTCCGCTTCCGGCGCGCCGGCGTGCAGATGCGCGCCCGCGACCTCATCGGCCAGAAGCTCGGTCCCGGGTTTCACACCGCGCTCGCGCTCGCGCCCGCTGCCCCGTCCTGGCTGCGAGCGCTCGGCGCGCGGCCCATGTATCTCGGGCTCGACCTGCGTGGCGGGGTCCATTTTTTGCTGCGCGTCGACATGCATGCGGCCTTGCACAAGGCCCTCGTGGAAGATCTCCGCGGGCTGCGCCGCGCCTTGCGCCATCACCATATTCGTTACCGCGAGGCACGGCTTAGCAAGGCCGGGGTCGTGGAGCTGCGGTTTCGCAATGCCGCGCAGGCGCATGAGGCGCGCCGCCTCATGGCGCAACAGTTTACCGATCTTGCCGTCACCTCGGGGCCTCATCACGCCTTGCGCGCGGTCATGACCCCGGCGGCCATGGCCGCCCGGCAACACTACGCGCTCGAGCAGAATCTCACGGCCTTGCGCCGGCGCGTCAACGAGCTCGGTGTCGCCGCCCCGGTCATTCAGCAGGAGGGGCGGTCGCGCATCATAGTCGAGTTGCCGGGTGTCGAGGACATAGCGCGCGCCAAGGAGATCCTGGGACGCACCGCCACCCTCGAGATCCATATGGTGGACAGCAAGAACAGCTTGGCGTCGGCGGTGTCGAGCGGCGCCCCGCCGGGGACGCGGATCTATTACGACCGGCACGGCCAGCCCATCCTGCTCTATGACCGCGTCCTTTATTCCGGTGACGACATCACCAACGCCTCGGCCAGTGTCGACCCTCAGTCCGGGCAGCCGGTCGTGAATATCACACTGAACGGCCGCGGGGCCGCCATCAATGCCCGCGTCACGCGCCATAACGTCGGCCAGCGTATGGCAGTCGTGTATGTGGAGGTCCAATCGCATTTGAAGCGCAACGATCAGGGCATCCCGATACGCGGGCCCAACGGCCGGCGCGTGCGCGTGACGAACAAGATCGAGCGCGTGATCACGGCGCCCGTGATCCGCGAGGCCCTGGGCGGCAGTTTCCAGATCAGCGGCATCGGCAGTGTGCGGCAGGCGCGTAACCTCGCGCTCCTACTGCGCGCCGGGGCGCTTGCGGCGCCGGTCAGTATCATTGCCGAGCGGACCGTGGGGCCGAGCCTGGGGGCAGCCAATATCACCCGCGGGTTCTACGCGACCTTGATCGGGTTCCTTGCGATCGCGGTGTTCATGGCGGTGTATTACCGGGCCTTCGGGGTACTGGCGGCAATCGCGCTGGCGAGCAACGTCGTGTTGCTCGTGGCCGTTCTTTCGGTCCTGCAGGCGACCCTGACCTTGCCGGGTATCGCCGGCATCGCCCTGACCGTCGGCATGGCCATAGACGCCAACGTGCTCATTTTCGAGCGCATACGCGAGGAACTGCGTAACAAGAACTCCCCGCAGGCGGCGATCGCGACCGGATTCGACAAGGCCATGGGGACCATCGTGGACTCGAATATGACCACGTTCATCGCCGGTCTCGCGCTCTTTTGGCTGGGGTCGGGCTCGGTCCGGGGTTTTGCCATCACCTTGTGCCTTGGCATCCTGACCTCTCTTTTTAGCGCCATCCTTGTTACGAGGGCGCTCGTCAACGCAGTTTATGGGCGTCGCCGTCGTCTGGCGCATGTGGGCATCTGATGGAATTCTTTCGCATAAAGCGTGATCTGCCGTTCATGCGCTACGCGCGTACCACGGTATTCGCGTCGCTCGTGCTTTTCGCGGTCGCGGTCGCGGCGCTCATAACCCGCGGTCTCAATCTGAACGTGGATTTCACCGGCGGCACCGTGATCGAGCTTCAGTTCAAGGCGGCAACCCCGCCGTCGGCGATCCGCCGGCTACTCATAACGCACCATTACCGCCACGCGCGCGTCGAGAATTACGGGACCGCGAGCAAGGTCTTGATCCGCCTGCCCACGCGCGCCACCAAGGGCAAGGCGCTTGCGGTACGGGTCCTGCGCCTCGTGTCGGCCCACTATCCGGGGGCGAGCCTGCGCAGCGTCGAGTACGTGGGTCCGGAGGTGGGTTCGGAGCTTGCCGATCAAGGCGCGCTCGCGCTGCTGTTCGTGGCGCTCGGGATTACGATCTACCTCACTTTGCGTTTTGAATGGCGATTCGCGGTCGGGGCGATTGTGGCGACCATACACGATGTCGTCATCGTGCTCGGCATATTCGCGCTTTTTCATATCAGTTTCTCGCTGACCGTTTTGGCCGCCGTCCTGGCGGTCCTCGGCTATTCGGTGAATGACACGGTGGTGGTGTTCGACAGAATCCGCGAGAATTTCCGGCGCATGCGCACTGGCACGACCTCGGAGGTCATCGATAGCGCGATCACCCGCACGCTCTCGCGTACCGTCATGACCCACCTTTTGACCCAGATGATGGTGTTGTCGATGTTGTTTCTGGGTGGCCCGGTGCTGTTTGGCTTTGCCCTGGCCATGACCATCGGCATCGTCGTCGGGACATATGGATCCGTGCTCGTGGCGAGCCCCATCGTCATGTGGCTTGGTTTAAAGCGCGAGGACCTGGTGGCGCGAAAAGCCGCCACCGAGCGTCCCTAAGCCGCCGGTCTTGCACGGGGGTCGCCCTATCGGGCCTGCTTGGCGCGGCGGTCTCGTCTGTGGTATTCAATGCCTACCCCGTGATTTTCGGAGGTAGGCTGTATGGACATTTCCTATTGGATGCAAGGGGTGCCGGCCGTAGAGACCGTGGTCGCGGCTTGGCTCGTCCTTTATTTGGGCCGGCCTAACTTCCACAAAGGCGTGCGTGCGCTCTCGCGTCTTGCGCGCCACCCGCTGCGGCTCGTGGCACGATTCCTGGGCGCGGGCGCGGCAGACATCCACAGACGCAATCGCGCGCTCCTGCAGGCCCAGGCGCGCGCCGACGCGGCCTTGAAGGTCGAGCGCGAGTGGGCGCGCCTCGATGAGATCGTGCGGCGCGATGTCCAGGGTTTTCCCGCCTTGCGGGAGGCCCTGATGCACCAGGTCGGGCAGTGGGAGGCGGAATTCCAGCGGTCCGGGGAGATCCCGCAGCCCTCGCCGGAATGGACCAGGGCGGTCAGCGCGGTGGCGCGTCTCAAGGCCGGAGATGATGGCGTAGCGGAACGCATCCAGGCGGGATTCCAGGCGCTCGTCCAGAAAGCGCAAGAACAGGCCTTGCGCGAGCGCCGCCAGGTGGCCGCCCAGCGCCACCGCATACTGACCCGCGCGCAACTCATGTGGCAGACGGTCGCGAGGCGGCTTGAATATGTCGACAGCCGGCTGGCGCAGGTCGCGGAATCGGCGTTTGGAATTCACGAGGCCGTGGAACACTATCAGGCCCTGTCCGAGCAGGCGCCCCCGCTGGATCGCACGCAGGTCGCCTCGGCGGCGTCGCGCCTGCTGGCCGCCGGGCTCGTGTTGCTGGTGGCCGGCGGGGCGGCGTTCATAAATATCCATCTCATCGGCGCCCCCTTGCGTTGGCTCGGCGTCGGCCAGGGCCTGGCGATGGCGGGCTATCCGGCCTCGCAAGTGGCGGCTGCTACCATAGTCGCGATCGAGGTGGTGGTTGGTATCGTTTTGTTTGATGCCCTCAATGTAACCCATCTGTTTGGCGTAGTGGCGGGGCTTGCCGGGCGCGCGCGCCGTACCGCGGTAGCCGGCGCGATCATCGCGCTGGTCTTGCTCGCGGCCCTGCAGGCGGTGCTCGCCTTCGTGCGCGAGAGCGCCGTGCCGGGTACGGCAATCAAGGCGGTGATGGTCCCCGATCTGCCGTTATGGCAAACCGTGGCCGAGGCCCTGTTGGCGGTCGTGCTCCCGTGTCTCCTGGCCTTGGCGGCGATCCCGCTGGAGGCCTTCATCTACGCCCTGCGGACCATCTCCGGGGTCGTTTTGGAGACTTTTGTGCGCTTGCTTGCGTTTGGATTCCGGCTCGCCGGGCGCGTAGTGGCGGGGATCGCCGGCACCCTGAGTGCCTTGTACGACCTTTTTATCCTGCCGCCGTTATTGCTGGAGCGGGCCTTTCAGTACGGGGCCCATCTATCAGCGGAGCGCCGTCGCGGGGCTTCCCAGAACCACTAATCATCCCCGAACATCGTGCTTGCGCGCCGGTCTTTGGCGGGCGCGTTTGCGTCAGGCGACTAAGCCTTCTTGGCGTCCTGGTCTTTGATATTTCGCAAAAAGAGGTACCTCCAAAGGGATATACACTAAGCCACCTTATCGCCACATAAACTAAACTAAGGTGTCTCATAAATGGAACAGCTTCTAGAGTGGACCGATGATCTCAGCATCGGAATCGAGGAAATCGACCGGCAACACATGGAACTTGTCAAGCTGCTGAACGAACTCCATGAGGCGATTACGCAGCGGCGGGCCTCGAGTGCGTGCGTTGCCATCCTCGATAAGCTGATCGAATACACGCGCGTGCACTTTACGGTGGAGGAAAGCCTGTTTCGCATCCTCGGTTACCCGGGGTACGGGCCCCATCACCAGGAGCACGAGACACTGATCGATCAGATCGTCGGGTTCCAGGTCAAGATCAAGGATGAAAACAGCAACGTCACATTCGAATTGCTGCATTTCCTGCGTGGGTGGTTGACCCACCACATCCTTGGGACCGACAAGGCCTACGTCCCATTTCTGCTCTCGAAGGGCGTGGAACGCAAGCTATCGGCGAAAAATTTCTGGAAGTTTTGGTAAAAAGAGATTGGTGGCCATTAGCCATGGGCGTTATGTCCATGCGCGGCCGGGATGATGCTCGGCGGCAACCCGTGGCGGGTGAGGGCCCCAAAAACGCGGCGTATGGCCCCGCCTTCGGGGCGGGCACGCCACGGGCGTGAACGCTCAATAGGCCGAGCGCGGGCATTATCGTTGAGGATGGCGCGCCCCGGCCGCGCGCGGCTCGCCCCGGCCTCCGCGCAATCGCACCCGGCGCGGGTAGTCCCGGGCCACCAAGCCTCGCGCGCCGCCCCACCCTCCCCAGGCGGCCCTCAAGTCGGTAAATTTGGCGTTTGACAAGCGGCCACCCCCTTTTTGTCAAAGATCGACGCCCGAGCGCCGTGGCCCCAGGATTCTCCTGGGGCCCGTCCTGGCGGGATCCGGCGCGCGCGGGCGCCCGGGGTCATGCGCCGTGGTCCGAGATCAGGTATCCTAAAGGGGCTTGTGGTATCGACGATTGTCGCCAGGACGAGGAACCGGATGTTTAGCGAGAAGAGCTTGAAGGATATCGACCGCCCGCTATGGGATGCGATGACCAAGGAACGCGGACGCCAGGAGGATCATATCGAGCTGATCGCGTCCGAAAACTATACCAGCCCGCGCGTGATGGCGGCGCAAGGGTCGTGCCTGACCAACAAGTACGCGGAGGGGTATCCCGGCAAGCGCTACTATGGCGGCTGCGAGTACGTAGATGTGGTCGAGACCTTGGCCATAGAGAGGGCGCGCGCCTTGTTCGGCGCCGACTATGCCAACGTACAACCGCATTCCGGGTCGCAGGCCAATGCCGCGGCCTATCTCGCGCTCATCAATCCCGGCGACACGATTCTCGGGATGAGTCTTGCGCATGGGGGCCACCTGACTCACGGGGCCAAGGTGAATTTTTCAGGGCGGCTTTTCAATGCCATAGGCTATGGCGTGGACCCAAAGACCGGCCTGATCGACTATGACGAGATCGCAAGGCTCGCGCGCGAACACAAGCCGCGCGTGATCGTGGGCGGGTTCTCGGCCTATTCGCGGGTCATTGACTGGACGCGTTTCCGCGAGATCGCAGACGAGGTCGGGGCTTATCTTTTTGTCGATATGGCGCATGTCGCGGGCCTGGTCGCCGTCGGGCTCTACCCAAGCCCTGTGGGTATCGCCGATGTCACGACCTCGACCACCCACAAGACCTTGCGCGGGCCACGCGGAGGCCTGATCCTCGCGCGCGCCAACCCCGAGATCGAGAAGCGCCTGAATAGCCTGATCTTCCCGGGGACCCAGGGCGGCCCGCTCATGCATGTGATCGCCGCCAAGGCGGTGGCGTTTGCCGAGGCCATGACGCCGGAATTCCAGACCTATCAGCAGCAGGTCGTGAAGAATGCCCAGGCGATGGCCGATACGCTCATGGGCCGCGGCTTCAAGGTCGTCTCTGGCGGCACCGACAACCATTTGATGCTCGTAGACCTCATCGAGCGGCCCGTGACCGGCAAGGAGGCCGAGGAGGCCCTTGGCCGCGCCCACATCACGGTCAACAAGAACGCCGTGCCCAATGACCCGCGCTCGCCGTTCGTGACGAGCGGTATCCGCCTCGGCACCCCGGCCATAACCACACGCGGGTTCGGGGAGCGCGAGACGCGCGCCCTGGCCGGTTTCGTGTGCGACATCCTCGAGCGGCCGACCGACGAAGAGCTGACGGCGCGCGTGCTTCGCGAGGTGGCGAACCTGTGCGCGCGCTTCCCGGTCTACGGCGAAGACGTTGTGATCTAAGGCCATGCGCTGCCCCTTTTGTTTTGCCGAGGATACGCGGGTGATAGATTCCCGCCTCGCAGACGAGGGGGATGCCGTGCGCCGGCGCCGCGAGTGTCTGGCCTGCCGCGAGCGGTTCACGACCTTTGAGCACGCCGAGTTGCGCCTGCCGCAGATCATCAAGTCCGATGGACGCCGCGAGCCGTTTGCCGAGGCCAAGCTGCGTGCCGGCCTCCAGCGCGCCCTACAGAAGCGGCCGGTGGATGCCGCGCAGGTCGATGCGGTGGTGGCCTATGTGCGGCGTTCGCTCATGGGAAGCGGTGAGCGCGAGGTCGGAAGCCGCCAGATCGGGGAGTGGGTCATGGAACAGCTGCGCGCGCTCGACAAGGTCGCCTATGTGCGCTTCGCCTCCGTCTATCACGCCTTCCAGGACCTGAACGCGTTTCGTGAGGAGATGGAGCGCCTGGAGGACCAGGAGGTCACCGGGCTGTCCTCGAAGTCGTGAGCGTGGCCGGCGATGCCGCCTACATGGCGCGCGCCCTGGAGCTCGCCCATCTGGGCATGGCCACGACCCACCCCAATCCGCGGGTAGGTTGCGTCATCGTCCACGGGGATCGGGTCGTGGGCGAGGGCTATCATCGGCGCGCCGGTGAGCCGCATGCCGAGCGACTGGCCTTGGCGCAGGCGGGTCCCGCGGCACGCGGCGCGACGGCCTATGTCACCCTCGAACCATGCTGTCACACCGGCCGCACGCCGCCGTGCACGGATGCCTTGCTCGCCGCCGGGATCGCGCGCGTGGTCGCCGCCATGGAGGACCCGGATGCGCGTGTCCGGGGGCAGGGGCTTGCGGCGTTGCGCGCCGCGGGTGTGGCCGTCGAGGTGGGTCTCATGGAGGGGGAGGCCGCGCGGCTGAATCGCGGCTTTATATCGCGCGCGGTACGCGCTCGCCCGTTTGTGGTGGCCAAGGTCGGGATATCTCTTGACGGGCGCACGGCGCTTGCAAGTGGCGAGAGCCAGTGGATCACGGCACCCGAGGCGCGCGCCGATGTCCAGCGGTTGCGCGCCGTGATGGGTGCCATCATGACCGGCACGGGTACGATTCGTAAGGACGATCCGCGGCTCACGGTGCATGATGGAACGCCCCGTCAGCCGTTGCGCGTGGTCGTCACCTCCAGTCTTGCGATACCGTCCAGCGCCCAGATTCTCGCCAAAGATGCCGGCCTCATGGTCCTCACGACGACTGACGGGCCGGAGGCTGATCGCCTGCGCGCATCCGGCGCCGAGGTCGTGGTGGTGGGTGGCGCGCCTGGCCGCGTCGATCTCGCCGCGGGGCTTGGGGCGCTGGCCGCGCGCGGCGTGAACGATGTGCTCGTCGAGGCTGGACCGACTTTGCTCGCGGGCCTCCTCGATCAACGGCTGATCGACGAATTGCGGGTCTATGTGGCGCCCACGCTCCTTGGTAACGGTCGTCCGCTGGCGGACTTCACGCTTGCCGAGCTTTCGGGGGCTGGGGCCTGGCGCTATGATGAGGTGCGTCGCGTAGGGCGCGATCTGCGGCTGATATTGACCCCCGAGACGTGAGCGT
The DNA here is from genome assembly GCA_021841585.1 of Pseudomonadota bacterium. Lineage (GTDB taxonomy): Bacteria > Pseudomonadota > Gammaproteobacteria > Acidiferrobacterales > Acidiferrobacteraceae > Acidiferrobacter. The sequence goes on along the minus strand of JAKBUS010000030.1, from coordinate 12,254 downwards.
CCGCGTGGGGCGGATTAGGGGGAGAGGGGTGCCATGTTTACAGGATTGATCCAAAGCCGCGGCACGATCGCGCAGCGCGTCGCGCGCGCCACGGGGGCGAGACTCACGGTCGAGGCCCCGGGGCTCGCGGCCGACGGCTGGACGCTGGGGGAGAGCATCGCCGTAAACGGTGTGTGCCTTACGCTCGTGGAGGGTTCGGCGTCGGGGTTCAGTGCCGACCTGTCGGCGGAGACCTTGGCGCGCACGGCCCTGTCGTCCCTGCAGCCGGGGCACGCGGTCAATCTTGAGCGCGCCCTGAAGGTGGGTGAGCCGCTCGGCGGGCACCTGGTCTCGGGGCATGTCGACGGGGTCGCGACGGTCCTGCGGCTCGAGCGCGACGGGGAGGGGCGTAGGCTGGTACTCGAGATCCCGCAGGCCCTGACACGCTATGTCGCGCGCAAGGGGTCGTTGTGCGTGGATGGGGTGAGCCTCACGGTCAATGCCATAGAAGGCGCAATCGTGTTCTTTGCGATCGTACCCCACACGCTGTCGGCGACGACGCTAGGCGAGCTCGTCCCGGACGCGCAGGTCAATATCGAGGTGGACCTGATCGCCCGTTACCTCGAGCGCCTCATGCCGGATTTCATGGGGCGACCGTGAAGCGCGTTCTGGCACGCGCGATCAGTATCGGTGAGCCCTTCCCCCAGCGCGCATAAAGCAGACTCACGACCTCATACCGCCCGGGTGGCGCCTGGCTTGGGATCGGCAGCGTCACGCGCGCCTCATAGACGCCGCTGCCGGTGAGCTCGTGGCCTATGAAGGCGCGGTGACTGGCGACCAGCCGGCCATGCGTATAGAAATCGCGGATCTCGACGATATGCAAAGGGCCTGCGCCGCGCCGGAGCACAAGCTCCTTGCTAAGGACCAGTGAGCCGCATGGCAACCCGCGTTGTGGGCTGACCGAGAGGCGGTAACGCAGGACCCGTACCTTCCCGGGGGCCAACGTTCCTAAAATGCGTGTGCGCGCGTAGGCCGTGGACCAAGCCGTACCCACCCGGCAGCCCGCGGCCGAGGCCGGGTGTGAATGCCGGGGGAGAGGAACGCAGCCGACGGCTACGAGGCAGAGGCTAACCGCCCCAAGCGTGTGCCAATGCGGCATAGGCTCCTGGCCGTACGACGGTCTTAGGGTGGACGATAGCGGGGTGCGCGGTGGTGGAGGCCGACCCCCCCGGCTGGCTTATCGCCGGGCGCGAGGTGGCGTCCTTGGGCATCGCGCCGTGGGCCATGCGCACGACCGTGTGGGCGATGTGCGCGACCGGCTGCATGGCCTCCTGGCGGTGGGGCCATCCGAGCTTCGCGCCGAGCAGCCCCAAGGCCACGATGAGCGCGGCCGCAAGCCCCAGGCGTTTGCGCCCGGCCAATGGCCGTCCCCAGCCGGGCCGTTCGTGGAAGGCCGGCAGCATCGGGTTGATCGAGGGCTCCTCGAACAGGTCGGAGAGTTCCGCGGCCGACAGTTCCGCGGCGAATGTGTCGGGGGCCGGCGCCACGGATGCCGCGTGCTCCTCGGCCGGCCGCTCGGGCGGTGGCAGCTCCCGGGGTCCGGCGTCCATGGCGGCCAGGTCGATGTCGACCGGCCGGTAGGCGGCGGCCACTGCCAGGCGCAGGGCGCGGGCCGTGGGGAAGCGTCCCAAAAGCGCCCCACGCACGACATCGGTCAAGGCCCCGGCCTCGGCCCCGAGGAGTTCCTGCATGAGGCGGCCCACGGCGCGCACATCGTCGGCCTGGGTGGGCGGGGACTCGCCGAGGCTCGTCTGCCGGAAATCCAGGAGCTTGATGCGCTGATCGGTGGTGAGAAAGACATTGTCGGCGCGGATCGCCCCGTGGGCGAGCCCCTGGCCATGCACCGCCTCGAGTGCGCTCAAGGCCTCCTGCATCCATTGCGCCACGCGATCCTCAGCAAGGGTCCCGACACGCTCGCGGCGGGCCTTCAGGGTCTCGCCGACCAGGTATTCCAGGATTAGCACCGAGGGCTCGGACCACAGGCCGTGCAGGGTCACGATATGGGGATGACTAAAGCGCGCGAGCACCCGCCCCTCGGCGATCACCGAGATCGCGCCGCGCGGGGCGGTCTTCAGGGCCACGGGCCGGTCCAGGCTTAGGTCCTGGGCCATGTAGACTACGCTGCGCGGCCCGCATGACAGGGTACTCAAGACCAGGTATGGGCCCAGGGTCCGCCCCGGTTCGATGAGCGAGGCGCGTGGTTCGTTGCGGCCGGTTCTATGCGGTTCCATCGACTTCCATCCCCTGGTCAGTCATAATTCGGGCCCAATCAGCTCGCCGGTTGCCATTGTCACATTCATGCCTATAAGCCCTATCTCTGAAATCATAGACGAACTCAAGGCCGGCCGCATGGTGGTCATCATGGATGACGCCGACCGCGAAAACGAAGGCGACCTTCTGATGGCCGCCGAGGCGGTCACGCCCGAGGCCATCAATTTCATGGTACGCCATGGGCGCGGTCTCGTCTGTCTGACCTTGACCCCGGAGCGTTGCCAAAGGCTCGGGCTCGAACCCATGGTCAAGGAGAATGGCTCGCGTTATGCGACCCACTTCACGGCCTCCATAGAGGCCGCCGAGGGCGTCACCACTGGCATCTCCGCCGCCGACCGCGCCGCCACCATCCACGCCGCCATTGCCCCACAGGCCAAGGCGCGCGATCTCGTGAGCCCCGGCCACATATTTCCGATCATGGCCCGGCGCGGCGGGGTCCTGGCGCGCGCCGGTCATACCGAGGCCGGGGTCGACCTGGCCCGTTTCGCGGGTTTCGAGCCGGCCGCGGTCATCTGCGAGATCCTGAAGGATGATGGCGAAATGGCCCGTCAGCCGGATCTCGAGCGCTATGCGGCCGAGCACCATCTGAAGATCGGTACGATCGCCGATCTGATTCATTATCGTCTACAACATCACTCCAGCGTACACCGCCTGGATGAGCGGTTGATCGAGACCGTCCACGGGTCGTTCCGGCAGGTCGCCTACCACGATGACATCGAAGACCGCGTGCACTTGGCGCTCGTATGCGGCGAGATCGACGCCGAGCCGCTGCCGGTACGGGTGCATGTCCAGGAGAGCCTCCTTGACCTCGTAAGTGATGTCCATGCGGCGTCATGGACGCTCGCGGGCGCCTTGCGCCATGTCGCCGCCGCCGGGCGCGGGGTGGTGGTGTTGCTCGATCAGCCGGCGCCCACGGCGTCGACATTGGCGCGTCTCAAGAGTCCGATCCCGGAACCGGCGGCCTTGGTTGGCGCGGGACGCGAGGTCATGCGCACCGTCGGCCTTGGCAGCCAGATCCTTTTGGATCTCGGCGTACGCAAGATGCAGGTCCTGGGACACCCGCGCAAGACGCCGGGTCTCGCCGGGTTTCATTTGGAGGTCGTGGAATACGTGACACCCAAGGGGGGGCAGGAATGAGTAGCGAGCGAGTGATCGACGGATCGCTGGTGGCGGGAGAGGCACGCTTTGGTATCGTCCTCGCGCGTTTCAACGCCTTCGTGGGCGAGCGCCTGCTGGAGGGGGCGCTCGATACCCTGCGCCGTCATGGGGCTGCGTCCGACTCCATTACCGTGGCGCGCGTACCCGGGGCCTTCGAATTGCCGCTGGCCGTTCAAGCCATGGCGGAGTCTGGTCTTTACGAGGGCATCGTGGCTTTGGGCGCCGTCATCCGTGGCGCGACGCCCCACTTTGAGTTCGTCGCCGGGGAATGCGTGAAGGGGCTCGCGCAGGTGGGTTTGAAGACCGGCGTGCCGGTGGCCTTGGGCGTACTGACCACCGATACCGTCGCCCAGGCCATAGACCGGTCGGGGGCCAAGGCCGGCAACAAGGGGGCCGAGGCCGCCTTGTCGATCCTGGAGATGGTCGACGTCCTGCGCCGCCTCCGGCCCTCATGAGTGGGGCGCGCTCGCGCGCCCGCGGGCAGGCGCTACAGGCCTTGTACCAGTGGCAGCTGACCGCCCAGCCCTCCCATGACATAGGCCGCCTGTTCCTGCGCGACCCGGAAAGCACCGGTGGTGTCGATGAGGCCTATTTCGCGGAACTGATCCGCGAGGTGCCGGCGCACGTGGAGGAACTCGACGGGTTGCTCGGCGCGCACCTCGATCGCGCCATCGGCGAGGTCGACCCCGTGGAGCGCGCCATCCTGCGCATCGGCGCCTATGAGCTCTGCTATCGCCTCGAGATCGGCCCGCGCATCGTATTGAATGAAGCGGTGGAGCTCGCCAAGTGTTACGGGGGCGAGGCCGGCCACAAGTTCGTCAACGCCGTGTTAGACGGTATGGCCAAGGTCGTGCGCGCCCCCGGGGGGCGCCGTTGAGTGGATGAATTCGGCCTCATAGAAGAGTTCTTTACGCGTCCGGCGCATCGCCCGGAGGTGGTCCTCGGGATCGGCGATGATGCCGCCCTGCTGGCCCTGGCGGGGGCTGCGGACACACTGGCCGTGACCACCGATACCCTGGTCGAGGGCGTGCATTTTTCGCGCTCGGCCCCGGCCTTCGACGTCGGCTACAAGGCGCTCGCCGTGAACGTGAGTGATCTTGCGGCCATGGGCGCGCGCCCACTGGCATTCTTCTTGAATCTGGCCTTGCCGGCCGCCGATGCCGAGTGGCTCGCGGGTTTCCGTGACGGCCTCTTCGCGCTCGCCGATGCCGTGGGCCTCGACTTGATCGGCGGCGATACCGTGCGCGGGCCGCTTGCGGTAACCATCACCGCCCTCGGGACCGTGGCGCCGGGGGCGGCGCTGCGGCGTGACGGGGCGCGGCCCGGCGACCGGGTCTATGTCTCGGGCCTGCTGGGGGAGGCGGCGCTCGGCTTTCTGCTGCGGGGTGGGCGCCTGTCGCTGCCGTCTCAGTTTCAGGAGTCGGTGCTTGCGCGGCTCGATCGCCCATGGCCGCGGATCCATGAGGGGCAGGCCTTGGTCGGCATCGCCTCGGCGGCCATCGACATCTCCGATGGCCTGGTCGCCGATCTCGGTCACCTTCTGAAGGCGAGCGGCGTGGGCGCGAGGCTCAATATCCGCCGGCTGCCCCTGTCCGATGCCTACGCGGCCGCCCGCCCGGCCGTGGGCTACGATCCCGCACTGGTCTTCGGGGATGATTACGAGCTGTGCTTTACGGTGCCGCCCGCGCGCGTGCAGGCCTTGGCCGGGCTGGCCTCGCGCCTGCCGTGCGGCGTGCGTGATATCGGCGAAATCGTCGCCGGCGCGGGGCTTACCCTGCATGACGGCGAGGGTGTCTATACGCCATCGCGCGCCGGCTACAACCATTTCGATGACCCGGGATCGCTTTAGTGTGTGGTGGGCGACCGGGCTCGGGGTGGGCTGGTCCCCACGCGCCCCGGGCACCATGGGTTCGCTTCTCGCGCTCGCGCTGTGGTGGCCGGCCGGGTTCCAGGGGCTTTGGTTCTATGCGGTATTGCTCGCCGCCGCGATCGCGGTCGGCGTGCCGGTCACGGCGCGCGCGGCCCAGGTCCTCGGGCGGCAAGACCCGCCCATGGTGGTGTGGGACGAGATCGCGGGGATGGGCGTGGCGCTGTTTGGAGTCCCGCACCAGGTCCTCTGGTTCGCGGTGGCCTTTGGCCTGTTCCGGCTGTTTGATATCGTAAAGCCGTTTCCGATCGCGCGCCTCGAGGCCCTGCCGGGCGGCTATGGCATCATGCTCGACGATGTATTGGCCGGCCTCTATGCCGCGCTCCTGGTGCATGGAGGCTTATGGCTGGCAAGCGGCACGTCTTGATGCAGACCCTGGCGGCGGCGGTCGGCGCGCGGCTTGTGGCCGCGGGGCAGACGGTGACGGTCGCCGAGTCCTGCACCGGGGGCCTGCTCGCCGCGGCCTTGACCGATATCGCCGGCAGTTCGGCCTGGTTTGGCTACGGATTCGTCACCTATGCGCCGGATGCCAAGCACAAGGTGCTCGGCGTCCCCTGGGAGCGGCTGGGCGCCGCGACTATCGTCAGCGAGGCGACGGCCCTGGCGATGGCACGCGGGGCGCTCGGCGTGAGTGGCGCCGACATCGCCATCGGTATCACCGGGATCGCCGGGCCCGCCGGCGGGACCCCGGAGTGTCCGGTGGGGACGGTGGCAATCGGCTGGGTCAAAGACGGCTGGGAACGCGCCGAGACCTATCGTTTCACCGGGGGCCGCGCAGCGGTGCGCGCGCAGGCGGTAGTGGCGGCCTTGGATGGCCTTCAGGGTTGGCTGGGGCGGGCTTTCCCTGGCTAGGTCCCGAACATGGCTTTATGAGATAATCGCCCTCTTGCGCGACTCGCGGGGGTAATGGAATGGATGTCAACAAGGGCAAGGCCTTGAGCGCCGCTCTCGGTCAGATCGAAAAGCAGTTTGGGAAGGGTTCCGTTATGCGCCTCGGCGACGCCGGCGAGGTGTTGCCGGTCGCGGCCGTGCCCACCGGGTCGCTCGGGCTCGACATGGCGCTCGGTATCGGCGGCCTGCCGCGCGGACGGGTGGTCGAGATCTACGGCCCGGAGTCTTCCGGCAAGACCACTCTGACCCTGCATGTCGTGGCGCAGGCGCAAAAGGCCGGGGGCACGGCCGCGTTCATCGATGCCGAGCACGCCCTCGACCCGGCCTATGCCAAGCGTCTGGGGGTGAATGTCGATGATCTGCTGGTGTCGCAGCCCGACTCGGGCGAGCAGGCGCTCGAGATCACCGACATGCTGGTGCGTTCCGGCGGCGTGGATGTGGTGGTCGTCGATTCGGTCGCGGCGCTGACGCCCAAGGCCGAGATCGAGGGCGAGATGGGCGATTCGCATGTCGGTCTGCAGGCGCGGCTCATGTCGCAGGCCCTGCGCAAGCTCACGGGCAATATCAAGCGCTCGAACACGCTCGTGATCTTCATCAACCAGATCCGCATGAAGATCGGGGTGATGTTCGGCAACCCCGAGACCACGACCGGGGGTAATGCCCTCAAGTTCTACGCCTCGGTGCGCCTCGACATCCGCCGCATCGGCACCATAAAGCGTGGCGAAGAGGTGGTGGGTAGCCAGACGCGCGTCAAGGTCGTGAAGAACAAGATCGCCCCGCCGTTCCGGCAATGTGAATTCGATATCCTCTACGACCAAGGGGTATCGAAGGAGGGGGAGTTGATCGAGCTGGGGGTGGCCGCGAATCTGGTGGAAAAGTCCGGGGCGTGGTACTCGTATGGCGGTGAGCGCATAGGCCAGGGCAAGGACAATGCCCGCCAGTACCTGCGCGACAACCCGGCCTTGGCCGATGAGCTAGAGGCGAAGCTCCGGGCATCGTTTATGATCAAGCCCGCGGCGGGGGCCAGCGATGAGCCGGCACCCGATGATGGGGATGATATGTGAGTGGAGGGCGCGAGCCTGCGAGATGCTATGGTTTGGCGCTGCTCGCGCGGCGCGATTATAGCCGGCAGGAATTGGTCGAGCGGCTGTGCCGGCGCGGCTATAGCGCCGCCGAGGCCGCGGACGCCGCCGCCGAGCTTGCCGCCGAGCGCGCGCTCTCCGATGAACGCTACGCGGCGGAACGGGTCCGCGGGCGCGCTGCCCAGGGGGTGGGACCGGTGCGCATCCTGGTGGAGTTGAGGGCCAAGGGGGTGCCGGCCGAGATCATAGCCGCGGCGCTCGCCCCGGAGGAAGGGGCATGGGGCGAGCGGGCGGCGGCGGCGCGCGTCAAGCGCTTCGGGGCACCGATCCCGGAGGATCGCCGCGAGCGGGCGCGACAGGCACGCTTCCTGCAAGGCCGAGGCTTTCGCCACGAAGACATTATGTTTGCGGTGCATGCGCCGCAAGACTGAGCCGATAACGATAACCGAGCCCATGATGAAGAGCACCGAGATCCGTAATCGTTTCTTGCAGTTTTTTGCGCGTCACGGCCACGAGGTGGTGGCGAGCAGTTCGCTCGTGCCAACCAATGATCAGAGCCTGCTCTTCACCAATGCCGGGATGGTGCAGTTCAAGGACGTGTTCCTTGGTCGCGACCGGCGTCCCTACACGCGCGCCGCCAGCGCGCAGCGCTGCCTGCGTGCCGGCGGCAAGCATAACGACCTCGAGAACGTCGGCTATACCGCGCGTCACCATACGTTCTTCGAGATGCTGGGGAATTTCAGCTTCGGGGATTATTTCAAGCGCGACGCCATCCGTTACGCCTGGGAGTTCCTGACCGGCGAGATGGGCCTGCCGGCGGACCGCCTGTGGGTGACGGTTTTCGAGGGCGACGACGAGGCCGCGCGCATTTGGCTAGACGAGATCGGCGTGGACCCGGCGCGCTTTAGCCGCATCGGCGAGGCCGACAATTTCTGGTCCATGGGCGATACCGGTCCGTGCGGGCCGTGTTCGGAGATTTTCTACGATCATGGTCCGGGGATTGCCGGAGGGCCCCCAGGCACCGCCGAGGCTGACGGCGATCGTTATGTCGAGATCTGGAACCTCGTGTTCATGCAGTTCGATCGTGACCGCGAGGGGCGGCTCAATCCCCTGCCCAAGCCCTCGGTGGATACCGGCATGGGGCTTGAGCGCATGGCCGCGGTCATGCAGAAGGTGACGAGCAATTACGACATCGATCTCTTCCAGGGACTGATCCGAGCGGTCGGCGAGGTCCTGGAGATAAATGAGCTGCATGACAAGTCCCTGAACGTGATCGCCGATCATATCCGCGCCGCCGCCTTCCTTGTGACCGACGGCATCGTGCCGGGCAATGAGGGGCGCGGCTATGTGTTGCGCCGGATCGTGCGTCGGGCGCTGCGCCATGGCCATCGCCTGGGCGCCACGGGGCCGTTTTTCTATCGCCTCGTCGCCCCGTTGATTCGCGAGATGGGCGAGGCCTACCCGGAGCTCGCGCGCGACCAGGTTCATGTGGAGGCCGTGCTCAAGCAGGAAGAGGAGCGATTTGCGGAGACCCTGGCGCAGGGCCTGAAGCTCCTGGAGCAGGATATTGCCGGGCTTGTCGCGGGCGGCGTCATTCCGGGCGCGACGGTCTTTCGGCTCTATGACACCTACGGCTTCCCCGCCGACCTCACCGCCGATATCGCCCGCGAGCGGGGATTGTCCATCGATATGGTCGGGTTCGAGCGGGAGATGAGCGCGCAAAGGACCCGCGCGCGCGCCGCGCAGAGCTTCCGCGGCGATGAAGTGGTGGTGGCCGGCGAGACGGAGTTTTGCGGCTATGAGGAAGTCTCGGTGCCGGCACGCATCCGCGCGCTCGCCGCCGAGGGGCGCACCGTCCCGTGGTTGTCGCCGGGTGATGAGGGGGTGGTGTTCCTGGACCGGACCCCGTTCTATGCCGAGTCGGGCGGACAGGTCGGCGATCAGGGGCTGCTCTTCAGTCGTGATGCGCGGTTTGTGGTCGAGGACACCCGCAAGGGTTTCGCGCATGTCGGCCGGGTGACCGAGGGGACCTTGCGGGTCGGTGACGAGCTCACCGCGGTCGTGAGTGCCTCGCGGCGCGTGGCGACGGCCTCGCACCACTCGGCAACCCACCTCCTGCATGCCGCGCTACGGCGCATTCTCGGCGCGCATGTGACGCAGCGCGGCTCGCTCGTCGGCCCCGAGCGCCTGCGTTTCGACTTCAGCCATGGTCAGGCGCTGAGCGCCGAGGAGATCGTGGCGGTCGAGCAGTCGGTGAACGAGGCGATTCGCGCCAATAGCGAGGTCGCAATCGCGCACATGGCGCTCAACGACGCGGTGAGCGGCGGGGCCATGGCGCTCTTTGGGGAAAAGTATGGCGAGCAGGTGCGCGTGGTGACCATGGGCGGGTACTCGACCGAGCTGTGTGGCGGCACCCATGTCAATCGCACCGGTGACATTGGATTTTTCAAGATCGTGTCCGAGACCGCGGTGGGCTCTGGTGTGCGGCGCATCGAGGCCGTGACCGGCCAGGCCGCGCTCGATTATGTGCGAGCGCTCGAGATGCGCGTGAGCGAGGCCGCGCAGGCCCTGGGGGCGACACGCGAGGATTTGGTGGACAAGGCGCAGCGCACGAAGGCGCGCGTCGAGGCCTTGGAAAAGGAGATCGAACAGGCCCGCGCCAAGGCCGGTCTTGCGGCAAGCCGGAATCTGGCGGCCGAGGCCGTCGAGCAGGGCGGGGTGAAGACCCTGATCGGGCGTCTCGACGGTGATGTGAAGGCCCTGCGCGAGGCCATGGATCGCCTGAAGGGCGAGCTGCGCCCGGCGGCCATCCTGCTGGCCTCGGTCACCGGCGGGCGGGTCACGCTGATCGCCGGTGTTACCCCGGAGGTCGTGGCGCGCGTGAATGCCATCGACCTCGTGAACGAGGCCGCGCGCGTGCTCGGTGGCAAGGGTGGCGGCCGTCCTGAGCTCGCCCAGGCGGGCGGGGCCGAGACCGGCGCCGTGGATCAAGCCCTGGAGGCGGCGCGGGCATTCTTGCGCTCCCGTTTGGCTTAGAACAGAGTTTCCGTTTACACGTAGGGAAGGGCGCGGTAATCTTCGCGTCTTTCTCATGCCAGACCCTCAAATTATGCCCTTGCTCGTGCAGAAGTACGGCGGCACCTCGGTCGGGACCGTGGAGCGCATTCAGGCGGTTGCAAAGCGCGTGGCGGCGGAGCGCGCGCGCGGCCATGACATGGTAGTGGTGGTGTCGGCCATGAGCGGTGAGACTAACCGCCTGCTGGCCATGGCCCGCGCCATTCATCCCAACGCCCCACCGCGCGAGGTCGATGTGCTGCTCGCCACCGGCGAACAGGTCACGATCGCGCTCCTCAGCATGGCCCTGGAGGAGCTCGGCTGTCCGGCCAAGTCCTATACGGGCGCGCAGGTCCATATCCGTACCGACAACGTGCACGGCAAGGCGCGCATTACCGCGATCGACGACGGGCGCGTACGCCAGGACCTGGCCTCCGGCCGGGTGGTCGTGATCGCCGGATTTCAGGGGGTGGACGAAGAGGGCAATATCACAACCCTGGGGCGCGGAGGGTCGGATACCACGGCCGTGGCCATGGCCGCGGCCCTCAAGGCCGATGAATGCCAGATCTATACGGATGTGGACGGTGTGTATACGACAGACCCGCGCGTCTGTCCGCAGGCACGGCGGCTCGAGCGCATCACCGTCGAGGAGATGCTGGAGCTGGCGAGCCTCGGCGCCAAGGTTCTTCAGATTCGGTCGGTCGAGTTCGCTGGCAAGTATCATGTGCCCCTGCGGGTCCTGTCGTCCTTTGACGATGGCCCCGGAACATTAATCACTTACGAGGAATCCAAGATGGAGCAGGCGCTGATATCGGGGATCGCCTTCAGTCGGGATGAGGCCAAGCTCACGATCAAGGGCGTGCCAGACGAGCCTGGTGTCGCTTACCGGATCGTAGGCGACGTGGCCTGCGCGAACATCAACGTCGACATGATCATCCAGAACGTCGGGGCGGATAAGACCACCGACTTCACGTTCACCGTCCCGCGCGGCGATTACCGTCAGGCCCGCGAGATTCTGGAGAAGACCGCCAGCGCCCTCAAGGCCCGCGAGGTGCGCGGCGATGAGCGCATTGCCAAGATCTCGGTGGTAGGCGTGGGCATGCGTTCGCACGCCGGGATCGCTAGCACGATGTTTCGGGTATTGGGCGAAGAAGGCATTAATATCCAGATGATATCGACATCCGAGATCAAGATATCGGTGGTCGTCGAGGAAAAATATCTGGAATTAGCGGTTCGCGCACTTCATAGCGCCTTCGGTCTCGATGCCGAGACCGCCACCGCGGTGCCGTTGGCATAGAATCTGCAAGCGTTGAGTCGGCGAGTGTCGTCTCAGGGACGAGCAGTCATGGGAAAGCGGACCCAAAGCAGGTCCTCATGGGGAGCCGGAAACCAGGAAGGCTCAAGGCAGGCTTTAAGGAGAGCGGCGATATGCTGATTCTGACGAGACGTATCGGAGAGACACTGAATATTGGTGACCAGGTTCAGGTCACGGTACTGGGCATCAAGGGCAACCAGGTTCGTATCGGGGTCAACGCGCCGAAGGATGTCCCTGTTCATCGCGAGGAGATCTACGAGCGCATCCAGCGGGAGCGCGAGACCGGGGTTGTCGAAGAGGAGGTTCCCAAGCCCTGAAGTCCCGCGCACCCTTTCCTGAAACGCGCGCGCAAGGTATGCTGTGCGCTCTTTAGGAGAGATGGCCGAGCCGGTCGAAGGCGCTCCCCTGCTAAGGGAGTATGGGGTCAAAAACTCCATCGAGGGTTCGAATCCCTCTCTCTCCGCCATCATTAAGAGTCACAATCTGTATCGGTGTCCTGTCCAGGTGTCGGGCACCT
>JAKBUS010000101.1 GCA_021841585.1 Pseudomonadota bacterium | reverse complement strand
GCGAGCCTCAGCCGCGGCTCGCGATTCACGGCGCGATGCCGGTGATTTCGTAGCCCAGATCCCGCCAGAGGCGTCCCTGGGTATGAGTGGCGCCAAGCGCGATCGCGGCCGCCAGCGCGTCGCGCGTATCGACACCACTTGCCACCACGGCGAGTCCCGATTTGCGGCAGGTGCGGAAGAAACGGGACAAAGGGGTGCGCTCAGGAGAGCCTGCGTGCCACTGCGCGCCCCGCAGCACGATCCGCACGCGGTCCGATTTCGCCCGGACCGCCAGAGCCAGCGTCGCGGGACCGGCAGCGGCCCCAGGCGCTTCGATGCAGGACCGGATGCCGTAGGCGCGCCAGAGGCGCAAGGCCTTCGCCGCGCGCGCGGCGCGGTCGCCATCGCCATCGGGGTCCATCCAGCTGATTTCCACCGGCAGCCGGGCGGCCAGGGGCACGAAACGCGAAGCCCGGCGATCCAGGATCTGGGCGGTAGTGAGCCGGATCGTCACTTGCCGCACGTCCAGCGCCACCGCGTTCGCGACCACGCCGGCCAGGCGCTCCTGCAGGGTGGAGTCGAAAATCCAGTCATCCCGTACCCGCCGGCGCCAGGAGAATTCGGCCTCCTCCAGGACGCCGCCACCGGGCCGCGGGCGGTTCTCGGCCGGCACGATCGCCGACAGCGCGTAGGCCCGCGGCAGCGACAGAGACGGCGCCCTAGCGGCGGAATCGGTCATCATCGAGACCGGGCCGGCAAGAGGCGCGGGGTGGCGACGGCGAACCGTCCACCATGTTGAGCCCCGCAGCGATGCCGGGAAGGTCGCCGCGGTCATCCGCGGCCAGCAGCGATACAGCCCACACAAGCGGTGTCATGATGGCGGGGTCACCTTCATCCGCCGTGGTGTGGCGAATGGCATCGATCGATTCGTGCACGGATACGCCGCCTTCCCAGAGCCCCGCCATCCAGAGCATGGCAGAGATCCGGTTGGCGACGGATCGCCGGTAGCGGAGATAGGCCCCGGCCAGGCGCCGGCGCGGCTGGCTGTCATCGATCTCCGGATCGGGCGCGATGGCCATGTCGCGCGCCGCCTGGAACAGCACGGCTATCGCAGCGCTCGCCGGCAGCCGAGCTGTCTCTGAATCCCCCATAGCAAAAAGCTCTCCCTATCCCTCCGATGCCCCTACGATACGGATTCCGGGCGCGGTGCGAAGCCGCACCATAAAAAAGGGGGGGCTAAGCCCCCCTCTTCCCTCCATCCGTACCCCTTTCATCCCCGTTTGCGCGGGCTAACCCCGATCAGCCACCCAGTCCCGCGAACGGGCTGTCGTCGTCATCCTCCTCCTTCCTTTCATCCCCACTTGCGCGGGGCACGGGATCCTCGCCCTCCCCCGCCTCGCTTGCGTGGGGCTCCGGCTGATAGTCCTCGCGGACCAGGTACTCGGGCATATGCAGCGGCTTGCCGTCGCGGCCCGGAATGGCCGTCAGCAGGTCTTCCTGGCGGCTCAAGAAGACGCTCGTCACCCAGTCATGCTCCGCGCCCTTCATGACATTCGGCAGGCGCGGGTCCGGCTTGCCGGGCGAAAACTCGACGACCGCGTGCGTGCCGATCATGCCGGTATACGCGCCGTTTTCCGGATCCCGGGTATCGCGCAGCAGGCCGTGCAGGTAGTACATGGCGCGGCTGTTCGCCTCGCGCGTACCCTCCTCGCCGGTCTTCAGCGTAAGCCCCTGGACGCCCTTTTGGCTGGCGGGATAGGCATCCCCCACGAGTACATCCAGGGCTGCGTTCGGGAAGTCCTCCTTGAACGCCCCGACATAGGCGGCCAGGTCCTCACTATTCAAGGGGCGCTTGGCCTCCCCGTTGTAGGAGACGACCGGGCCCACGCCGACGATCTCGCCGTTTTCGCCGACCGCGCGCACGGTGACGGCCACCTGCGGCTTCACCGGACGCTTCTCGCCTTCCTTGAGCGGCACGTTCTGTTTGGCGATGCGGGCGGCAAGCGCCGCCATGGCCGCCTTGTCGTCGGCGGCCACCGGCGCACCGTCCCAGACGATCACCCGCTGCACCTCGTTCTTAAACCCCGCGACCGTCACAAAGCCCTGACGGACCTTGTCGGGATTGGACGTCGCCGCATGGATCCAGTTGGCGAAGAGCTTCGGGTTCTTCTTGTTCAGGAACTCGTTCAGCAGCGCGTCGCGGGCGGCGGCCGTGCCGTTTTCCGGTTTGCCGAACACGACCGCGTGCTCGAGAATGACGCGTTGATGGACCTTCTGCTCCTTGCCGTCGGCCATGACCGTCATGGGATTCAGCCGCTCGGCCGCGCGCTCATCGATGTGGTTGCCCTCCCACACCGCCTTTTTCTGGACCGGTCGCTCGGCGCTTTTCTTGAAGACACCCACGGCGAACGTCCGGGCATCGCCGGGCAGACGGCAGATCAGCTCCTGCGTCTCGGGATTCACGGAGACAACCTCGGCGACGATGTTGTATTGCGTACCGCCGGCCCCACCCGGCTTTTTCGCCTGCAGGAACGCGGGGCGGCTCTTCGTAGCTTCACTCATACATCCTCCTTCCTGTGCCTCTGGCACGTTAGTGTTGCGCAATGACCGGCCCGAAGGACCGGATAATGGACGAAAGGCCGGTCTTGTTCGGCAGGCCGACCAGGTAATGGGCGTGCCCGCCGGCGGACCGCCAGGACAACGTCGGCGTGCCCAGATCGGCGCCGCCGTGCAGAAAGACTTTCATGTTGGCGATGAGCCTGGCCGTCTCCTTGGGGCTCACGCGACGGGGCGCCCCACCCCGCTCTTTCGCCACATCGAAGTGCGTCTCGTTGGCGACCAGCACCTTGCGTCCTCCCGCAAGGATCGCATCCGCGCGCGCCGCGGACCCCGGGTGCAGGATCGCCACCGGGATCCAGTCGACGCGCACATGACGGGCCTTCAAAAGCGCGCGGTCGGCGTGCAGACGGTCGTAGAGGTGATGGCAAAAGATGCAGTCCGGATCGAAATAGACATACAGCGTATGACGGGCGCCCACCTGGTACTGCCGGATCCCGGTCGTAGCCGTCCGGGTGGCTTGCCAAAAGGCCTGGTGGCTCAGGACGGCCACCGGCGCCTGGGGCGCCGGGAGACTGCCGGGGGACGCGCCCTGCGCCGCTGCCGCCGTCTGGCCGCCCTGTGCCGCCGGCAGCATGTGCGCCGCCCGCGCCAGCCGGCGCGTCACGTTGACGCCCTGCCGGTTTATGACGGCACCGATGAAGAGATAACGGCCATGGGGGGACACCCACGCGACCGTGCCGGGGCCGCCCGGGCCCGCGGCGGCCTTGACGCGCACCGGTGTCCATCCCCCGGGCACGGCGCCGTCATGAAGCCGCGCGAAGGTGCCGGTCAAGGCGCCCGCGAACCGGGCGCGGCTGCGGCTCGCTTCGTGGACCAGTCCGGCGACGGCTCGCGGCCCAAGAGGCTCCTGTAAAGGAGAGCGCGCAGCAAGCGACTGCGCCGCGAGTACGCCCAACGCCGCGCAAAAGCCGATGGCGGAAGCCGCCGGGAGACTCGCGGCCAGCGCATAGATAGCGATACGGACGGTGCCTCGCGCCCGGCCGGACTCGTTACGGGTGGCCAGGCGGGAACGCGGATAATCCTTTGTGCGGTCGGCGTACACGAGGTGTTTGCCCTGTATATGTGTGCTATATGTTATACTATACCACTCCATAGGGGCGCGCAATGCGTGGCGCGACCCCCCATGCCGGAGGCACCCCCGATGAAATATCTGGTTGAGTACATACTCCCCTACGAGCACATCTGCCGCGTCGGAGTCGAGGCGGACTCCGAAGAAGAGGCCTGCGCGAAAGCCGAGGCGCGCTTTGCCAATGGGACGCTTTGGGACGATGCGCCCGATATGCCGCTCCTATACGACGATTACGAGGAAGTGGAGGGATGCGCGCTCGAGTTCCGGGCGACCGAATGCGAGGGCGGTCGATATCCCGAGCCGCATGTCTCCGCAAAGATCCTGCAGCGCCGGACCTTGGCCAGTCGCGCGGCGGAGCTCCTGATCGAGGCCTACCGCCGGGCGGAGGAAGGCCATTCCATCGACTGGTCGGATCTCGACGAGGCGTACCGGACCGCCCTTCTCTCGACCGGCCATGCCCCCACACAGAGGGGGTTGTCCACAGCCGACACGGAGGGAATCGACCCCGACAGCGGGGCGGCCGACACGGAAGAAAGTGTCCTTTCGCCGCGTTAGTCCACAAAGGCGGTATACTCACTACCATGTTGGTGCGAGAAGAAATCGTCGCGGCCCTGGAAGAACTCGGACAGCTTGCCCAGGAGGCCGGTGTACTGGTAGACCTCTGCGTTTATGGTGGATCCGCCATCGCGCTGGAATGGCAGTTTCGGGTATCGACACGCGATGTCGACGTGGTGATTCAGGGCGATAGCGCCTTCGTTCGGACAGCGGCCCGCCGCATCGCACTCGATCGCAACTGGCCGGAAAACTGGCTCAATGACGCTGTCAAGGGGTTCGTATCATCGCGCGGGGAGCACAGAATATACGCGGAGTACATGAGCGCAGACCACCAGACCGGACTGCGCGTCTTTGTACCCACTGCGGAGTATCTCCTTGCCATGAAGTGTTTGGCCATGCGCATCGGGGATACGGAGGGTCATGACGCCGCCGATATTCGAAGTCTGATACGCAATTTAGGGCTGAAGACCTCGGATGACGTCGTGAAAGTGGTGGAAACCTATTACCCACGCAACAAAATAAGCCCAAGGACGCTCTATGGCATTCAAGAGCTGATGCAGAAACCGGATGAGCAACATGATCCAGCAGACGACACGTCCCCAAAACCTGGCTGACGTGGCCGTTGACGCGGCCGCCGGCGGCCCCTTTGGCGTTCTTGTGCGTGAGTTCCTCGATTATTTCGCGTCGCTCACATCAGACGTGGCGCGCGCCACGTCTCTTATGACCGCTCCGGCCATCTTGAATGGGCGTGTTCCCGGCGGCGCCATGATGGACGCCTATCTCGCCGCGGTCGCGGAAAAATTGTCCTGGGACCGCCATATGGAAACACCGGAGTGGGCGTACGGATCCGAGCGTTTTTTGTCCGAACCCTGGTTTGCGGCATCGGACACGCCCGGACTGCGCCCACTCCTGTTGCTGGAAAGCCCGGTCATGTTTCGGCGCCGCAACCTGTTCGTGAGCATAAATGCCCTCGAGCGCGCCCGCCGATA
>JAKBUS010000001.1 GCA_021841585.1 Pseudomonadota bacterium | reverse complement strand
CCGCTCCTGCGTAAGCCTTTCGCACGGTTTGCGCGCGCCCGGTGGGCGGGCACCGGCTTAACCTACATAAGGGATTCTGGCTCTGTCATAAGCGTTTCTCGCGGGGCCGCTTCTTGGAAAATCCCGCGGACTATGGGAAGAGGCCAGGCATTGCTTGTCGCTTCTCTCTATCGTAAGGTGACCGCTCTAGCCTACCAGGGGGTGACTGTCAGCGACCGCCACCAGCCGTCATTCTCTGGGTATCGAGAACGGTAACGGTAAGCGAGCTTGCCCATGAGGAGGGTTGCAATGGATGAGACGCGATGGGATCTGATGACCCGTATTTTGCACTGGGGCCTGGCACTGACAATCAGTGCTCAGTTAATCTCCGGTCTACTGGTCCCGGATCCGCAGACCCGGGCATTTTTTTATTTTCATGAGTGGGACGGGCTAGCGGCCAGCACCGTGATATTTGTCGTCTGGTTGTGGATATATTCTATCCAGGATTTTGGCACGCTCTTTCCCTGGAACCGCGCAGGCATGCAGGCTGTAGGGGCGGACATACGCGGACTTTTCCGCGGCACGTTGCCGTCGGGTGGGCCTAATCATATCGGTCTCGCGAGCTTTTGGCATGGCTTAGGGATCTTGGCCGTCACAGGCATGGCGATCACCGGTGTCTGGATATTTTTCGTCATCCCTGGCGGACATGGGGCCTCGAGCAGTTCGACGGATTTCCATGAGTATATGCAGGTGTCATGGCTGCATAAAATGATTTCCTATTTCGTGTGGGCATACTTGATTGGCCACATCAGCTTTGCCATCCTTCACCAAAAGAAGGGTGCGCCTATCTTCCGGGGAATTTTTTATCGGTAGCTCAGGATGGAGGGATTGACACAATTGACACAATAGTGGGTCGTCCTAAGACTCGGGCCTCGTCATCCGCTCCACCCCGTCTTCGACGTCGCTTTGGACAACCCCAATTCAGTTTATATACACAAGCCGTTATGGTATAATGGCGCCAACCGATACGGAATGCGCCCGATGATATTGGCGGCTGGCACCTTCGAGACCCACAGGGAGCCCGCCCGTCGCGAGAAGCGGCTTTCAAATAGGGGGAAGGTCGCGCCCCGGCAAGGGCTCTGCGCGGTCATAGCACCCCATTATCCTTCAAGGTGAATCGGCAGGCCGCCTGTAGGCTTTGAGCGGTGGGCAAGGGCTTCCGATAGCCCCGGGCCTTGCCGATGGATGTGGCCTGCCACCACGCTCTCGACTGCTGGCGGCTCTTCAGTGGCAAGAGCCTCGACCTCGACCTCACCAAAGAGCCCCATCTGCGGGCTTGGGCCTTTTTTGCTGTGCGCGCTATAGCGCCGGGCGGCCTAGTTCAATTGTTCTTGCAGGCGCTCGGCATGACGCGTCAAGCGTTCGATCGTGGCATCGCGCTCACTGATCGTCTCGTCGCGCTCGACGATCACGGCCTTCAGGGCCTCGATATCGTTCGGTAGCGCCGTGTCTCGTATACTGTTTTTCATAGCCACGATTATACGATAATCGAACAGACATCCCACACAAATAATAGATTGTTGACTTAAGAAACCCACTGATACACCAAGGACCGCTGCGGCTTCATGAGCGTGATGTCGTAGCCTGCGAGCAGCCACTAAAGCCGGTCTTGTGTGAGCGCCCACACCGCATCGGAGACTTTGCGCGGCTAGGCGAAGCGCGCCGCCTCCAGGCGCTTGACCCACAGCGCAAGCTCGGTCTGATCCCAATAAAGGACCTTCACGCGGTTGCGCCTGCGGTTCGTGAAGGCAAAAGGGCACCCGTCAAAGGCGACAAGGTCATCTTTTGCTCCACCCTTATAGCGAGCCCGTCTATCCTCGCCCGGATGTCTATGGGCTCGCGGTGCAGGTATACGGCCAGCGGCTCTATGAACATGCGCATGGGAATCAGGCCTTAAGGGCCATAAGGAGGGCGGCCACCCAGGCGGGGGACACGGAAGACGAGAGCGCCAGAGAGGCCTTGCCGGCGGTGAGCGTGATCGCCGCCTGTGGACCGCGGGGTGTGACCGTGTCACCGGCACGAAGGCCGCAACGGTTGGAGTGGGCTGCGTATCTTGCCCCCGGCGACTCGCCGAACGCCCGCGGCGCTCCAGGCTGCGCCGATAGAAGTACGCCAACTGCAGGCCGTGGCGGGCACAGAAGTCACGCGCACTCTTCGCGCTTGCCTCGCACCAAAAAAGCGCTTGCCAGGCTTTATGATTGCGGATCTTCGCCACTCACCACCCTCCATCAATGTGATGGACGGGAAGCGTAACGGGATCAGGGGAACTGCGGCAGGGTGTGTTATGGGTCGGTTACTGTGTACCGCCAACGGCACTGGGCGGTCGGCTTTTGCGCGAGCGTATTCTCGCAGAATTCCACCAACAGAATCCTTTATCGTAGTGATCTGTTGTGTCCTGGGAGAAAGGTTCCGGCCCATAATCCCCCTACTGTCGTGTCCGACCTGAGCAGCCCGATACCGGCAGGGAGTCAAGGGAAGGGCGAGGTAGGGCCGAAATCGCCCCGAGTGCTTACATGGAAAAATTCGGTATTGCGGAAAACGCCTTAAGTCATTGTTTTCATTGGTGCCCAGGGGCGGAATCGAACCACCGACACGAGGATTTTCAGTCCTCTGCTCTACCGACTGAGCTACCTGGGCGAAGCGCGCATTAAAGCCGCTCACCCGGGCCACGTCAAGACGTCCCGCGGCAGCAAGACAGCGGGATCATGGACAAGGGGGTGTTGTGGGGCGGGGCGGCGTGTCGTGGTGACCCGCAGCCCCGCGGACCGGGGGCGGGCCGACAAGGGCACGGCTTTCCCGTATCATGGGGGCATGAAAGTGCTTTTGATCAGCCCGTACGAGCTCGGCCGTCAACCCCACTCGCTGGCCCACCCCGCGGCGCTGCTGCGCGCGCGCGGCCACGAGGTGGTTTTGGTCGACTTGACGCTCGCCACGCTTCCCAGGGGCGGCCTCGACGGCTTCGGGCTTATCGGGATCGCGCTTGGCATGCACACCGCCACGCGCATCGCCATGGGCCTGTTGCCGGAGTTGCGGCGCCGGGCCCGCGGTGCGCGCATTGTCTGTTATGGGGTCTATGGCCCACCTAACCGGGCGCTTCTGAGGGGTTTGGGCGTGGATGTGGTGCTGGGTCCGGAGTTCGAGAACGGCCTGCTCGCGGTAGCTGCGGGGGGCGAACCGGACGGGGGCCTTGCGAAGGTGACGTTCGTGGTCCCAGATCGCGCCGGGCTGCCGCCCCTGGCGCGCTATGCGCACCTCGGGCTGCCGGATGGCTCGCGCAAGACCGTGGGCTTCGTGGAGGCCTCGCGTGGTTGCAAGTATCTTTGCCGTCACTGCCCGCTGGTCCCCGTGTACGAGGGTCGGTTCCGAGCGATCCCGCGGGACGTGGTGGTCGCCGACGCCGAGCAGCAGATAGCACAGGGCGCCACCCACCTGTCCTTCGGGGACCCGGATTTCCTGAACGGGCCCACCCACGCCCTGCGGGTGCTGGCGGTGATACATGATCGTTGGCCGCATGTGACCTTCGACGCCACGATCAAGATCTCGCATATCTTGACGCATCAAGACCTTTTGCCGCGGCTGCGCGAGTACGGCTGTCTGTTCATCACAAGCGCCGCCGAGTCGTTCGACGATACGGTGCTTGGTCACCTCGACAAGGGGCACGCGGGGGAAGACATTGGCCGCGCCGTGGCGCTGGTGCGCGGAGCCGGCATGGCGCTCGCCCCGACCTTCGTGCCGTTTACCCCTTGGACGACCCTTGACGATTATGTGGGCCTGCTCGCGCGCGTGCGCGACCTCGGGCTTATCAACAGCGTGGCGCCCATTCAGCTTGCAATCCGCCTGCTCATTCCGGAGGATTCCTATCTCCTGCGCATCCCAGGCTTTCGCGAACAGCTTCAGCCATTCACCGATGCGATCCTGGGCTACCCGTGGGCAAACCCCGACGCGCGCGTCGATGTCTTGCAGGCCCGCGCCCAGGCATGGGTGGAGCAGGCCGGGAGCGAATGCAGCCGCTGGGAGACCTTTGCGGGTCTGTGGCGGCTGGCGCATGAGGCGGCGGGACGCAAGGTCCCGGCGCTCGCGGCCGGCTGCGCGGGGCCCGAGGGCCCGCAGCTATCCGAGCCTTGGTACTGCTGCGCGGAACCGACCACGGCACAACTTGCGCAGTGCGCGGTCGGCGCGTAGCGCGGCGGATTTCGTTTATCCTTTGTTCCAAAGGAGAAAACTGACATGGAAAAGCAAAAATCCGCGGCTTATCTGGATGAGTCCAATGTGCGCGGTTACCTCGTCAAGCCGCCCGGCGGCCCCGCGCCGCTCGTGGTCGTGTTCATGGAGATCTGGGGTGTCAACGACCATATGCGGGTCGTGGGCGAGAAACTTGCGGGGCTTGGATTTGCCGCCTTCGTGCTCGACTTCTACGACGGGGCGCTGTTCGCGCCGCCGGATATTCAGGGGGCCGCGGCCAAATTTAAGGCCGTCGGGGACGAGGGGGTGATGGATGCCTTCGATCGCGCCGTCGGTTTTTTTAAGGCGCGCAAGGACGTGGCGGCCGACAGGCTTGGCGTCATGGGATTTTGCAACGGCGGTCGTTTGGCATTCCTCGCGGCGACACGCTATCCGCACGACATCGGCGCAACCATATCTTTCTATGGCGGTGGAATAGACAATCCCAAGGATATGCTCGGCCGGACCTCGATTCTGGGCAACGTCCCGCGGCTGCAGGCGCCGCTACTGCTTTGCTATGGGGCCCAAGATACCTCGATAGGGCCCGATGAGCACGCGCGCGTGGCCGAAAGCCTGAGCCGCGCTAACAAGCGCTATACGATGAGTGTATTCCCAGACGTCGGGCATGCCTTCATGGACAAGGCGGGCCCGGCCGAGGCGCGCGCCACCGAGACCGGCTGGCGCATGACGAAGAACTTCTTTACGGCGAACCTCGTGAAGGGGCACGCGTAGGGCGCGTGGTCATTTGCTCCCCGGGGGCTTGTAGCCCTCGGGGATCGTCGAGCCCTCACCAAAGAAATACGACTCCATTTCCTTTTCGAGAAACTTGCGCGCCTTGGGGTCCATCGGGCTCAGGCGGTACTCGTTGATGAGCATGGTCTGGTGGCCGAGCCATTGTCCCCAGGCCTCCTTGGAGACGCTCTCGAAGATCCGCTTGCCGAGCTCGCCTGGGTAGGTCGGGTAGGCCAAGCCCTCCGCTTCTTTCTTGAGCTTCACGCACAATACGGTTCGACTCATGGCACCTCCAGAAATTGGTTGAGCAGGCGGCGAATGGGTGCTGGCATCCCGGGACCAGGCCCGCGTCCTTTATACCACATCACGTCGCCGCGCTCCGCTACGCCGCATCCTTGAGACGCCCCCTCGATGGGGATCGGCGTTATGGTTAGCCGGAAGTGGGTAAATACATGGCGGATAGGCGCCGCGGCCGTGCCCAGCCGGGGCTCAAGACCCAAGGCCGCGACCGCCGCCGGCAGGTCTTTGAGCTCGGCGCTTTCCGGCAGACTCCAGAGCCCGCCCCAGACACCGTGGGGGGGCCTGCGTACCAGCAAGAAGCCGCGCTTCGGATCGCGAATCACGGCCATGAATACCGCGCGCTCGGGGCGCGCTCGCCGCATAACTGGCACGTCCTCGCCCTCGAAGGCGCAGTCCGCGGCGACCGGGCAGGCGGCGCAGTCCGGGGTCTTGCGGCAGACCAGCGCACCGAGGTCCATGATCGCTTGCGTATAGGCGGCCGCTTCACGCGTGGGGGTGTGGTCGCGGGCGTGCATCCAGAGCTCGCGCAGGGCGCGCGCATCTCGGCCGCTTACCGCGTGGTAACGGGCCAATACGCGGCGGGCGTTGGCGTCGAGTATGGGCGCGGGGATTCCGAAGGCAAACGCCACGATCGCCGCGGCGGTCGACGGCCCCACCCCGGGCAGGGCCGCCCAGGCCTCTGCGGTGCGCGGAAAATCGCCGGCGTACTGTTCGGTGATGCGACGGGCGGCGGCATGAAGATTGCGCGCCCGCGCATAGTATCCGAGGCCCGCCCAGTGGACGAGGACCTCGTCCTGGGAGGCCCGGGCGAGCGCCTGCACGGTCGGAAAAGCATTCATGAAGCGCTGAAAATAGGGGATGACAGCGGTCACCGTGGTCTGCTGGAGCATGACCTCGGCGAGCCAACGCGCATAGGGGTCGCCGACCTGCCATGGGAGGTCGTGGCGCCCATGGCGGCGATACCAGGCAAGCAGCCGGCGCGCGAAATCGTCCACCGCTAGGGAATGCCGAGGGCATGCTTCAGGACGCCACCCAGGGTGTTCAGGGTCTTGCCGAGACCATTGTGGGTGGAATCGCTGAATAGCCGGTTCAGGGAAACATTGAACCGGATGTGGCCGGCCGGACCGTGGACGCGCACCGGGATGACGAAGCCGCTCGGCAAGGCTACGTCGAGCAGATAGTTAATGCTCTTCGTGGCAAGCGTTACGCGGCCGTGTCCATGGATGACGGCGCGTGTGGTATGAAGCGCCAGAGCGCCCATATGGACGACGCCGTGGGAGACGGTGGCGCTGGCATGCAAGTTGGAGAACGCCGTGCCCTGGTTGGCGCGGGCCTTGTGCGCGCCCGCCACGGCCTTGGGATCCTTGGCGATGAAATCGAGGTCGATGCCGCGGAGGGTGCCCTTTGGCATGCTCGCGGTCAGGCGTCCTGAGGCGCTACGCTCGATGGCGGGAAGCTTCGTCCCCGAGCCATGGAGGTGGAGATCGGCATCCACGGCCCCCGAGAATTCCGGAAAGAGATGCAGGGCGCGCAGGACCGCGCTCGCCTGGACGTTTTGGATCAGGGCATTCACGCGCCAGGCGCGCGGATGGCTGGCGAGCGCGGCCTTGATGGTGCCCGCGAAGCGGCCTTGGTAGAGCGCCATGGTCAGCGGCTTCACGACGACGTGACCGGCGGACGAGCGGATATGGGCGTGGAGATTTGTGGCCACCAAGCCGTGGACGTGGAGGCGCCCGCAGAAGATGGTGGCGACTAGCGGGGTGCTTGTGATCGTCGACGGCGGCGCGCGCCCCGCAGGTGTGCGCACGGGTGATGCCGCAGGTGAGGTACTGGCGGGCGCAGGGAGATAAGGCATCGGCCGTAGGTGGTCGATGGCAAGGCGGGCCCGGTACAGGAGCGGGCGGGCGATGCGCGTAATGCCGCCGGTGATGGTGGTTTTGTCGAGTGTCAGGCGCAACGGGGCGAGCGTGAGCGCGGATGGATCCCAATGGAAGCTCAGGTCTGCCGAGGACTGCTGCAGGACATGGGGGTCGCGCGGCGTGTAATGGAGACCCAGGGCCGCCAGCAGGGGGCGTGGGGCGAATGGGGGCACAATGAGCCGGCCGCTGGCACTGATGCCCGCGGTGGCGTGCAGGACATGGAGCCTGCCGTGGGCGACGAGGTTTGCAACCTGCAGGCGCAACGGGGCGAGCGTGAGCCCGGACGCTTTGTAGGTGGCCTGGGCGGCGAGGCGAAACGGGAGGGGCGGATGGCCCGCGGTCTTCAAAAGGGCGTGGAGGCTGATGGCCACCGGCCGTCCCGGCACGACGACACCTAGGCGCAAGGCCAGATCAGACAGCGTGTCGCGGCTGTGCGTGCGGGCGTTGTCGTAGCGGATGAACGCGCGTCTTACGGTAAGGCCTGCGGCGCTTGCAAGAACAAAGGCCGGCGCCTCATGGGCCTCGGCCTTTGCGGCCGCAGCCGCGCGGGGCGTGGGCTTGGCACGGGTCAGCGTGGCCCAATTGGTGAGACCGGCTGCGTTCTCCTGGAGGTTCAGGCGTAGGCCCGTCAGGATCACGCGGCGCAACACGATGTGGCGGTTGAGCAGGGGGATGATGCGCACCTCGATGCGCACATCGTCGACGCGCGCCAGCGGGACGGACCCGAAACCGCGGGCGTTACCAAGCGTAGCCCCGTCCAGGCGGATACCGAACCATGGGAAGACCGATAGGCTAAGCCTGTGAATCCTGACGGATCGGCCGGTCGCCTGACTCAGGGTCTCGGCGATCTGGCCCTTGACCCCGTCCAAGGTCATGAGCGCCGGGAGGAGGGCGACGCCGGCCGCGAACAGGACCACGATGACACTTGCCGTGATGGCGAGGATGCGCGTGCGTTTTTTCACGTTACCGCCCGAAAACGAAAGGGGCTCAGTCTAAAGCGGCGCGGCGGTGCTGACCATAGGTCCGGGGTGCGCATAGGGGTCCGGCCGAGGGCGCCCGGTCAGCCAAGTCTTGATGTTCGGGGAGGCGTGGACATCGAGGGCGGAGGCGGGGCCTATAGCCGATTCAGGTCAGGAACCCGCGGTTTGCTGGGGATCATCGGTCTTCAAGGGTCGGGTGTTGGGATGAAGGGCCGTTGCGACGCCCCCGCTTGGGTGCGCCGCGCCATCTGCATCATGTGCGAGAAGGCGTGATCGGGGGAATAGGGCCGCCGACGCATTGACGCCGCGTGGTTCTGGTCCCGCGCGTCCCCTGGGGGTCTCTGGAAGGTTGAGGTGGAGCGGGTGAAGGGAATCGAACCCTCGCTATCAGCTTGGGAAGCTGAAGTTCTACCATTGAACTACACCCGCATAGCCGGACGGCCTGAGAGGCAATACAATATACCGTTTTTTGGGGATACGTGCCATTGTCCATGCAGATTTATGTGAACGGAACGTCTCGGACCTTCCCCGACACCATGGGCCTCACGGCTTTGTTGGTCGATATGGGGCTTGTGGGTAAGCGCATCGCAGTCGAGATCAACCACGAGATCGTGCCCCGCGCCCAGCACAGCACGCGTGTCCTGCGAGACGGCGATCGGATCGAGATTGTTCAGGCAATTGGGGGTGGTTAAAGATGGCGCAAGGAAATGATGTTTGGCGGCTGGGTGCGCGCACATTTGGTTCGCGATTGCTCGTCGGGACAGGAAAATACAAGGACCTGGACGAAACGCGGCGCGCGATCGAGGCGAGCGGGGCGGAGATCGTTACCGTGGCGGTGCGACGCACCAACCTCGGCCAAAATCCGGGCGAGCCCAACCTGCTTGAGGTCTTGCCCCCGGAGCGATTCACGATCCTGCCCAACACCGCCGGCTGCTATACGGCAGACGAGGCGGTGCGGACTTGCCGACTGGCGCGCGAGCTGTTGGATGATCACAGGCTTGTGAAGCTCGAGGTCATAGGCGACAAAAGCAGCTTGTTCCCGGACATGATGGAGACCATCAAAGCGGCCGAGACGTTGGTGGCGGAAGGCTTCGAGGTCATGGTTTATACAAGCGATGATCCGGTTGCGGCCAAGCGACTGGAGGCCATTGGTTGCATCGCGGTGATGCCGCTTGCGGCCCCCATCGGCTCCGGACTGGGTATACGGAACCCTTTGAACATTCGCCTCATTGTCGAAAATGCGCGCGTGCCCATCCTGGTCGACGCCGGGGTCGGTACGGCCTCGGACGCGGCCGTGGCCATGGAGCTTGGGTGTGATGGGGTGCTGATGAACACGGCGATTGCGGCGGCCCGCGACCCGGTGATGATGGCTGAGGCCATGCGCAAGGGGGTGGAGGCAGGCCGCCAGGCCTATCGCGCGGGGCGCATGCCACGGCGCACGTCAGCTGACCCCTCGTCACCCACTGCCGGGCTGGTCTCGTGAACGGCTTTCCGGCACGCGAGATCCGCAGCTACGCGCGTCGGGAACGGCCCCTGGGCGACGCGGCAAAGGCCGCGCGCGAACGCCTGTGGGGACGACTAGCGATCGCCGACCATGAGTGGCACAGGCTCGGAGAGGGGAGCCGGGAAGTCGTTTTGGATATTGGGTTTGGAGATGGTGAGTCGTTACTGACTTTGGCGGCAGGCGATTCGGCACGCGATTATGTCGGGGTCGAGGTCTATCGCGCGGGGCTTGTTAAGGTGTTGCGTGGCATTGAGCAGGCGGGGCTTGCGAACGTACGCGTGATTGAGGCGGACGTGCAGGTGCTGTTGCGCCAGATCCCCGATGGACGGATTGGGGCCGTGCAGGTGTTTTTTCCCGACCCCTGGCCAAAGACCCGCCACCATAAGCGGCGCCTGGTGCAGAGCCCATTCCTCCGGGAGGTGGCGCGCATTTTGCGCCCCGGAGGGGTGTTGCACATGGCCACGGACTGGGCGCCTTACGCCGATGCCATGCTTGAAGCGGCGTCGTCGGTTCCGGCCTTGACCTTGGGCGAGGAGGGTAGGGGGGCGCGTCCGTGGACGCGGTTTGAGCGGCGCGGCCTGAGACTCGGGCAGGCGGCCCGCGATCTGCGATTTACTAAAAGGGGCGGCGCGACCTGAAGGGGGCAGGACGTGGCGGCTGCGGGGGCGGACTCTAGGGACCTTCGGCAACGGGGCGCGCGGTTGTGTCCCGCAAGTTAATGGGTGGTCACCCCATAACCGTCACCCGTAAAGCCAGAGGTGGCGCTGACGGGACGCTGGTCGGAAAAGGCGCAACGCAGGTTTGGCGACAGGAATGGCCCTCGCAGAGGCCGTTTGGCCGTTCATGGGGTGGATGATCGAGGCTAGGCCGTATTTTGCGAAGCACTCGAGTGGGCTCTGGGTCTTACGGTTTTTGCCAAGCGCGCGCTGCGCTTGATCGGTATGAGGCCTGCGGTAGGGCACACAGGGCGCGGTTACTGAAGCCTCGGTTATTGTTGTGTGGCAAGGGACTTTTGGATCGTTATTGCTATGACGCGGCCCGCACGGCGATCAGCGACAGGTTATCCGGGGCGCCGGCCTTGAGAACGGCCTTTCGCCAGCGGGTCACTTGCTCGGTCAAAGATTGTTGCGGGTCGAACAAGCTGGCGAGTTTGTGTCCCAGGGTGTCATGAACCCCATCGGTGCAAATGACGAGGGTGTCCGCGAGCGCCAAAATGATGGTGCAGGTATGGATTCGGAAATCGGCCTCCTCCTCGTCGGCGATCAGACAGGAATCCAGCGCGCCGTAGAAGCTGGCGTATTGGGTGTTTGGGTCGGCTTCCCCCTTTTCGATCAAGGTATTCAGCACGGTGTGATCCCGAGAGAGCTGGGTCCAGTGGTTCTGCGCGGTGACTTGGTAGACGCGGCTGTCGCCGACATTGAGCATCGTGGCGTACGGAGGGTGAAGGTGAACGGCGGCGAGGGTGGTGGCTGAGCCACGGGTACGTCCGTGATGGGCCAAGGTATCGCATAAACGGGCCTGGAGACGGCGGGCCAGTCGGGCGTCCAGGGCATGACCCTGCGCGAACTCTTTCGCCAAAGCCGCCATGACGACCTGGCTTGCTTTGGCGGGGGCTGGGCTTACGCTCACGCCATCGGCCACCGCCACACATAGCGCCAGGGCATTCGTCGTGTAGGCGGACACGGGCAGATCGTCACATTGCCAGATGGATTCTCCCGCCCATAGGCAGTCCTGCTGGGCATGACCGCGAATCTTGCCGGCATGCTGGGTGTAGGCAACGGTGTAGGTGGGGGGCGGAGAAACGAGGGCACTGGGTGTCATGAGGCGCCCGTCCGGTGGCGGAGGTTTATCGGCCGACGGCCTCTGAGCAAGTTTTGCGAGCCTTGCGAAAATATTGGCAAAGAGCGATGGGCTTGTCAATTTTGCTTTGGGCAAGGCAGCGTCGGCACCGCGGGGATTTTTTGGTTCCGCTTTTTTGGGTTGTGTACCGACATTGAAAACGGCGTCGCCGAGCCTCGGGGGCCGGGGACCTGCCTCCGGCCGGCGGCCAGGGGGTTCGGTGTCGACCATCCGCTCTTGAGGCAAGCCGCGAACTGAAGGTCCGGTCTTTCTTTATTCGACTCGTTGAGGCGTTAGGGGCACGCCGTGCAGGATTTCGAAGGGATGCCGGCGCTCGCCGAATACGATCATGTCCGCAACGCCCGCCGAGACACCCTGCGCCACGACTTTCGCCCGCGCCGGCGTTGTGTCAGCACAAGGTGCGCGAACAGACGGCGGTGGACGCGGATCGACTACGACCTGCGGGCCGCAGGGGTGGCGTGGGCTGGTGTCCGCGAGCGCCGTAGGGGCGCCGAAGCTCAGTCGTCGTGGAGGCGCACGTGGTCTAGCCGCACGCAATGGAGGCGGCCGCGGCTGTCCATGAAGCGCACATACTCGACCCCTTGAGAGGTCTCTAGATCGAGGACCCGCACGCGGTCATCGATTCGGTGGTCGCCGTAAGGCCAGTTTAAGGCCAGCGGCTGCCCGGTGATAATGGCGCGCTCATACCGATCCTGGGTCGCGCACGGGATCGGTCGGTAGGCATCGTCATCCATAAAACCCTAAATATCGAGGTTGGAGACCTGTAAGGCGTTTCTTTCTATGAAATCGCGGCGCGGCTCGACCTGGTCCCCCATAAGGGTGGTAAAGATAAGGTCGGCGGCCACACCATCCTCGACGTTCACCTTGAGGAGTCTTCGGACCGTGGGATCCATTGTGGTCTCCCAGAGCTGGTCGGGGTTCATTTCGCCAAGGCCCTTATAACGCTGGATGGCGTGATTACGACGGGCCTCGGCCAATAACCACTCGTAGGCCTGCTCGAAGGTGTCGACCGGCTGCTCGCGTCCTTGGCGCGCCACGACACCGCTACCCTTGATGAGTCCCAATAGCCGTTGGCCCACGGCGTGCAAGGCCTTATATTCGGCAGAGTGCACGAGCGCCCCGTCGAGCCGCGAGGTGCGGACGCCCCCATGTTCGGTACGTACGACCAAGATCTCATGTGTATCGAGTTGCGGACTATGGATGGCATTAATCTCGTAACGCACAGCGGGGTCACGCAGACCGGCAAGACGCTCGGCTAGGATGGTGGCTAGAGCAGTGGCCTGTGCGCCATCTTTGAGAACGTCGGCGGTCAAGGCCGGCATATACATGAGCGCCTTGAGGAGCGCCCGATCATAGCGGCGCGCCAGCCGCCGCAGAGAATTGTCGGCCTTTACGTAATCATAAAACAGCCCGTCCAGCGCGGCACCCGTGAGGTCTTGCCCACCTGGACCGCATTGGAGGCTTGCGCCCTCGAGGGCGTTTTGCGCCAAGTACGCCGTGAGTTCCGTATCGTCTTTGACGTAGCGTTCCGCCTTGCCATGCTTGACCTTGTAGAGGGGTGGTTGCGCGATATAGATGTGGCCACGAGCAAGGAGTTCGGGCATCTGCCGGTAGAAGAAGGTCAGAAGCAGCGTGCGAATATGCGAGCCATCCACGTCGGCGTCGGTCATGATGATAATGCGATGGTAGCGCAGCTTGTCCGCATTGAAGTCGTCGCGGCCTATGCCCGTGCCCAGGGCCGTAATGAGGGTACCAACCTCCGCGGACGAGAGCATTTTGTCGAAGCGCGCGCGCTCGACGTTCAGGATCTTGCCCTTGAGGGGTAGGATGGCCTGAAAACGGCGGTCACGGGCCTGTTTGGCGGAGCCACCCGCCGAATCCCCCTCGACGAGATACAGTTCGCAAAGGGACGGATCACGTTCCTGACAATCGGCGAGCTTTCCCGGGAGTCCGGCGATATCGAGCGCGCCCTTGCGGCGGGTCATTTCCCGCGCCTTGCGGGCGGCCTCGCGGGCCCGGGCGGCCTCGACCACCTTTTCCGCTATGGTCTTCGCGACCTGGGGGTTTTCCAGGAGGTAGCAGCCGAGGGTTTCGTTGATGACGGACTCGACGGCGGCCTTCACCTCCGAGGATACGAGCTTGTCCTTGGTCTGCGAGGAAAATTTGGGGTCCGCGACCTTGACGGACAGGACTGCCGTGAGCCCCTCACGGGCATCATCCCCTGTGACGGCGACCTTGGCGCGCTTGGCGAGGCCCGTTTCCTCGATGTAGTGATTGAGCGTGCGCGTAAGCCCTGCGCGAAAGCCCGCCAGGTGCGTGCCGCCGTCGCGCTGGGGGATGTTATTGGTGTAGCAGAACACATTCTCTTGATAGGAGTCGTTCCACTGGAGGGCCAGATCCACATAGACCCTGTCGCGCTCCACCTGGAAGGCGATCACCTGCGGGTGAAGAGGGTCCTTGTTGCGGTTGAGGTCGACGACAAAGGCGGCGATGCCCCCTTGGTATTCGAAGACATCCTGTTTATCGGCACGCTCGTCCACCAAGACGATACGCGCCCCGGAATTCAGAAAAGAAAGCTCACGCAGGCGCTTGGCCAACAGGTCATAGTGCATCGTGCAATCGGAGAAGATGCGCGGACTCGGCTTGAAGCGCACGATCGTGCCGGTGCGGCTGGCAGGGCCCACCGTCTCCAGCGGGGCGCACGGCTCGCCCAAGTTGTAGCGTTGATGGTATTCCTGGCCATCGCGGTAGATGGTGAGGTCGAGAAATTCCGAGAGGGCGTTGACCACCGAGATGCCGACGCCGTGCAGGCCACCGGATACCTTGTAGGAGTTTTGATCGAACTTACCGCCGGCATGGAGGACGGTCATGATAACCTCGGCCGCCGAACGCCCCTCCGAAGTGATGATGCCGGTCGGGATACCACGGCCATTGTCCTCGACGCTCACGGATTCGTCGGCATGGAGGGTGACGCGGACCTCGGAACAGTAACCCGCTAGGACCTCGTCGATGGCGTTATCGACGGCCTCGAAAACCATATGATGAAGACCCGTCCCGTCCTCGGTATCACCGATATACATGCCGGGGCGCTTGCGGACGGCGTCCAGACCCTTGAGGACCTGAATACTGTCTTGGTCATAAACAGGCTGGGTTTCCATGCGTGGACTCCTACTGAATCCCGCTATTCTACCATAGGACAGGGCTTTAAGGTCCGTGCAGCCGGCCATGTTCCACGTGGAACATCGGGGCGGGGGAGGGGAGAGGCTCAGGCTCCATCGCAGTCACCACGACCTGCAGATCGAGCCCCATCAGGGTCTCGTAGAAGGCCGCTCGCCGCCTTCGATCGAGCTCGGCCGCGAGGTCGTCCAGTAACACGAGCGCCTGCCGGCCCTTCTCGGCGACAAGCTGCACCACCGCTAGCCGCCAGGCGCTGATCACCACCTTTTGTTGACCGTGGGACGCCACTTCCTGAATCGAGCGTTGGTCTATCTCAAAGACTATGTCCGCGCGATGGGGTCCCACCTGCGTGTAGCCCACGCGTTCATCACCGGCCCGACTTCCCTCGAGGGCCTCCGCCAACGATTCCCCATCCCAGCCTGGCCGAAGCCGCGTATCCGCGGCCATACCCAGCCCAAGGCGCTCTGTCAGGGCTATGAACGGTGCGCGCATGGCCACCAACGTGCGCTCCCAGAACCCCGCCAATACGAGACCCGTTTGCACAAGTCCCGGATCGAAAAGCCTATAATTCATGTTCCGAAGACGTAAGGCGGCATTACGTTGACGCAATAGGCGCTGATAGCGCCTCCAAGTCTCCAGAAATAATGGTTCCACGTGGAACATTGCCCAATACATACCGGCCCGCCGGGCGTTTGAATCCTGCAAGACCGCGTAGTGCGTCTCGGGATTGAACACCATTACCGGTACTTGCTGATAGGCGAGGGCCGCTGACCGCAATACCGCGTCGTTCAATCTCCACAAGCGCTGCGCGCGCGTCCTTTCGTAAACCAGATCACCCGCCTCGAGCCCCTCGCCGAAGGTCGCCGCTACACGCAATCGCTCCTGCCCGTGCGCGATGGCCCCCCGGCTACTACCGGTACGCAAGGTCTTACCGGTACATACCAGACTGATCGCCTCCAAAAGACTCGTCTTGCCCGCGCCGTTTTCGCCCACCACCACGTTGACGCCCGGATCCAGGTTCCATGATGTCGGCGCCAGACACCGCACACCTTCCACTTCCAGGCGCTTTATAGCCATAACATCATCCCGCGCGAAGCGCCCCCTTCTTCCTCCTAGAGACGCACCGGCATCACCACATAGACCTGATCATCGCCCGACTTCCCGGCCTTCAATCTCACCCCGCCGTTGCTGTCGTTCCAACCGAACATGAACTCGTCTTCCTCGAGCGCCGAGATCGCCTCCACCAGGTAGGTCACATTAAACCCTATCTCCAGCTCCGGCACCGGCCCCGTCAATTCCAACTCCTCCCAGGCCTCATCGCGATCCGTGTTGGTCGCACTGGCCGCAAGTATATTTCCTTGGAACCGCAGTCGGATCCCACGAAACTTCTCTGTCGACACGACACCCACGCGCCCCAACATCTCCAATATCGGCCCGCGCGGCAAAGCCACCTCATGCTTCACGGTCTGCGGTATGACCCGGTGATAATCCGGGAATCGGCCGTCGACTAGCTTCGATACGAACACCAAATTGTCCTGCGACACCCGGATATGGTTCGCCGACAGGCCGACCTCCACCGGAACGCTTCCATCCCCCAGGAACCGGCCCATCTCCGCCACCGCCTTGCGCGGCACGATCACCTGCCGTTCCCCCGAAATCTCACTCCCCATCTCCGCCGCGCACAACGCCAGCCGATGCCCATCCGCGGCCACTGCCCTCAATGCCCGGCCACTCATCTCCAGCATCACCCCATTCAGGTAATACCGCACATCTTGTTGCGCCATGCAAAACTGTGTCTTCTCGATCGCGCGCCTAAGGTCGGCCCGCGCCATCAAAAATGTCATATCCCATTGAATATCCATGAGATTCGGAAAATCTTCCACGGGCAGCGTGGCCAACTGAAAGCGGCTTTTCCCCATCGCCACACGAAACCGCCCGCCTTCCATCTGGCACCGCAACTGGCTTTCCGCCGGCAGGGTCCGGACGATATCGAGGAACTTCCTCCCGGGCACCGTCACCTTACCCGGCTCCTGAACCTCGGCCGGGCAGCGCGCCACGACCTCGAGTTCCAAGTCGGTCCCGGTAAGCACGATCTCGCCATCACCCGCCGTTAATAATATGTGCGTCAAGATCGGCTTCGCTTGCCTTCTCTCCACCACACTCCCCACCACACTCAAGGCCTTTAGAAGGTCGTCACGCGCTACGTTAATCCGCATATGGATACCGTTATCCTCTTCGTCTGTAACAAACGGTTTATAGATCTCTCTTTTGTTGTTTTTATTATTACGCCCCACCTTTTCTGTGGATAACCCTCTCTTTAGCTGGTATCCGAGCGTTAATCGTCACCCATAACCCCGGTATAACTATCGTCCCCGACTGTGGGTAAGCTTGTGGACAGATGTGCATAAAACCCGGCTTTCCAGAAAAAGCCCGATTTCTCCTTTTTCATGCACAGCTTATGTCGTCAATATCCGCGTCAGGTTCGCGTAATCTTCCTTGATCCGTGGGTCCCCTTCTATAAGCTCGCTGACCTTTCGGCACGCATGAATGACCGTGGAGTGATCACGTCCCCCGAATTCCTTACCGATTTCGGGGAGACTGTGGTTGGTTAATTCCTTGGAAAGCGCCATGGCAATCTGCCGGGGACGCGTGACCTGACGCGATCGGCTCTTGGCGCTGAGATCCGATACCCGGATCTTGAAGTACTCGGCCACCATCTTTTGAATATTAGCGATAGTGACGAGTCGTTCCTGAAAAGCGAGGAGGTCTTTAAGGCTCTCGGCGGCGAGCGTCAGGTCAATGGCGCGGCCCGTGAAGTTGGCGCTCGCCATGACACGGCGCAGCGCCCCTTCCAGCTCTCGCACATTGGAACGTACGCGCTTGGCGATAAAAAACGCGACCTCGTCGCGCAAGGGGATCCCTTCTTGCTGCGCCTTCTTAATCAAGATGGCGACACGGGTCTCCAATTCCGGCGGCTCTATCGAGACCGTAAGCCCTGAACCAAACCGTGACACCAAGCGTTCCTCGACACCCACAAACTCCTTGGGGAAGCGATCGGCGGTAATAATGACCTGTTTCTGGCCTTCGAGTAGGGCGTTGAATGTGTGGAAGAATTCCTCTTGCGAACGTTCCTTGCCGGCAAAAAATTGAATGTCATCAATCAATAGGGCATCGAGCGAGCGGTAATGTTTTTTAAACTCGTTGATGGCGTTGTGCTGTAAGGCCTTCACCATATCCGCCACGAACCGTTCGGAATGGACATAGGACACCCGTGCCTCACGCTTATGGGTGGTCAGTAGATTGCCGGCCGCTTGCATTAAGTGAGTCTTTCCTAACCCGACGCCCCCATATATGAAAAGAGGATTGTAGGCACCGCCGGGGTTCTCGCCGACCTGGCGGGCGGCCGCGCGGGCCAGCTGGTTGGACTTTCCCTCGATATGGGTCTCAAAGGTAAAATCCGGATTGAGACGTGAACTCTGCGGCGTCTCGCGGCGCGTGGTGCTCACAGTTTTCGGCGGCGCCGCGTTCTTTGCCGATGCGCTCCCCACTTGCACGATGACGCTTACAGCCCCCGACCCGCCCTGATATTGTGCTGCCAGTTCGGCGATCCGCTCGGCGAACCGGTCCTTTACCCATTCCGTCACAAAGCGGTTGGGGGCGAGCAACCGTAGACAGTTTTTCTCCCACTCGGCCTGCAGCGGCCGGATCCAGGTATTGAATTGTTGCGCGGACAGCTCCTCTTCGAGCCGGTCCAAACATTTTTTCCAGACGGTCGGCTGACTCACGGCATCACAACCTGATAGAGAAGGGGGCAGGGCGGATAGTCTAGGGCCGGCCCAAGTTATCCACAAGATATCAAAACTCTTTCCCCCGCCGGGCCTGCCGTTGACAAATGCGTGCGGACCTCGTAGTGTTCCGGCCTTTTGAGACTCATTGACTTTATAAGGGTTTGCCATGAAAAGAACATTCCAGCCCAGCGTCCTAAAGCGTAAACGCACTCACGGTTTCCGCGCGCGCATGAGCACGCCCGGCGGGCGCGCTGTCATCAACGCGCGGCGCGCCAAGGGCCGCTCGCGTCTCAGCGCCTGACGTGCGGTGACTCGGGGCGCCCAAGCTTTCCCGCGGTATGCGCGCCTGACGGATCCCGAGCGTTATCAGGAGATATTCAAGACCGGCAAAAAGGTCCGCCACCCCTTCATGGGGATCCTGGCCCTGGCAAGCGGCCTTGAGCATCCCCGTTTAGGCCTCGCCGTATCCCGCAAGGTCTCGCGCAAGGCCGTTGTAAGGAATAAGATCAAGCGACGGATTCGGGAATACTTCCGCCGTGAACAGGCCCGCCTGCATCCCCTGGATTTTGTGGTCGTCGCCTATCCCGACGCGGTCCGCGCGGACCCCAAGGCCTTCACCGAGGCCTTGGGGTCCCTGTCGCAGAAGATCTGTCGTTTATGCGCAAAACCCTGATACAAGTGATTCGCGGCTATCAATATTTCATAAGCCCATGGCTCGGCGCGCATTGCCGGTATCAACCGACCTGCTCGGCCTATGCCATTGAGGCTATAGATCGCCACGGGCCGCTGCGCG
This sequence comes from Pseudomonadota bacterium, assembly GCA_021841585.1. Taxonomy (GTDB): domain Bacteria; phylum Pseudomonadota; class Gammaproteobacteria; order Acidiferrobacterales; family Acidiferrobacteraceae; genus Acidiferrobacter. The sequence continues at coordinate 82,841 of JAKBUS010000001.1, read as the reverse complement.
GCCTCTGGCTTGCCGTGAAACGCATCGCCCGCTGCCATCCGTGGCACGCCGGCGGGCATGACCCCGTTCCTCGCTGAGGTTGTTTGAAACCCCGATCATGAATAGCTATCGTCCGGTACTCTACATCCTGCTAGCCGTCATCCTGTTTTTCCTATGGACCGACTGGCAACACTGGCACACCCCGGTGACCCATCCGGTGGCTACCACGAGCGCCCTGCCCGCGGCCCCAGGTCAGGCCGTCCCCCCGAGCGCCCCCGCGGCCGTTGCGCCCCCCGCGCCTACACACGCCATAGCCCCCGTGACGACTCACGCCGCCTCGCTGGTGGTGAAGACCCGGGTCCTGACCGCTACCCTCGACACCCAGGGTGCCGATATTTCCCGCCTGGTCTTGCACGGCTATTTCGCCGACAAAAGTCACGCGAGACGCCCCTATGCCCTGCTCAAACCGAGCGGGCGCCGGGTGTTTATCAACGAGAACGGCCTGCTCGGGCGCGTGCCGTTGCCGAACCATACCACCGTATATGCTACCCGCCACGCCGGTTCCCGCATCACCGCCGATACCAAGCCCGTGCGTGTCCGATTCCGCTGGCACAAGGGCGCCGTCCGGGTCGTGAAGACCTATACCTTCGCGCCCTCGAGCTATACCGTACCGGTGCGCTATGCCGTTTCCAATACCGGCCACAAGCCGCTGATGGTCTATCTCTACAACCAGTTCGTCCACAGCCCGGCGCCGCCGTCGCACTTCCTGCACTCCGCCCCCATTTATGTCGGCGCGGCCTTCTATAGCCCCGCCCACAAATACCATAAGCTGCCATTTCCGCGCATGGTCAAACACCCGCTGCACCTCACCGCGAGCGGCGGGTGGGTGGCGGTTTCGCAACACTACTTCCTCGGGGCGGCGATCCCCGCCCCGGCGCAGCCGGCCATTTTCTATAGTTCGGTGCTCGCGGGTCCCCGCTACATCATCGGCTACAAGACCGCCCGGCCGGTGGTGGTGGCCCCTGGCCACACCGTGGTGTTGAAGACCCGCCTCTTTCTCGGTCCCAAAAAGCCATCCGTGTTGAGTAAGGTTGCCCCAGGCCTCAACCTCACCGTCGATTACGGTTGGCTCACCGTGCTCGCCCAACCCCTCTACTGGGTGCTTGCGCACATCGAGCGCGTGGTCGGCAACTGGGGCGTATCCATCATCCTGCTCACGGTCCTTATCAAGTTGATCTTCTTTCCGCTGTCGGCGGCTAGCTTCAAGTCGATGGCCAAGATGCGCAAACTCCAGCCGCGCATGGCCGCCTTGAAGGAGCGACACGGCTCCGACAAGACCGCGCTCCAGCAGGCCATGATGGAGCTCTACAAGACCGAGAAAATGAATCCGCTGGGCGGCTGTCTGCCGATGATCGTCCAGATCCCGGTCTTTATCGCCCTCTACTGGGTCTTGCTCGACAGCGTGGCGCTGCGTGACGCCCCCTTCATGCTGTGGATTCATAATCTCGCGGCGCCCGACCCCTACTTCGTGCTGCCCATCCTCATGGGGATCTCCATGCTCGTTCAACAGATGTTGAACCCGGCCATGATGGATCCCACGCAGCGCAAGGTGATGATGGTGATGCCGGTGGTATTCACCGCGTTCTTCCTGTTCTTCCCGGCGGGCCTGGTGCTGTACTGGGTCACGAATAATGTCTTGTCCATCCTCCAGCAGCAGTGGGTGATGCGCCGCGTGGACAAGGGCTGAAGGGCGCCGGTTGATCGACACGATCTGCGCGATCGCCACACCCCCTGGCATGGGCGGTATCGGCATCGTGCGCGTCTCCGGTCCACTCGCGCCGCGTCTCGCCCTGGCGGTCCTCGCGGCGGTCCCGCCCGCGCGCGTCGCCACGCTCTCGGTGTTCCGCGATGAAGAGGGGCGGGTGCTCGACCAGGGCGTGGCGCTGTTCTTCCCGGCCCCCGGGTCGTTCACCGGCGAGGACGTCCTTGAGCTACAGGGCCACGGCAGTCCCGTGGTCCAAGATCGCCTCATACGTGCCCTCGTGGCCCTGGGGGCGCGAGCTGCGCGCCCCGGGGAATTCACCGAGCGCGCCTTTCTCAACGGCAAGATCGATCTCGTGCAGGCCGAGGCGGTCGCCGACCTCATAGAAAGCGCCCACGAGGGCGCGGCGCGCGCCGCCGCTCAGACCCTGCAGGGGGCCTTTTCCACGATCGTGCGGGCCTTGGACGAGCGCCTTGCCGATCTGCGCTGCCATGTGGAGGCGGCGCTCGACTTTCCCGACGAGGCCCTTGATATCGCCGAGGACACCGCGCTTACCGCAAGCCTCACGGCGCTCTCGTCGGATATCGCCGAGGCCGCGCGCCGCGGGCGCGAGGGCCGCATCTTGCAAGAAGGGGTGCGGGTTGCGATCGCCGGCCCCCCGAACGCCGGAAAATCGACGTTGTTCAACGCCTTGGCCGGTCACGAGGCGGCGATCGTGAGCCCCTACCCGGGGACCACCCGCGACCTGGTCCGCGAACGCGTCGTGATCGAGGGGCTCACGCTGGAACTAACGGATAGCGCCGGGCTGCGCGCCACCGACGACCCGGTGGAACGCGAAGGCATACGGCGCGCCGAGGCCGCTTTGGCGCAAGCCGACTGCGTGCTCTGGCTCGTCGACGACGGTGAGCAAGAACCACCACCGGCGCCGCCGGCGAGCCTCATCATCTATACGAAGATCGATATCAGCGGGCGCGCAAGCGGCCCGTGCCCCGAGGGCTATGCGGTGTGCGCGCCATCCGGCGCCGGCATCGCCGCCTTGCGCGCCGGGCTGCGCGCGCGTTTCCTGGCCACCGCCCAAGACCGCGAGGCGGAGGGTGTATTTACCGCCCGCCGCCGTCATGTCGTGGCCCTCGAGAGGGTCGAACGCGCCATCGCCGCCGCGCTTGTGCACCAGGGGGAGGGGAGCGCCGAACTGGTCGCCGAGGAATTGCGGCTCGCCCACGAAGGCGTGGGCGAGATCATCGGCCGCTTCACCAACGAAGACCTCCTCGGCCGCATCTTCTCGGAGTTCTGCATCGGCAAGTAGCTTAAAGGCCCCGGCCGCCGGTTTTTCGTGAACCTCCGTCATGCCTCCCGTATAATCGCCGGGCGGGATCCGCGCAAGACCCCGCCATTCCGGGAGAACCACCGTGTCCACCGTTCATGACGTGCGGGGCCAGGGCCCTCTCATGGGGGCGCTGCTGCTGTTTTCGTCGGCGCTCGCAGCCCTCATTGTCGCCAATTCCCGCTACGGCAGCGCCTATCGTGACTTTTGGCGCACGCCCCATCCGCTCGCGCCGCACCTCGCGCTGACCTTCCAGGCGGTGGTGGACAAGGGTCTCATGACGCTGTTCTTTTTGGTCATAGGCTTGGAGCTCAAGCGCGAAGTCACGCACGGCGCCTTGCGTCATCCGCGCGCCATGATCCTCCCGCTGCTCGCGGCGATGGGCGGCATGCTGCTCCCGGCGCTCATCTACCATGCCTTGAACCGGCACGGAATGGCGGCCCATGGCTGGGGGATCCCGATGAGTACCGACGTCGCCTTTGCCGCGGCCGCGCTCGCGGTGCTTGGCCGGCGCGTCCCGCGTAACCTGCTGATCTTCGTCCTGGCGCTCGCCATCGTCGATGATGTCGGCGCCATTCTGGTCATCGCGTTCTACTATAACCAGGGCATCGAGCCCCTGCCGCTCGTGGGCGCCTTGGCGGTATTCGCCGCCTTGCTGGCGCTCGCCCGCCGCCCCCGGCGGTGGGTCTGGCCCCATCTAGTCCTGGGGGGCGCGTTATGGGCCGCCCTGTGGGGCGCCGGGATTGACCCGCCGCTCGCCGGCGTCCTGGTGGCGGTGGCGCTGCCCGCCTTCAGGCCCGACGCGGCCGCCGACCATGTGCCGCTCGCGCACCGCCTGGAGCGTCGCCTCGCGCCGTATGTCACCTACGGCGTCTTGCCGCTCTTCGCGCTCGCCAATGCCGGCCTGCCGCTCGCCGTCCATGATCTTACCGCCCATGGACGGATCCTGCTCGGGGTCCTTTTGGGTCTGCTCCTCGGCAAGTTCTGCGGTGTGGGAGGGGTATCGTGGCTGGCAGCGAATCTGCGCCTCGGCGAGCTGCCGAGCGGCGTGGCCCCCCGCCACCTCGGGGGCGCCGCATGGCTGAGCGGCATCGGCTTTACGATGGCGCTCTTTATCAACGCCCTGGCGTTCCCGCCCGGCCCCGAGCGCGCCGCCGGCAAGCTCGCCATCCTCGTGGCCTCGCCGCTCGCCTTCATGCTTGGCACCGCCTGGCTGGTGATGGCCCACCGCCGGGCCGCGCGCGCCTCCTAGCGCGACCGGGGTCGCGGCCTAAAGCGCGCCACGCGGGCCCTCAGTTCCGCCAAGGCCTCGTTTCGCCCGCCATAACGGCATGCGACATAACAGCGGGTGATGGCGGCAATCTCGGTGCCCAGGTCGGGTCGCGCCACGCGGGCCCGGACACTGAAATCCCGGGGGCCTTCACCGCCGGCGCGCGCCAGCCCGACTCGCTCTAGACGCCGGCAGTAGCGTTCATAGGCGCGCCGCGCCGGGTCGCGCGCAACACGCACCCGTCCGCCGAGCGTCTTCACCAGCGAGAGCGCGGTGAGCGCCAGAATCAGGGTTACCAAACCCAAGGCCAGCGGGCCGGCATCGCGTAAGCCAAGCCGCCGCAGGAGCTCGGCCTGACGGCGGCTGCTGTAATCCACCACCCAGTTGTCCCACTCGGTGGTCGCGGCATCGCGCCACAACCCGAGACGATGATGAAGCCGGCCCCACCAGGATCGCGAGCCATGAAACAGGGCGCCATGCTCCAAAAATCGTCGAAATGCCGGCCATCGCTCCTGGAGCGCCCCCGGCGCCACGACAGCGGTGGGATCGACGCGCAGCCAGCGGCCCCGCACCCAAATCTCGTCCCAGGCATGGGCATCGTAGTCGCGCACGATAATATCGCCGCCGTCGGGATTGAATTCCCCGCCGTAGAATCCCACAACCACGCGCGCCGGCACGCCGGCTGCGCGCATCAGCGTGGCGAACGCCGCCGCATAATCTTCGCAATAGCCGGCGCGTACATGGAACAGAAAGCGTGGGATCGGGTCGCGCCCCATGGTCGGGGGGTTCAAGGTATAGACGAAGTGGTGCCTCACGAAATAGGTCAGGGCGTCGTTCGCCAAGGCGCGCGGCGCCGAGCCCGTCTTGCGCCAGCGCGCCACTAGCTGCCGGATGCGCGGATCGAGGGTGGCGGGCAGCGCCAGGTCGCGCCGCCGCCCACCGGGCGTGAGGGGACCATAGCGGCGCGCGCCGCTCGTCACCCGATAGCGCAACAGATGCCGCACCGCATGGCGGGCTCGCACCACCCCCCCGGGGCCCAGGACGTCCCCGTTGGGGACCTTCAGGGGCCAGTCGAGGGCCGGCAGCACGCGGTTGCCGGTGGGGTTCAAGAGCACGGTATAGGAGCTAAGGGGGCCTCCTCGAGTATGGCCGATGGTGCGCAGCCGCCCGGGCCGCCAGACCCGTCCGTTGGTCACGGTCAGGACATAGGCACGGAAGTAGCGCCGGTCGCGGGCGGGGCGGGGCCCGTGAAAGATCACGCGCATGGCCACCGCGCGCGAGGACAACAGCGCGCTCAGGGATCCTGGCCGTAGATCGGGCGTAAGCCCGGTCTGGCCGACTGGCCGCGGCGCGCTGTGCCAGAGCCCCCCGGCGATGCGCGGGAACACGACATAGGCGAGCGCCGCCAGGGGAATGGCCTGCAGCATGATCACCGTGCTTTGACGGAAGCGTTGGCGCATGCCGAGCCCTTGTGGCTGCGCAATGGCGGACAGGGCCACGAACGATGCAATCAGAAACAGTAAAGAGAAGGCGCCCATGGCTATGGAGGGTTGAAACAGAAGGTCGCCGAGCAGGGCGACATAACTCAGGAGCACCAACACCACGGCATCACGCGGCGAGTCGGACTCCAGGCATTTGAGGCCGAGCAGCATGATCAAGAAACTCAAGCCGGGGTGCTCGCCGAACAGGGTATGGAAATGCGCGTAGACGAGCAGGGTGACGGCGGCCACCAAGAGCCAGAGCAGAAATCGCGGTGGCCGCGCGACATAGCGGTCTCGCGCGTAGCGCCAGCCGGTAAACAGCAAAGCCGCCACCACCGTCCACCATGGCAGGTGCGCCAAAAGCGGCAGACAAACAAGCACCACCAGCCCGGCAACGAGCGGTGGGGGCGCGAAAACCGCGGCTTCAGCGGCGCGTGTCGTCATACAGCGCCAGGGATTTCAGGCAGCGCTCGAGATGCGCGGCCCCCGCCCCGGGGGCGATGCACAGCGGCTCCAGGACAAGCCCGTAGCGCCAGCCGCCCTTTTCGGCATCCAGGCTCTGCCGGCACAAGCGCCGAAGGCCCTCCTCGCGGTCACCGCCGGTGTCCAGGGCAAGCCAGATCTCGCGCTCGGCAAGCCCGGCGAAGCGCTTTATCAACACGCCCTTGCCGGCCGCCATGGCCCGCCAGTGGATGTGCCGCGGGTTCTCCCCGGGCCGGTAGTCGGCAAGCCCCGCGAAGTCGCCACCCCCGCTCCCGCTATGGGCCGCCGTCTCGCTATCGGGGTCCTCGCTGGCATTCCCCGCAGGCAGGGGTGCGTACGGCGCCGGCCGGGGATAGACGATCGCCGGATCCTCGAGCGCGATCCGTCGCGAGAACACGCGCATGAGGCCAAATGGATAACGGCTGCTGATGCGTACCCGCGGCGCGGGCACCACCCCGCGATGCGTGGTGGGCCACGGAATCTCGATGCCGCGCTGCTCGCGGGGGCCGAGATCCACGGTAATCGGGGGTCCCGGGTGTCCAGTGATGATGACCCCGAGCCGCGGGGTGTCGGTCGGGTTTGTTAGGATCACCCGGAATCCGGCCACGGAACCGGCGAATGCCGGACGCGGCAGGCCTTCATGGACCACGAGCCCGAGCAGGTTACGCTGGCCCTGGGCCGACGACAGGGTGGCGAAGGCCGCCAGCAGGAAGGTGACCGCATAGGCAAGCCCGTTGCCGTAGTTCACGGCCGCGAGCAGCAAGACGAAAACGGTCGCGGCGAACCACAGACCCTCGCGCGTCGGCAGCAGGTAGATGGAGCGCCGCCCAAGGGTCTGGGCCGGCCGGCTCATGGCACGGCCACGGTCTCGAGCAGCTGGCGCACCTCGCGCTCGGGGTCGCCAGCCGAAAGCCTGTGGGCGAGGACCGCCACCGCTACCGCCTGGGCATCCTCGGGCAGCACATAGTCCCGTTCCGCCAGGACCGCATAGGCGCGCGCGGCATCGCGTAGCGCAAGCCCGGCACGTGGGGAGAACCCGCCACCCCAGTCGGGCCGCGCGCGGCTCGCCGCGAGCAAGTCCTGAATGTAGTCGAGCAGCGCCTCTGAACAGCGCACCGCGCGCACCCGTGCGCGCAAGGCCACGAGATCGGTGGCGGCAAGCAGCGGCGCCTGTTGGCGGGCCATGGCTTGGCGATCGCCACCGGTCAGGATCTGCCGTTCCGCGGCGCGGTCCGGGTAGCCCAAGGTCAGGCGCATCAGAAAGCGATCCATTTGCGACTCGGGCAGCGGGAAGGTGCCGATCTGATGATGGGGGTTCTGGGTGGCGACCACGAAAAACGGCTCCGGCAACCGGTGCGGCACGCCATCGACCGTGACCTGCCCCTCGGCCAGGGCCTCGAGCAAGGCGCTCTGGGTCTTGGGGGTGGCGCGGTTGATCTCGTCTGCGAGCAATAGTTGCGTGAAGATCGGCCCCTTGTGAAAACTAAAGCCGCGTACTTCGGGATCGAATATCGATACCCCGATGACGTCGGCCGGCAGCAGGTCGGCGGTGAATTGCAGGCGCTTGAAGGACAGCCCCAGGACCGCCTGCAGGCCGTAGGCCAGCGTGGTCTTGCCGACCCCGGGCACATCTTCCAGCAGCAGGTGGCCGCCGGCGAGCGCGCAACACAGGGCCAGCCGCACCGACTCGGTCTTGCCGACCAAGATCGTCTCGAGCGCGGCCTGCGCGAGCGCAAGCCGGGTATGCCAACCTATAGGGGTGTCCACGACCCCCAGTATAGGGGTTCCGCTCGCGTCTGCCTACGAACCCCGCCGCGCACGACCTCAGCCTTTCGGTCATACAAACGCTACCGTTCATCAGCGGATCCGATCATGGCCGATGGCTCTGGCGGTCTCGTCTATAATCACTCACTAGACAAGCCCGTTCGCGTCGCGGGCTGTCTCGCGGCCTTCCGATGGGCACCAGACGGAGGAGGCGCGTATCTTGGGGCGCGGCAAGGGGCGAATGGTATATGGCGGCACGGCGGCCACACGAAAGACGTTTCCCGCGACAGCGTGGTCTGACGCTCGTCGAGATCATGGTCGTAATTGCCATTCTCGCCATCATCGCGGCCATCGCCATCCCCATCTATTCGAATTATATCAAGGACGCCAAGATCGGGCGCGCCGAGGGAAATCTCGTCTTGCTATCGACCCTCATGGAGCGTTATTACCAGAACAACAACGCCTATCCGGCCAGCCAGACCCTCATCGCCAACGCCATACCGGGTTGGAACCCCGGCAACAACCCCAACCCGTTGTTCACCTACGCCATTCAGAACCCGGACACGGGCGTGTGCAACGTCGCCGCCCCCTCCGGACCCAGCTACTCGTTGTCGGCCACGCCGACCGCGGCCTCGGGGCTGCCCACCAATGAGGTCTTCTACCTGGACAGCCTAAACGACCGTTGCGAGGTCCTTCCCAACGGCACGACGGTCGTGGGGTGGTGATATGGGCAGTCGGTACCCGGATCGTCCCATGAGCGGGGCTCGCGCAAATCGCGGCCTCACCCTGGTCGAGCTTGTGGTGGTGCTCTCGATCGTCGCCATCCTGATCGGCGCGGGCTTCCTCGGCCTCATGTCATGGCTCGGGACAGACAATGTCAATGTCGCCCAGGCGCGTGTGCGCACGGCCCTGCAGGTGGCCATGGCCAATGCCCTGATGAGCCCCCCCGTGTCCGCGACCACCTATCACAACTGGTCCCTGCAGCTTGTCACCCAAGGCGGCAGCCAGTACCTCTATGTCTGTACCGGGAGTCACGGGGGGTGTGCCGGTAATACCAACCCGGCGGCCGGTCCCGTGCAGGTGCGCGTGAGTGCGGTGTCGGCCAATGTCCATCTCATCATTAATCCAGGGGCGAGCGATCAAACGGCCTTCACCTGTCTGGCCTTCAGTCCCCTGGGCCAACCCCTGCTCGGCCCCTCCACACAGGCGCCCGCGTCGCAGGGCGCCTGCTACTGGCCGGGCGCGGTCAACGGCCAATGGACCTTCCAGGCGAGCACCACGGGCACGGCCGCGGCGAGTGATACTTATGTCTTCTAGGGGATTTACGCTCATCGAGACCCTGGTCTCGCTCGTGATCTTCCTCCTGATCGCGATCGGTGTGGGATTCGGTCTGCACCATGCCGTCGACAACAACGTCTTCGACAGTCAGCGCCAGGATGTCCTGAATACTACGCTCGCGTTGCTCGACGGCCACCCGCCCGGTCAGCTCTGTCCGGCCCCGGGCGCAACCAGCACCGTAGCGGCCACCACCTACACGGGTCTTGCGTTCACCATCGATATCAGCTGCACCATCGCGCAAGTGCCGGTGCCGGCGGTGGCGCCCACCCTTACGGTGCCCGTCACGGAGCTCACGGCCGTCGCTCACTGGACCACATTCGGAGTGTCTCGCAGTGTCACCATCGCGCACTAAGGGCTTTACCTTAATCGAGCTCATGGTCGCCATGGCGATCGGTGCGCTGCTCGTACTCGCCGCCATGATCCTGTATGTGCCGGTCTCGCGCTCGCTTGTCGACCAGGGGATTGTGGGCCAGCAGACCCTGAGCGAGGCGGTCAATTACGACTTCGACGTCATGAATACCGCCAATGCCGGTTATGGCATCGCGAACCCTCAACTCAATACCGACGCTGTACTGGTTACCGGCACGGGGCCCGGCAGCAACACCACGGTCTTGATACCTTCGAAGGGCAGCGCCCAGGGCAACGGGATCTTTTGGGACTGGTCGATCCCGGCCGGCGGCGCGCCGACCGGTTGCGCCGGCCTGCAGGTCATCAAGGGCGCCAATAGCAACGCCGGCAACGAGCGGCTCGTGTATTACGAAGAGGTGCCGGGTGGCATGTGTACGGCCACGGCCTTGAATACCGCCAGCAACTGGGATGTCGAGACGGTGTTGCCGAGTGTCGCGCAATCGAGTCTTGCGCCGATCACGGTCACCGACGCCCAGGACTGCGATCTGCGTGGCTCGCAGATCGTCGGTAACCCGGTGCTGCACCCGCTCGTGACCTTGCAATTGCCCATACCCAAGACCTTGACAGGCGGCTTCTTCGCCCATCAGGCCGATCAGGTACCCGTCGACGTCTGTCTGCACAACTTGCCCTGAGTGGCGCGAGGCCTTGTCATGCGCACATCCCTAAAAACACAACGCGGCGTATCCACGCTCATCATGATCCTGGCGGTGGGGGCGGCGCTCGCCGCCAGCCTTTACGGCGCCTACAGCCATATGCAGGCAAGCGGCCAGTCGCAAGACACGAGCAGCACGCGTGTCCAGGCGCAAAGTTATGCCGAGGACGCCCTGACCGCCTCCGCGGAATACTTCAATATGCTTTTCTGTGGCTCAGCGAGCGCGACGTGCGCGAGCGGCAACGCCACCAATCTTTCCCCGACCGCGATCCCGGCGGGGCTCGTCGTGGTCAATCATGCCCCCGCCAACGGCAACGGTGGCTACTATACCGCCACGGTGCTCAATAACAGCTTTGCCGCCAATGGCGAGATCGAGGTCGATGCGGTCGGCACCACGCCCACGGGCTCGGCGGCCATTCGCGCCTACCTTCATGCCGGCACGATCTACACGTTCACGCCCCTCAACTACGCCTTTCTCATCAATGGCAGCCAGGTCTTGACCGGTAACGTCTCCATCAGCACCGGCGCAAGCTCGTTGACCGTAGTCGGTAATCTCGGCATTCAGGGCAGCGCCAGCGTGACCGGCGCTGCGCAGGCCACCGGCACCATCACCGATAGCACCGGCAAGAGTTGTGGCACGACCGCCACCTGCACCCAGAACATCGATACCTCGAGCGTGGTGTCGCCTTCCATCAACACCTACAATCTGGCGGGCGAGGCCAACGCCATCCTGTCGGTGGACGCCAATGGCAACCCGCAAGTGACCTTTGCCAACGACCCGGCCCTCGTGCCCGCCGGCACGACCCCGCTTGCCTCCTTCCCGGCAAGTTCGACCTCGTTGTGCGCCGCCGGCGGCGCCGGCTGCATTACGCCCCCATCGAAAAACAATGGCGGATGGGAGATCACGGGCACCCCAACCCCGGGGGTGCTGTTTTTCTACGGCGACCTTCTCGTTCATACCGGCGAGATCGGCAACAGCACGAGCGGCACGCCCGGCTACGCCACCCTGATTGCCACCGGCAACGTCAACGTTATGACCCACAATGACATCGTCGCCTACGGACAGATGCCTGACGTCTGCGATCAGGCGGTCATCCCGACGAACGTCTGCCCCGACGGCACCAACACCACGAGCCCCGGCGAGGGCACGGGGCCGGTGGCCAATGCCGTGCTACTAAGCGGCGGCAGCGTCAATTATCCCTATAGCGGCGGAGGGACGGTCTATGTCGCCGGGACCCCCTCCACGGCGGTCCCCGCCATCAACGCCACGACCGAGACCACGGCCAGCGATACCACCCAGCCGAGCGGTACGGTCACGGGCTATTACTGCACGAGCGATAGCACCGCGAGCGGCAGTGCCGCGACCTGCGGGACGGGCGCCACCACGAGCGGCATCATTACCGGCGGCGATGTGACCCTCCAGGGCAATTCGGACCTGACCGGCGTGGTCGCGGCCGGCGAATCCTTGACCGCTACCGGCACCGGTACCATCACCGGCATGATCGACACCGCCAATACCAACAACACCTCGACCTCGACCCTTGGGAATAACTCGAGCCTAAACGACACCAACGGCAACCTGCAGATCAAGTACGCCCCCGGTGTGTCCAACGCCACCAACTTCGGGGGTGGCGGCAATACCCCAGAGATGGCCTTCGTGCCCTTGTGGCAGCGCTTCATCTACTAAGCGCGCGCCGGGGGGAGGGGCGCGCCCGCCTCGAACCCCGGCGCCTACCGTCTGGTGGTATGACCAAGGAGGCGCGCGCGGGCCCCGCTCGTCCGGCGGACAACGCCGTGTGCGCAACCGCGGCGTGGCGACCTATCGCGCCGACGTGTCCGCGTGCCCCTAAGGATTAGCGGACGCGACAAACGCCCCGCGGCCTTGCACCGCAAGCCCTGTCCGCGCCCATGCTATTATCCCCCTTCGCGGGAGGTCTAGGCGTGGAACACGTGGAACGTTACGAGGTCATTGTGGTGGGCGGCGGCCATGCCGGCACGGAGGCCGCGCTCGCCGCGGCCCGCATGGGGCGCAAGACCCTGTTGCTCACCCATAACATCGAGACCCTGGGCCAAATGTCGTGCAACCCGGCGATCGGCGGCATCGGCAAGGGGCACCTTGTGCGTGAGATCGATGCCCTGGGTGGGGCCATGGGCCACTGCGCCGACGCCGCCGCGATCCAGTGCCGCACCCTGAACGCGCGCAAGGGCCCGGCGGTGCGCGCCACGCGCGTGCAGGCCGATCGGGTGCTCTACAAGGCCGCCGTTCGCCGCGTCCTGGAGCACCAGCCGAACCTCCACATCTTCCAGCAGGCGGTCGATGATCTCGTCGTCGAGGGCCGCGCAGTCGTGGGGGTCGTCACTCAGATGGGCCTCATCATGCGCGCGCGGGCCGTGGTCCTGACCACCGGCACGTTCCTGGCCGGACTCATCCATGTGGGTCAGAGCCGTCACGCGGGCGGGCGCGCCGGCGAGCCACCGGCCCGCGCGCTCGCCGAACGCCTGCGCGCGCTGCCGTTGCGCGTGGGGCGCCTGAAGACCGGCACCCCGCCGCGCATAGACGGCCGCACCATCGATTTTTCGGTTTTGGAGGCGCAGGCCGGCGATGAGCCGGCGCCATACTTCTCCTACGATGAGCCGGCACGGCCGCCCCAGGTCGTCTGCCATATCACCCACACGACCGAGGAGACCCATGCGATCGTGCGCCAGGCCCTCGATCGGTCGCCGCTCTACACGGGCGCCATCGAAGGGACCGGCCCGCGCTATTGCCCATCCCTCGAGGACAAGGTCGTGCGCTTCGCCGACCGGGTCTCGCATCAGATCTTTCTCGAGCCCGAGGGCCTAAACACCCCTGAGATCTACCCCAATGGCATCTCGACCAGCCTGCCATTCGATGCCCAGTGGCGCCTGGTGCGCTCCATACCCGGCCTGCGCGAGGCGGTCCTGACCCGCCCTGGCTATGCCATCGAATACGATTACTTCGATCCCCGGGACCTGAAACCTTCGCTCGAGACCCAGGCCCTGGACGGTTTGTTCTTCGCCGGCCAGATCAATGGAACGACCGGCTACGAGGAGGCCGCGGCGCAGGGCCTGCTGGCCGGTATCAATGCCGCGCTCACGGCGCGCGCCGAGGGCGCCTGGTGGCCTGGCCGCCACGAGGCCTATCTCGGGGTGCTGGTCGACGACCTCATCACCCAGGGCCTGACCGAGCCGTACCGCATGTTTACCTCGCGGGCCGAACACCGGCTCTTGTTGCGCGAGGACAATGCCGACGAGCGCCTGGCCGAGGCCGCGCATCGCCTGGGGCTTATCGGCGATGCCCGCTATCAGGAAATCCGCGCGCGCGAGCAGGCCGTGTCTCGCGAGCAGGCGCGCCTGCGCTCGGTCTTCGTGCGTCCCGGCGATCCGGCCGTCGCCGCGCGGCTCGGCCAGGATCTAGCGCGCGAAAGTTCCTTGTTCGACCTCCTCAAGCGCCCCGGCGTACGCTATAACGACATCATTGAGATGGCGCCCTCCGAGGCGGCGCTCACCGACACCAAGGCCGGGCGCCAGCTCGAGATCTCGGTCAAATACGCGGGATATATCGCGCGCCAGGGCGACGAGATCGCGCGCCGCGCCCACCACGAGGGAATGGTTTTGCCGGAGGATCTGGATTATCAAGGGATACGCGGGCTATCCACCGAGGTCCGCCAGCGGCTGGCGCGTCACAGGCCGGCGACCTTGGGTCAGGCGGCGCGCCTGCCCGGGATCACGCCGGCGGCGGTCTCGCTTTTGCTCGTGCATCTGAAACGGGTGCGGGCCTGACATGGGTGGCGCGCGCCCGATGGGTACGGAGTCGTGGGGGCGGGCAGGAGAGCGCCTGCACGCCGGTCTGCAGGCGCTGGGGCTTGCCGCCGATGCGCACACCGAGGCGCGCCTCCTGTCCTATCTCGAGACCCTGTCGCGCTGGAACCGGGTGTTCAATCTGACGGCCATCCGCGACCCCGAGGATATGGTCGCGCGCCATATCCTAGACAGCCTCACCATCCTGCCGCACCTGCCGGCCGGCCGCCTGCTCGACATAGGCAGCGGCGCGGGCCTGCCGGGTATCCCCGTCGCGGTGCTGCAACCACAACGGCCAGTGGTGCTGCTCGATCGTTCCCGCAAGCGCATGGATTTTCTGACCGAGGTGGTCGCGCGCCTGGCCCTCACCCAGGTCGTTCTCGCCCAGGGACGCGTGGAGGATCATGCCCCCGAGGCGCCTTATATGGTAATCACCGCGCGCGCGTTCGCGAGCCTGAACGACATCGCGCTGGCCGCCGGCCGCCTGCTCGCGCCCGACGGCGTCATCGCCGCCATGAAGGGCGCGCTTCCGACCGAGGAGTTGGCAGCCGTGGCGCCACCCTTTACCGTCCAGGCCGTGCACGCCCTGCAGGTCCCGGGGCTTGCCGCCAAGCGCCACCTCGTGGCGCTCGTGCGCGCGCCATGACCCGCATCGTCGCCATCGCCAACCAAAAGGGCGGAGTGGGTAAGACCACGACCAGCATCAACCTGGCCGCGGCGCTTGCCGAGCAGGGCCGGCGCGTCCTGCTCATCGACCTCGACCCACAGGGCAATGCCACCATGGGCAGCGGCGCGGTGGGCACGGAACGCGGCCTGTACGACGTCCTGCTCGGCGAGGTCGAGGCCCGGCACGCCATCGCCCCGACGGCGTGCCGCTACGACATGCTCGCCGCGCACGCCGACCTGTCGGGCGCGGAACTCGAGCTGGCGCAGGCCCCGCAGCGCGAGCGGCGCCTGCGCCAGGCGCTCGTCCCCCTCCAGGGCGGCTACGATTACATCTATATCGACTGTCCACCGGCCTTGAGCCTTTTGACCGTCAACGCCCTCGTGGCCGCCGACGCCGTGCTGATCCCCATGCAGTGCGAGTACTACGCCCTGGAGGGGCTCACGGCCCTGCTCGGTACTATACGACGCGTGCGTGCCCAGCTGAACCCGGCGCTGACCATCGAAGGCCTGCTGCGCACCATGTTCGACCCCCGCAACAGTCTGGCCCTCGAGGTCTCGGATCAATTGACCCGCCATTTCGGCGGCCAGCTCTTTCAGACCATCATACCGCGCAACGTCCGCCTGGCCGAGGCCCCAAGCCATGGCGTCCCGGTGATCCAGTATGATCGGGCGTCGCGCGGGGCGCAGGCCTACTTGGCCCTAGCCGCCGAGATTCTGGCGCGCGAACCCCCACCTGCCGCAGGAGACCCACCCCCATGAAGGAAAAACGCCCCCGGCTCGGGCGTGGCCTGGATGCCCTGTTTGGCGACAGCCAGCGTCCCGACACCCTGTCCGCGCCTGCGGATGCCACCCGCACGCTGCCGATCGAACGCCTGCAGCGAGGCCGTTACCAGCCGCGCACACATATGGAGCCGGAGGCCTTGAACGCGCTTGCCGACTCCATTCGCGCCCAGGGCATCGTGCAACCGATCCTCGTGCGCGAGGTGGCCGGCGGCTTCGAGATCATCGCCGGGGAGCGCCGCTGGCGAGCCGCCCAGATCGCGGGCCTCTCCGAGGTGCCGGTGATCGTGCGCAACATACCCGACCAAGCGGCGATGGCGGTCGCCCTGATCGAAAACATCCAGCGCGAGGACCTGAACCCCCTCGAGGAGGCCGCGGGCCTCAAGCGTCTTCAGGAGGAATTCGGGCTCACGCACGACGAGATTGCCACCCA
The DNA here is from genome assembly GCA_021841585.1 of Pseudomonadota bacterium. Taxonomy (GTDB): domain Bacteria; phylum Pseudomonadota; class Gammaproteobacteria; order Acidiferrobacterales; family Acidiferrobacteraceae; genus Acidiferrobacter. The sequence continues at coordinate 66,682 of JAKBUS010000001.1, read as the reverse complement.
TGTCGGCCGATCGCGGGCCGCCGTGACCAACCTCCTGCGGCTTCTTGGGCTTGCCCCGGAGGTGCGCGAGTTGCTCGACACCGGCCGCCTCGAGATGGGGCACGGCCGCGCCTTGCTCGGCATCGCTGACCCCAGGGCCCAGACGGCCCTCGCGCGCGAGGTGGTGGCGCGCGCCCTGAACGTGCGCGAGACCGAGCGGCTCGTGCAGCGCCACGGCCAACCGGCGCCCCTTAAGGCCGCCCCCGACCCGGATGTCGAGCAGCTGGAGCGCCGCCTCACCGAGACCCTGGGGGCGCGGGTCCGCATTCAGGCGCGGCGTGCCGGGGCGGGACGCATCACGATCGACTATCATAGTATGGACGAGCTCGAGGGACTGCTCGGCCGATTCTCGTGAGACAGGAGGGGGCGTGAAACGATGGACTCCCGGCATCGCCGGCCTTACCCTAGTGATATTGTGTTGGCCCGCGGCGCACGCCGGTCTGCGGGGCCTGCGGCATGCGGCGCGTAGCGGCGCCCCCAATGCCGAACTCGAGCTAGGTGAGCTGTATCAGTATGGGGTTGGGCAGCCGGACCACCTCGTCCATGCCCTGGCCTGGTACGAGCGCGCCGCCCCGAAGTCGCATCGCGCGGCCGAACTCGCCCGGCAAGTCAAGGCGCAGCTGACTCCTGCCGAGCGCCAGCAGGCCGCGGCATGGGCCAAGCCGCGGCCTGGCCCCCGTTAAAGCCCGCGCCTGTCCCGATCCCGGGCGGTCGGCGTACGGCCCCGTTTGACCCTAGCATAAGGAACACTTATACTGCGCGGCCGCGGGCGCCCCTAATGAGGCTGACCGGGGGCGGGACCATCATGAGCTATGCTGCACGGGTGTTACGCAAAGGACTGCGCCGCGTGCTTTGGGCACAAATTTCGCTGACTTTCGTGGTGGCGGCCGTAGCTGCGCTCGACGCCCCGCGCCCAGACGTCCTAGGACGCGTGGGCGCGGCGCTCGCCGGGGGCGCGGTCGCGATGTTGGGCGCCTTGTTACTCGCCTACAGCGTTGCGCGCGCCGACGGGACCGGTGGTCCGGCAAGCGCGCAGCTGTGGTTATATGGGGGCGCGGTCGCGCGTTTCGTGTTGGCAATCGTCTTTCTGGGTTTGGGGCTCGGGGTGTTCCACGTATCTCCGCTGCCGTTTTTGATCGCCTTCGGTTTGGGCCAGGCCGCTTTCCTGGTTCCAGGGATTTCGTCAGGGTTATGAGTCACAACGCCGTCAGTTTCATGGAGGACCATTTACGGAACCTGACCGTGGGTCACGGGTTCTGGAGCCTTCATGTCGATACCGTTCTCGTCGGTTGGGTCTTGGCTGCTGTCATCGTCGGCACCGGTTTGGTCATCGGGCGGCGGCTGGAGGAGGGCGTTCCTCATGGCATGCAAAACGTCCTCGAGGCGCTCCTGGAGTTCGTCGATGACCAGGTTCGCGGCATCTTTTCCGTCTCGGACCCGATGGTGGGCGCGCTCGCCTTCACGGTGTTTCTCTGGGTCTTCCTCATGAATGCCATGGACCTGCTGCCGGTCCTATTGCTGCCGAGCCTGGCGCACTTCTTTTTTGGTATCCGCCACTTCCGCTCGACCCCGACGGCCGATCCTTATACAACCCTGGCACTTGCCCTGAGCGTCTTTCTTCTGACCCTGTACTACCACATCACGCATAAGGGGTTCTGGGGCTACCTGAAGACCTTCCTGGTCCACCCGTTTGGGCCCTATCTGTTCCCGGTCAACATCCTGATGACCACCGTTGATGAGATCGCCAAGCCCTTGAGTCTCGGCTTGCGACTGTTCGGCAACATGTTCGCGGGCGAGCTCGTGTTTTTGCTCATCGCGCTCCTCCCATGGTGGGTGGCGTGGGCCCCCGGCATACTGTGGTCCATCTTTCATTTGCTCATCATCACATTGCAGGCGTTTATCTTCATGGTCCTCACCATCATGTATCTGGCGATGGCGGCGACCGAGGAAGGCGGCGCCCACTGAGCCCGGTTTCTTTCATCTTTACATTCAAGGAGTCGCTTTATGGTTGATCCGCAGCTTGCGTCGGTTATCGGCATGGTCTTTTCCTACACGGCCGTCGCCGTTGGCATCATCTTCGCGGGAGCGGCCCTGGGCTCGGCCCTGGGCTGGGGTCTCATCTGCTCCAAATACATAGAGGGCATCGCCCGCCAGCCGGAGATGTTGCCGACCTTGCGCGTCCAGATGTTCATTACCGCGGGCCTCATGGAGTCGTTTCCGTTCATTGCCGCGGCCTTCGCCATGTACTTCACCTTCGTGAACCCGTTCGAGGGGGCGGCCGTGGCCGCCATCACGCACGTCGCCCATTAAGGTCAGATAGGGACACGCCCACACCATGCCGATATCCGTGACCCTCATCGTCCAGATGGTCACCTTCGCGGTGCTCATCATCTTCGTCAAGCGCTACCTCTGGGGGCCGCTTACGGCGGTTATGGAGCGCCGCCAGAAGCGCATCGCCGATGGCTTGGCGGCGGCCGACCAGGGCCGCAAGGCGCTCGACGACGCGCAACGCCAGCAAGACGAGATCCTGGCTGTGGCGCGCGAGCGCGCCGCCGAGATCCTGGACCACGCCGAGCGGCGATCGCGCGAGATCATCGAAGAGGCCCGCGACCGTGCCCGCGCCGAGGCTGAACATGCCATGACGCTTGCGCGCGCCGAGGCCGAGGCCGAGATGACCCGCCTGCGCGAGCGCCTGCGCGCCGACGTCGCGCGCCTGGCCCTGGCCGGGGCCGAGCGCATCGTGGAACGGGAGATCGATCGCCGCCTGCACGACCGGCTTCTCGAAGAAGTGGCGGGGCAGTTGTGATTCACGCTCAACTGGCGGCGATCGCGCGCCCCTATGCCCGCGCGCTCATGGCGGTCCCCGGGATCGACCGCGCCGCCCTGCTTGCGTCCCTCGAGGTCGCGGGCCAGGCACTCTCCGATCCGGCGATCGCGGCCTTGACCGAGAACCCCGAGATCCCGCGCGCCCGCCTGGTCGCTGCGCTCACGCCCGACGGGTCGGGCCAGGCTCTCGTGGCGCGCCTCATCGATCTCCTGCTGCACAATGACCGGCTGGCCGCGTTGCCGTGGATCGCCACGACCTTTGCCGCCCTGAAAGACGAGGCCGAAAACCGCACTCACGCCACCGTTACCACCGCCCAGCCCCTGAGCGAGCCCCAGCGCGAACGGTTGCGCGCGGCGTTGGCCCGCCGCACCGGGCGTTCCGTGGAGCTGGTCGTGGAGACCGACGACCGCCTTTTGGCCGGCGTTATCGTCCAGCATGGGGATATGGTCCTCGACGGCTCGATCCGCGGCCGCCTCGCGGCCCTTGCCCATGCGTTAAGCCCTTTCTAGAGGAATTCCTATGGCCTTGAAATCCAGCGAGATCTCGGAGCTCATCAAGCAGAGAATCGAAGACCTCTCTCCTCCGACCCCGGCGATGACCGGCACGATCATGAGCCTGAGCGACGGCATCGCGCGCGTCTATGGCCTCGCCGATGTCATGCAGGGGGAGATGCTTGAGTTCCCCGGCAACACCTTCGGGCTCGCCCTCAATCTCGAACGCGACGCGGTGGGCGCGGTCATCCTGGGTGGCTACGAGCACCTGGCCGAAGGCGACGTCGTCAAGGGCACGGGCCGCATCCTCGAGGTGCCCGTGGGTCCCGAGCTCCTCGGGCGCGTGGTCGATGCGCTCGGCCGCCCGCTCGACGCGCGCGGTGAGATCGCCGCCAAGGCCACCTCGCCGGTGGAGAAGATCGCCCCCGGGGTGGTCGCACGCCGATCGGTGACCCAGCCCCTGCAGACCGGGATCAAGGCCATCGACGCCATGGTGCCAATAGGGCGCGGCCAGCGCGAGCTCATCATCGGCGACCGCCAGACGGGCAAGACCGCGCTCGCGATCGATGCCATCCTGGCGCAGCGGGGCACCGGCGTCATGTGCATCTACGTCGCCATCGGTCAGAAGGCCTCGAGTGTCGCGGGTGTCGTGCACCGCCTGACGGAAATGGGCGCCATGGAGCACACCATCGTGGTCGCGGCCACCGCCGCCGACTCGGCCGCCATGCAGTATCTTGCGGCCTATACAGGTTGCGCGATGGGCGAGTACTTCCGTGATCGGGGACAGGATGCGCTCATCGTCTACGATGACCTGACCAAGCAGGCCTGGGCGTATCGCCAGATCTCGCTGCTGCTGCGCCGCCCGCCGGGACGCGAGGCCTATCCCGGCGATGTCTTCTATCTCCACTCCCGGCTCCTCGAACGCGCCGCCCGCGTGAACGAGGACTATGTGGAGCGTCAGTCGGGGGTCAAGGGGCGCACCGGTTCGCTCACCGCCTTGCCTATCATCGAGACCCAGGCCGGCGACGTCTCGGCGTTCGTGCCAACCAACGTGATTTCGATCACCGACGGCCAGATCTTTCTCGAGACCGACCTGTTCAATTCCGGCATCCGCCCGGCTATCAACGCCGGTCTGTCGGTGTCGCGCGTCGGCGGGGCGGCGCAGACCAAGATCATGAAAAAGCTCGGTGGAGGGGTGCGTCTCGCGCTTGCCCAATACCGCGAGCTCGCGGCGTTCGCGCAATTCGCCTCCGACCTCGACCCGGCGACGCGCAAGCAGATCGATCGCGGGCGGCGCGTCACCGAGCTCATGAAGCAGGCCCAGTATCAGCCGTTGTCGGTGGCCGATATGTCGCTGTCGCTGCTCGCCGCCAATAGCGGAGCGCTCGATGATCTGCCGGTGGAAAAGGTCATCCCGTTTGATTCGGCAATGCGCGCCGCGGCCCACGCCGAGCATGGCGGGGCCCTGAAGGGCATCAATGAGGCCGGCGACTATAACGAGGACGTCATCGCCGCCCTGACGGCCTTCATCCAGCAGTTCAAGGCGCAAGGCACCTACTGATGGCCCTCGGAAAGGAGATCCGCAACAAGATCCGAAGCGTGCAGAGCACGCAGAAGATCACCCGCGCCATGCAGATGGTGGCGGCGGCCAAGATGCGCAAGGCCCAGGAGCGCATGCGCGCCACGCGCCCGTATGCCGAAAGTCTGGTGACCATCATGCGCCACATCCGCGCCGCGCACCCCGAGTATCGCCACCCGCTGCTGGCCGTGCGGCCCGTGCGGCGCGCGGCGCTGCTGGTCGTGACCTCTGATCGCGGCTTGGCCGGCGCGCTCAACGTCAATGTTCTGCGCGTCGCCGTGGGCCAGCTGAAGGAGTGGGAGGAGGCGGGTATTCAGGGTGAGGTCGCGGTGTTGGGCAATAAGGGCGCGGCGTATTTTCGCAGGCTCCGGAGCCCCGTTATCGCGCAGCTCGCCCCGCTCGGGGACCGCCCGACCCTGCAATCGGTCATAGGCGTGGTCAAGGTCCTGGTCGACGCCTACCAAGAGGAGCGCCTCGACCGCATCGTGCTCGTCTATAGCCGCTTCGAGAACACCATGAGCCAGGTGGCGGTGACTGAGGACCTGTTACCGCTGCCGGAGCCCGGAGCGGATGTCGACCGGCATCACTGGGACTATCTCTATGAGCCGGAGGCCCAGGAGGTTTTGTCCGACATCCTCGAGCGCTATGTGGAGACGCGCGTCCACGGCGTCGTGATCGAGAATCTCGCGAGTGAACAGGCGGCGCGCATGGTTGCCATGCGTGCCGCCACCGACAACGCCGGGCGTCTGATCGGTGATCTGAAATTGGCCTACAACAAGGCGCGCCAAGCGGCGATCACGCAGGAAATTGCGGAGATCGTGAGCGGCGCGTCGGCGGTCTAGGGGGTTAGGATGTCAGCCGGAAAGATTGTGCAGGTGATAGGGGCGGTAGTCGACGTGGAGTTCGAGCGCGGGACGGTCCCGAAGATCTACGACGCCCTCACGGTGGCGGATACCGACCTCGTGCTCGAGGTCCAGCAGCAGCTCGGCGACGCCGTCGTGCGCACCATCGCCATGGGGTCGAGCGACGGCCTAAGGCGCGGCTTGTCGTGCGTCAACACCGGCCGCCCCATCGAAGTGCCCGTGGGCAGCGCCACGCTTGGGCGCATCATGGACGTGCTCGGCCGTCCGATCGACGAGCAGGGTCCGGTGGCGAGCGAGATCATGCGCGGCATCCACCGCGCCCCGCCGCGTTTCGATGAGCTGGCCGCCAGCACCGAGGTGCTGGAGACCGGCATCAAGGTGATCGACCTCATATGTCCGTTCGCCAAGGGCGGCAAGGTGGGGCTGTTTGGCGGCGCCGGCGTCGGCAAGACCGTCAACATGATGGAGCTCATCCGCAACATCGCCATCGAACACAGCGGATATTCGGTGTTCGCCGGGGTTGGCGAGCGCACGCGCGAAGGCAACGACTTCTATCACGAGATGAAGGAAGGCGGGGTACTCGACAAGGTTGCGCTGGTCTACGGCCAGATGAATGAGCCGCCGGGCAACCGCCTGCGCGTGGGGCTCACCGGTCTTACCATGGCCGAGCACTTCCGTGACGAGGGGCGTGACGTCCTCTTGTTCATTGACAACATCTACCGCTACACCCTGGCGGGCACGGAGGTCTCGGCGCTGCTCGGGCGCATGCCCTCGGCGGTCGGCTATCAACCGACCCTGGCCGAGGAGATGGGGGTCCTCCAGGAGCGCATCACCTCGACCAAGACCGGCTCCATCACCTCCGTGCAGGCAGTCTACGTCCCGGCGGACGACCTCACCGATCCCTCGCCGGCCACCACCTTCGCGCATCTCGATGCCACGGTCGTGCTTTCACGGCAGGTGGCGGAGCTCGGCATCTATCCGGCGGTCGATCCGCTGGATTCCACGAGCCGCCAGCTTGACCCGCAGGTCATAGGCGAGAATCACTACGACACGGCGCGCAAGGTCCAGTCGATCCTCCAGCGCTACAAGGAGCTGCAGGACATCATCGCCATTCTCGGCATGGATGAGCTGTCGGCCGACGACAAGCTCATCGTGACGCGCGCGCGCAAGATCCAACGCTTCCTGTCGCAACCATTCTTCGTGGCCGAGGTCTTTACTGGTACGCCCGGTACTTATGTGCCGCTGAAGGAGACCATTCGCGGCTTCAAGGCCATTGCGGAAGGGGAGTACGATGAATTGCCCGAGCAGGCATTCTACATGGTGGGTACGATAGACGAAGCGCTCGCCAAGGCGCGGCGGCTCTAAGCGGTCATGAGCAGCTTTCGCATCGATATCGTCAACGCCGAGGGCCCCCTGTTCTCGGGGGACGCGGCGCTCGTCATCGCGCCCTTGCGCGACGGTGAGGCGGGCTTCTTGCCTGGCCATTCGCCGCTGCTGGCGGTCCTTCGCGCGGGCGCACTGCGCGTGCAGGATGCAAACGGCGCGGAGCAAACTTTTTATGTGAGCGGCGGATTCGTCGAGGTCCAGCCGCACTGTGTCACGGTCCTCGCCGATGCCGGCGAGCGCGCCGAGGATATCGACGAGGCCCTGGCGGCGCGCGCCGTCGCGGAAGCCGCTCGCCACGCCGAGGAGCAGGCCGGCAAGACCGACTACGCGCGTGCCCAGGCGGAGTTGGGGCAGGCCGCCGCGCGCCTGTCGGTGGTGCGGCGCTACCGGTCTCGATCGTCCTATTCGGCACCGGAGAGCATCCGGTAGGAGGCCTCATGATCACCAAGGGCAAGGTCGTGTCATTGACCTACACGTTGCGCGACGAAAGCGGCGAGATCTTCGAACACACGGATGTCCCGATCTCCTACCTCCATGGGTCGGGGGAGGGGTTGTTCGAGAAGATCGAAAATGCCCTTGAGGGCCTGGAGGTTGGTGGCTCCGTCGATGTCGAGCTTGCGCCGAGCGAGGGTTTTGGCGAGCATGACCCGGCGCTGACGTTCACCGACGATGTCGCGAATGTCCCCCCCGAGTACCAGCATGTCGGGGCCGAGGTGGAGGCCGAGAACGAGCAGGGCGAGACGGTCCGTTTCGTGGTAACCACGATCGCCGATGGCAAGCTCACGGTCGATGCCAATCACCCGCTCGCCGGCCAGACGGTGCGCTTCGCGGTGACCGTACAGGCGATCCGCGATGCGACCCCCGAAGAACAGCGCCTCGGTCAGCTCACACCGCCCGTGCATTAGGCCATCGACCCTTCGGCCATTGCCTTTAGCCCCTAAGCTCGCTCTAATACCGAACCTATGCAGGGCTCGGTATCTTCTCTCGAAATCATCATTCTGGCGGCGGGCCAGGGGCGGCGTATGGCGTCGGCCAAGCCCAAGGTCTTGCACACGCTTGCCGGACGCCCGTTGTTGACGCACGTCCTCGACACCGCCATGGCGCTCGTGCCGCGCGCCGTCCATGTGGTCTATGGCCATGGCGGCGAGCGCGTGCCCGCGGCGTTTCCGGAGGCGTCCGTGGACTGGGTCTTGCAGGCCGAACAGCGCGGTACCGGGGATGCGGTGCGCTGCGCGTTGCCAAGGCTTGCCGACGACGCCCTCACGCTCGTGCTCTTGGGCGACGTGCCTCTCATTACCCCGGGCACCCTGAAGACCCTGTGCGCACGCGCCGCCGATGGCATCGCGTTACTGACCTTCGAGGCCCATTACGAAAACCAGTACGGCCGCATCGTGCGCGATGACCAGGGGCGCGTCGAACGCATCGTCGAGTGGCGCGACGCCGATGCCGCGCAACGGGCCCTACGAGAGGTCAATAGCGGCGTGCTGGCGGCCCCTGCCGCCCACCTGCGCCGCTGGATCCCGCGCCTATCCGCCACCAATGCCCAGGGCGAGCTCTACCTTACGGACATCATAGCGCTCGCGGTCGCAGACGGTGTGCCGGTCGCCACCGCCTCTCCCGGCGACCCCACCGAGGTCTGGGGGGTCAATAGCCGCGCCGACCTCGCGGTCCTGGAGCGCGCCTTTCAGGAGCGCCAGGCGGCCATGCTTATGGCTGTGGGCGTGCAACTCATGGACCCGCGACGCCTTGATGTGCGCGGCCAATTGATCGCCGGGCGCGATGTGCAGATCGACGTCAACTGTGTCTTCGAGGGCCGCGTGGAACTCGCCGATGACGTACGCGTAGGCGCGCACTGCGTCATCCGCGACAGCCGCATCGCGCGCGGCGCGCGCATCGAGGCGCACACAGTCATCGACGGCGCGGATGTGGGCCCCGACTGCGTGGTCGGCCCGTTTGCGCGCCTGCGCCCCGGCACCGTACTCGGTGGCCACGCGCGCGTCGGCAACTTCGTGGAGATCAAGGCCGCGCGCGTGGGCGTGGACACCAAGATCAACCACCTGAGCTACATCGGCGACGCCGTCATCGGCCAGGGCGTCAATATCGGCGCCGGCGTCATCACCTGTAATTACGATGGCGCGCGCAAGCATCGCACCGTCATAGGCGATGGCGCCTTCATCGGGTCCGACACGCAATTGGTGGCGCCCGTCGAGATCGGGGCCGACGCCACCATAGGCGCGGGATCCACGGTCACGAAAGACGCCCCCGCCGGTGAACTCACGCTCAGCCGGACGGCGCAGAAAACCGTCAGCGGCTGGCAGCGTCCGCGCAAACAGGCGCGTCCCGACAAGGAGTGACCCATGTGTGGAATCGTAGGCGCGGTCGCGCAGCGCAATGTGGTACCCATCCTGATCGAGGGGCTGAAGCGCCTCGAGTACCGCGGTTATGACTCGGCCGGCGTCGCCGTCATCGATCATGAGCGCTGCCTGACCCGCACCCGCTCGGTGGGCAAGGTCCGCGAGCTCGAGGGACGGCTCGACGCGCATATGGAGGGGACCTGCGGCATCGCGCACACGCGCTGGGCCACCCATGGCCGCCCGGCGACCGAGAACGCCCACCCGCACATCTGCCGCCACACCGTGGCGCTTGTCCATAACGGCATCATCGAGAATCATGCGGCCCTGCGGCGCGCGCAGATACAGCAAGGCTTTGAGTTCACCTCCGAGACCGACACCGAGGTGATCGTCCACGAGATCTACCGCAGGCTTGAGGAGACCTCCGACCTGCTGGCGGCGGTGCGCGCGGCCCTGCCGTCCATGCGCGGGGCCTATGCCCTGGGCGTCATCAGCAACCGCGAGCCCGACCGGCTCGTCGCCGCCCGGCGCGGCAGCCCGCTCGTGATCGGCGTCGGCATCGGCGAACATTTTATCGCCTCGGACGTCGCCGCCCTCTTGCCAGTGACCCAGCGTTTCATGTTTCTCGAAGACGGCGACATTGCCGATATCACCCGCGATGCCGTCACCATCTACGATGCGCACGGCGCGCGCGTGGAGCGCCTTATAAAGCAGAGCGAGCTGTCGGCTGATGCCGTCGCCCGCGGCGAGTACCGGCACTACATGTTGAAGGAGATCCACGAGCAGCCGCGTGCGATCACCGACACCCTGGAAAACCGCATCGGTCTGGAGCGTGTCTATGAGCAGGCCTTCGGTCATGCCGCCACCGGCCTGTTCGCGGACATCGAAGCGGTGCAGATCGTGGCCTGCGGCACGAGCTATCATGCCGGACTCATCGGGCGTTACTGGCTCGAGGGTCTGGCGAACCTGCCATGCACAGTCGAGGTGGCAAGCGAGTTTCGTTACCGCAAGCCGCGCGTCGTCCCCAACACGCTGTTTGTGACGCTCTCGCAGTCTGGCGAGACCGCCGACACCCTGGCGGCCCTTGCCTATGCCCGCGAGCTTGGCTTCACACACACACTCGCCATCTGCAATGCCCCGGAGAGCTCGCTCGTGCGCGGCTCCGAGCTCGTGCTCATGACCCAGGCGGGACCTGAAATCGGGGTGGCCTCCACCAAAGCCTTCACCACCCAGCTCGTGGCCCTGCTCTTGCTGGTCGCGGTGCTCGGTCGCCAGCGTGGCCTGGGACCCGAGGGCGAGGCGCGCATCGTCAATCTGCTGCGCAGCCTGCCCGGTCAGATCGAGCGGGTCCTCGGTCTCGACGGGGCCGTGCAGGCATGGGTGCCATTTTTCGCCAACAAGCAGCACGCGCTGTTTCTCGGCCGCGGCACCCAGTACCCGGTGGCCATGGAGGGGGCCTTGAAGCTGAAGGAAATCTCCTACATCCATGCCGAGGCCTATCCGGCCGGTGAGCTGAAGCACGGGCCACTCGCGCTTGTGGACTCGGACATGCCGGTGGTGGCGGTGGCCCCCAACAACGAGCTCCTGGAGAAACTGCAGTCAAACCTGCAGGAGGTCCGCGCGCGCGGCGGCGAGCTGTTCGTGTTTGCCGATGCCCAAAACGGCATCAGCGAGGACGCCCAGACGCACGTCATCACCGTGCCGCCCACCGACGACCTGCTCGCCCCGATCATCTACACGGTGCTCCTCCAGCTGCTCGCCTACCATGTCGCGGTCTCCAAGGGCGCGGACATCGATCAGCCCCGCAACCTCGCCAAATCGGTGACCGTGGAATGAGTGAAAGCCTAAATGGAAGCTTTCCTGTGACATGATAATAAAGCTGGCAACTTTTCCGTATGTGTCAGATGCGACGGCGTCGAGGCGGTGCGGATTATGGCCGCCCCAAGCGTTGATGCCTGCTCCGAAAGGTAAATAAAAAAACCGCGGACGCGGCGTGGGGAAAGACTACCGGCCGTGGCTGACGGGCGCCCGCATGAGCGCAATGGCCTGCAGCGCCCAACCGACATCGCGCCGCTGCGCTGCGCGCTTGAAGACCTCAAGAAGGCCTATCGTCGGGACGACCAGCCGCTCTGTGTCGCCTAGAGCGGGCGCGAAAAACTTGGGCCTGCTCGCCGCCCGCAAAGTATCAAGCCAGCTGCAGGCATCCACCACGCTCACGTTCGATCCCCGTCCCTCGGTACCATGGTATCAAGGGGCCCAAGGAGGCCGCATGCCTCGCGGATATCCCGCTCGGAGACGAGCTCCACGCGTCCCTCATAGACCAAAACGCGCAGGCGCTGGCCGGGACGGATGCCGAGCGCGAGCCGTGCCCCGCGAGGAACGACGACCCGATATGTTTCCGAAACCGTGACCGCTGTCATACAAAATCCCGATCGATAGGCAATTCGTAAAGCCCACAATTGCCGCTAGACAAGGTAAGCGCGGCCTCTTCCGACATGAATGGGGTGGGTCGCCCCATGAATCGGCACCATCGGCGCCAACGCGGGGCGTCTAAGTTACCGCTGACCGGTGGAACTGACCATCCCGTGGCTTGGGGATTGGAAAAACTTGCGGCGCCTTCGCCGCGATCGGGGCGAAGGCCTTGCCGGACTTTGGGGCGCTATTTCTTCATCTCGCCCTTGAGGCGCTCGAGTTCCGCGTCCACGGCGCCCCCCGAGCGCAGCTTGTCGAGCTCGCGCTCGGACTGCGAGCGGTCATCGCCGTCATCCAGGACGCCGGTCTCGGCGAGCGTGTCGACCGCCTGGGCGCGCGCCTGCATCTGCTCGGTCTTGTCTTTCGCGCGGCGTACGCTCTCGCCCACGCCGCCCAGTTTCTCGCTCAGACCCGACAGCGATTCGTTGACCTTGACCTGGGCCTGGGCGCTGCCGTATTGGCTCTTCAGGACCTCCTTCTGGGTGCGGAAGGCATCGATCTTGTCCTGGAACTTGTGTTCGTATTCGACGAGCTTTTGGACCTGCGCGACGATGGCGTCGTGGGCCTCGGTGAGCGACGCAAGCTTCGCGGTCGCCGCCTGCTTCTGGGTCAGCGCGGCGCGCGCCAAGTCCTCACGGTTCGATTGCAGGGCAAGCCTCGCATCGCCGTCGTGGCGCGCGATCTCGGCCTGCGCCCCCGCCATCTGTTGCTCCAGGACCTTCTGTTCGGTCACGACATCGGCGAGGTGGCGGCGCGTCTCCTGGAGGCCGGCAAGCATCTTTTCGTAGGAGAGGTCGAGGGTGTCGTTCGGGTCCTCGGCGGCATTGATGATCTTGCTGAACTTGGCCTCTATGACCTCGGCCGCGCGCTTGAAAAGACTCATGGGAACCTCCCTACCTTAGTCGTTTACTGGTATGACAATCTGCGGGATCAGTCGTTCAGGGATGATGGCCGCGTCTTCTATGGCCTTGACCGCCGTGCCGATGGCGAAGAATTCGATGACGTGTGGCTGCCAGTTGTGCGAGCCCTCGTGGAGCTGGACTGCGACCACGCCTTCGGCGCCGGCCTCCTTGGCCTCTTGCTGCATGCGCTCCATGGCCAGTTCGCGGGCGTCGTACATGGCTTGCGTGAAAAGCGGCATCTCGACGTTGCGGCCGACATTGCCAAGCGACTGGAACATGCCTTGATGGGCCACGTGATACACGCAGGAGCCCATGACCAGGGCGAGCGGCCGGTAGCCAGACTGCAGCAGCATCCAGAGATCCTGGCCCGAGAGGTCGGACGTAAAGGGCTTGCCGGACGGGCCCTTGAAGCCGGGGTGGCCCTTGCTGTGGGCAATGGCCGTGCCGATGGCGAGGAACTCGAGAATATCCTTGTCCCAGTCCATGCGCTTGACCTCGAGGCGCACGCCGACCACGCCGTCCGCCGATAAGGACTGCGCCTCCTGCTCCATGCGCGTCATGGCAAGCTCGCGGGCCTCGTACATGGCCTGCGACAGCACAGCCATTTCCTGGTTCTTGGCCCATCCGGCGTACTGGATGCCGGTGTGATAGATGCACGAGCCCACCACCAGACCAAGCGGCTCGAAGCCCGCCTCGCCCACCATGAGAAATTCGTTGACCGAGAAGTCGGAGGTGAAGATGCCGCCCCGGCGGCTCGTGTCGCGTAGGCCCTCCAGGCGTTCGCGCGCGTGTTGCGGCAGATCGGGGACTGTATCGCTCATTGTTACAGGACCTCCCTTACGGTGTCAGTGGCGGCCAGCAGCCGCGGGTTGCGCACGCTCATTACCGGGCGCACGCCGAATGGGCGTAGCGAGCGGCTGTCGTGGAGGATGGCGGTGCCAAGCGCGATATAGCGCGCGAGGAAGCGCGGATAGGGATTGCTCTCGTCGGGCTCCACGCGGTAGAGCTCGGTATGCTGGGTGTGGGCAAGCACGCCCGAGCCCAGCCGCACGCCGTCATCGCGCAGCTCCTGCAGGGCCTGGCGGCGCACGCGCGTCAGAAAGCTCGAGAGCGGGGCGATCTCCTGGTTCCAGAAAGACGCCACGTTCGCTGTCTGATAGCCGTTCGCCACGAACCAGTCATAATGCGCGCCGATGGCAAGTCCCACGGGCACGATGCCGGATTCGAGCAGGCGCGCGAACTCCAGGGCGGAGACCGTGGCGAGCGCCGGATTGGTCGACTCGCGCAGCGCATCCAGGCGCACGGCCGTGCCCATGACACCATAGTCCATGTGGCCTTCATTCTCGGTGCCCGGCATGTGTCGCACGCGCAGGGTCACATCGACCACCGCGTTGGCGCCCATGAGCCCGGCCTCCACGCGCAGGCGGTCGAGCGCCGTGTGCCAGCCCTCGTAGTGGCCGCGTGTCCATGAGTAGCCGAACTGGAACCAGCAGTTGCCGGAGACGAGCCCGAGCGGGCGGATGCCGTGGGAGCGTTGCGCCAATAGACCCGCGGGTGAGGCGGTGCTGACCCATGGCCGCTTGCCGGTCATGGTCTCGGCGAGCCGCTCCTTCACGAAGGCCGGCACCGTGCCGCGCGTCAGCGCCTCGTTCCACGCCGTCTGCCGGGCGAGCGAGCCCGCGTCGTCTTGGGCGTTACCGCCGGGTGCACCGAAGCGGGCCATAATGCCTCCTATGACGTCAAAAAGTCTTGCAGGATCCCCCGCGCGCCCTCCAGGCTCCCCGACAGCCGCCGCAGCTCGTCTTCCAGGTCTTGCAGCCAGCGGTCGAGCGGAAGGGACTCGGTCTTCAGCACCACGCCGCGCACCTCGTGCTGACGGCTTGCGCGAATATCGTGGTTGCGGGCATCCAGGAGGTAGCGACTACCGTCGACCTGGATGGTGATGGTGGTTATGTGGCGGGTCGCGCTCAACAGCCCGTCGCGCTTGTGTTCCACCTGCACGCGTCCCGGGAGCGCGCCCTCGAGGCGCGCGGCGAGGGCCTCCAGAAAGGCATGAAGGTCGGTTTGCGCCCGGCGGATCCAGGCGGCATGGAGATCGAAATCGCGGATTTCGTCCATGAAGGGTCCAAAAATTAGTAACCTTGTTAGTTGACACCACTTGCGCGGTCATTGCAATGCGCAACGCCTAAGATCGCGGCCATTGCGGTTTCCCGCGCCCGGCCCACGGGTTAAACTCGCGCCATGGAATCTTCGTTCGTCGATGGCCTAAACGAGGCCCAGCGCGAGGCGGTCACCGCCGTCCCCGGCCCCATGCGCATCCTGGCGGGCGCGGGCAGCGGCAAGACGCGCGTGCTCACCCAGCGGATCGCTTGGCTCGTGGACCGCGGGGCCTCGCCATTTTCGTTTCTCGCCGTGACCTTTACCAACAAGGCCGCAACAGAGATGCGCCGGCGCGTGGAGGGGCTCTTGCGGCAGAGCGTGTCGGGCCTTTGGATCGGCACTTTTCATGGCCTCTCGCACCGCTTCCTGCGCGCCCACTGGCGGGAGGCCTCGCTGCCCGAGGCCTTTCAGATCATCGATAGCGACGACCAGCAGCGCCTGGTAAAGCGCCTCATGCGCGCCCAGGCGCTCGACGAGGCGCGCTACCCGCCGCGCATGGTCCAGGCGTTCATCAACGGCCACAAGGAGGCCGGGCGGCGGGCGCGCGGGGTGGCGGCGAGCGCCGATCCGACGCAGCGCGCGCTGCTCCAGGTCTACCAGGCCTACGAAACCTTGTGCCGGGCGCAGGGCCTCGTCGATTTCGCGGAGCTCCTGCTCGCCACGCTCGAGGTGATGCGCGACCACCCGGCGGTGCGCGAGCATTACCAGCGGCGCTTTCGTCACACGCTGGTCGACGAATTCCAGGACACCAACGTCGTCCAGTACGAGTGGCTGCGGTTGTTCGGCGCCGGCGGCCACCTGTTCGTGGTCGGCGACGACGACCAGTCCATTTACGGGTGGCGCGGCGCCGAGGTCGAGAACATCCTGCGCTTCGAACGCGATCATCCGGGTACGCGCACCATCCGCCTCGAACAGAACTATCGTTCCACCGGACGCATCCTCGAGGCCGCCAATGCCGTGATCGCACACAACGCCAAGCGCCTCGGCAAGACCCTATGGACCGCCGGGCGCGAGGGTCGCCCGGTGGCGGTCTATGCCGCCTACAGCGGGGTGGATGAGGCGCAATTTGTCATCGAGCGCATCCGCAGGCTGCTCTCCGAGGATGGCCGTCCGCGCGATGTCGCCATCCTCTATCGCTCCAACGCCCAGTCGCGCCTGTTCGAGGAGCTGCTCGTGCGCGCCGGCATACCCTATCGCGTCTATGGGGGCCTGCGGTTCTTCGACCGCGCTGAGGTCAAGGATGCCCTGGCCTACCTGAGATTGGCCTTGAATCGCGATGATGACACGGCCTTCGAGCGCGTCGTCAACGTGCCGACACGCGGCATCGGGGCGCGTACCGTCGAGGGCCTGCGCGCCAAGGCGCGGGGGGAGGGGGTCTCCTTATGGGCGGCGGCGGTCGCGCTCGTGGCGGCCGGCGGCCTGAGTGGGCGCGCGGCCACGGCGGTGCGCGGGTTCGTGGGGCTGATCGAGCGCTTGGCGGCGGATGCCGCGAGCACGCCCCTCGACACCTTGATCGAAATCATCCTAAAGGAGACCGGCCTCCTCGACTTCTATCGCGAGGAGGGCCGTGAGCGCGGCGAGGCGCGCGGCGAGAACCTGGAGGAGCTGGTGTCGGCCGCGCGGTTTTTCATGGCCGAGGAGCATGAAGGGCAGCCGGTCCTGGAGTTTCTGGCGCATGCCGCGCTCGAGGCCGGGGAGGGGCAGGCCGGGGAGGGCCAGGACTCGGTCCAGCTCATGACCCTGCATGCCGCCAAGGGCCTCGAGTTCCCGGTGGTGTTCTTGACCGGCCTCGAGGAGGGGCTATTCCCGCATGAGCGCTCTCTTTACGACGAGACGCGCCTTGAAGAGGAGCGCAGGCTCTGTTACGTTGGCATCACGCGCGCCATGCGCGAGCTCACCCTGAGCTATGCCGAGACCCGGCGCCTGCATGGCGAGGACCGCTATTCACCACCCTCGCGATTCCTGACCGAGATCCCCGATCACCTCCTCGATCATGTCCGCCCGCGGATGGCGGCTGCCGCGTCGTCCCCGGCGCCGTCGGCCGCCACGGGTGGCCCGTCGATCGGGGGGCGCGTGGCGCACGCGATCTTCGGCGAGGGGGTCGTCATCGACAGCGAGGGCCACGGCGCGCAGGCGCGCGTGCAGGTGCAGTTCGCGGCCTGCGGCGTGAAGTGGCTGGTCCTGGCCTATGCCGGCCTGAAGAATCTTTAGGGGCGGATTGGAAAGCGGCCCAGCGGACGCCTATAGTTCCTGACACACCCTCGATCTCGGGATGGATCGTGAAACCGTTTTTGTTCCTGACCAAGCAAGGCGGGCTGCGGCGCAAGCCGTTCGTGGCCGTCATCGGCGCGCTGGCGCTGGCGACAGGCATCGCCGCCATCACCCTCAGTCTCGCCTGGCCGGCCTGGTGGCCGGCGTTTGCCCTGCTGCAGGCCGCGGGGCTCGCGGTTGCCATCTATGCGCTCGCCGCGCGCATCATGACCGTCAAGCGCCCGACGGCCTCGGACTCGCTGGCGACGCCGACGGGCTTCGTCGACGATCTTACGCGCACGCTGAACCGGCGCGGCATCACCTCGAGCCTCATCGAGGCCATGGCCCAATCCCAGCGTTACGGCACGCCCCTTGCGCTCGTAAGTCTCGGCATCGACGGCGCGCAGGCGCTCGTGGAGCACCTGGGGCCCGAGGCCGAGGCGCCGGTACTCGAGGCGGTGTCGGCGGCGCTGGGCGAGGCCCTGCGGCTACCCGATCGTCTGGGCCGCTATCAGGACTGGGAATTTCTCGTGGTCTTGCCGCAGACCCGCACCCCGCAGGCCCTGCTCGTCGCCGAGCGTCTGCGCGTGGCCGTGACCGCCATCACGTTGACCATCAAGGGCGAGAGGGCGGCGGTCACCATGAGCGGCGGCGTCGCCGAGTTCGGGCGCGGCCAGGACCTGGAGCGGTTTTTGGCGAACGCCCACGAGGCCTTGCGCGCGGCGCAAAAGGCCGGCGGCGACCAGGTGCATGCCTTCGCATCGTCGCCACGCGCAAAGGGTGCCCTATGAGCCGGGATCCCTGGCGCTAAGCGACTCGTAGCTCAGGTAGACCGCGAGCGTGAGCGGTATGAAGGTGACGAGCGCCACGAGGCCATAGATCCATGGCCCGAGATAGGAGGCGACCGTGAGCGGCGCCACGAATACCACCCCGAGGCTCGCTATGGTAAGCGGTTGCTGACGCCATAGCGCAAGTGTCTGCTCAAGGGCGTCCACGGGGCGCGCGCCGCCCAGCACGGTGGCCGCGAGCACGTAGAGCGCGGTCATGATGAGCGCCACCCGCAGGCCCCAGAAGAAGGCTAGCAGTAGCCCGGTAAAGATGCGGGCGAGTAGGTCGCGATGCGCGAACATCGCCCCGAGAGAGGCCCCGTCCACGCCCAGGATCATCGCCAGCACCGTCAAGAAGACCCACGCCCCCAACAAGATCGTGGCGACGCTCATGACCGGTAGCGCAAGCCCCGGATCGCGCAGGATCCCCACGAAGACGTTGCGGGCGCGGCGCCCGTAATGGCCGACCGCACCCGGGCGCGCGGCCTCGCGCAGGATGCCCGCCACGATGGCCGGAGTGAACAGCACCAGCAGCACCTCGCCCGCGAGCGGCAGGTCCGAGACCACCGCGGCGACCAAGAGGTAGGCGGCGGTCGTGCCTACCCATAACCCGAGATCCGCGGCCGTGAGGGCATAGGCGCCCGTGATCCACGGCCCTGCCCGCGACAGATCCTTGTCCATGGCAAACCCCTTTTCCAAGAAGATCGCGTGCGCGCCGCTAGCCTTTTGCGCGCCACAGGCCGCGCAGGCGCGGTGTCTCCCGCCGGCGTGCCGTCAGTACCCGCCGAAAGACGAGCGGGTCCTTAGTGTGCGTCAGCTCGCCGGCCCTTGGGAAGTGAAGATCGGTCAGGCGTGAGAGCCAAAAGCGCAGGGCCGCGGCACGTAGCAGCACCGGCCATGCCCCACGCTCGATGCTGGTCAACGGACGAACCCCCTGGTAGGCGTTGACCAGCGCCCCGGCCCGCCGAAAATCGAGCCGCCCGCAGTCCTCGCTGGCCCAGTCGTTCACGGCGATGGCCAGGTCATAAAGCCAGGTATCGGTGCACGCGTAGTAAAAATCGATGACGCCGGTGAGGCGATCGCCATCGAACAGCGCGTTGTCCCGAAAAAGGTCGGCATGGATGATGCCGCGTGGCAGATCCGTGAAGCGGTAGAGGGCTTGGAAACGGAGCTCCTCGGTGAGGATGTCGGCGTCTTCCGGGCCCAGGTGGCCCGCCAGTCGTTCGGCCGCCGCCCGCCACCAGCGGGGGCCCCGCGGATTGGGGCGTTCCCCGCCAAAGGTAAATGCCGCGCCCGCTATGTGCAGCCGCGCCAGGGCCTCGCCTATGGCGGAACACTGCGCCATCGAGGGGGCCGTGACCGATCGGCCGTAGAGCCGCATGACGAGCGCCGCGCTCTTGCCGTGCAGCATGCCCACGTACTGGCCGTCCGCGCCGCGCACCGGGTGGGCGCAGGGCACCGCGTGCTCGGCCAAAAACGCCGTCAGGTTGAGAAAGAACGGCAGGTCGGCGGGGTCCACGCGCTCAAATAGCGTGAGCACGTACTCGCCACCCGTCGTAGAGACGAAATAGTTGGTGTTCTCGATGCCGCTCTCGATCCCCGCAAAGGATCGGAGGGTCCCTACCGGATAGCCCGCCAGGAACGCCGCGAGCTCCGTTTCTTCTATGCGCGTGAAGACCGACATACGAAACCAGGCCCCTCGTCAGAGGTTGAGCTGGATCTCCTTTTCCTCTTCGGAGGGCTCGAAGCCGCTCACTTCGAAATAGCGGAATATGGTATCGATGACGTCTTCCGGCCGGTCGAGCATGACGAAGAGGTCCAGGTCCGCCTCGCTGATCACGCCGTCGCGCCGCAAGGCCGAGCGGAACCACTCCACGAGGCCCGCCCAGAACGGGGTGTGGACGAGGATGATGGGGATGCGCCGGCTCTTGCCGGTCTGGATGAGCGCCAGGATCTCCATCAGCTCATCCAGGGTGCCGAAGCCGCCGGGCATGACCACGTAGGCTGTGGCATACTTCACGAACATGACCTTGCGCGCGAAGAAGTGCTGGAAGGTCAGGCGGATATCCTGGTAGGCGTTGCCAGCCTGCTCATGAGGCAGGCGGATATTCAGGCCGACGCTCGGTGAGGGGCCGGCATAGGCGCCCTTGTTGGCGGCCTCCATGATGCCGGGGCCGCCACCGCTCACGACGCTAAAACCCGCGTCCGACAATTTCCGGGCGATGTCCTCGGTGAGCGCGAAATAGGGGTGGTCGGGGGCGATGCGTGCCGAACCGAAGATGCTCACCGACGGCCGGATCTGCGCCAGGGCCTCGAAACCCTCGACGAACTCCGCCATGATCTGGAAGATCTTCCAGGCCTCTCGCGATAGGGCGCCATCGGGGGCGGGTCCGCCGCCGTGCATGGGCGCCGGTTTTTTCTTGATCAGGGTCTTTTGAGATTTTGGGGCAGTCATGATACCAAGCGGGAATCCTGGACAACTCTTGCTGTTGGTGGACGGCTCATCCTATCTGTACCGGGCGTTTCACGCCATGCCCGATTTGCGAAACACGCGTGGTGAGCCGACGGGCGCGATCTATGGCGTAGCCAACATGCTGCGGAAGTTGTGCGCGGATTACAAGCCGCAGCTGATCGCCATGGTCTTCGATGCCCCCGGCGGCACCTTCCGCGACACCCTGTATGCCGATTACAAGGCGACACGCACGGCCATGCCCGACGACCTCGTGGTCCAGATCCCGCGGCTGCACGCCTTGATCCGGGCCCTGGGCGTCCCGCTGCTCGCGGTGCCCGATGTCGAGGCCGACGACGTGATCGGCACGCTCGCCAACCTCGCGCGCGCCGAGGGCCTCAAGGTGGTGATCTCCACGGGCGACAAGGACATGGCGCAGCTCGTGACCGCGGATGTCACCCTGATCAACACCATGACCGATCAGGCCCTTGACCGCGAGGGCGTGATCGCCCGCTTCGGCGTGCCGCCCGAGCGCATCGTCGATTACCTCGCCATCGTCGGCGACAAGGTCGACAACGTCCCGGGCGTGGCCGGCGCCGGCCCAAAGACCGCGGTGCGCTGGCTCGAGACCTATGGTTCGCTCGACGCGCTCATGGCGCATGCCGATGAGGTCTCCGGGCGCCTGGGCGAGACCTTGCGCGCGGGCCGGCCGCAGCTCGAGCTCGCGCGTAAGCTTGTCACCATCCGCTGCGACGTGCCCTTGCCGCTCACGCTCGTAGATCTCGTGCCGCAACCCCCGGACCGGGAGGGGCTCCGCCAGTTGTATGGTGAGCTGGAATTCAAGAGCTGGCTTGCCGAGCTCGGCGCCGAGGCCCACCGGGTCCCGACCGCCGCCATCACCCTGACCGACCCCGAGGCCATCCACGCGCAGGCCGCGACCTGGCAGGCGGCCCCGCTCGTGGCCCTCGATCTGTGGGATGACGGCGGAAGGGTGGTGGCGCTGGTCGTGGGAACGGCCGGGGGGGCATGGATGATCCCGGCGGCGGAGGCCCTCCTAAACGGCCCCGCCCTCGAAGCCTTGCTTGCCGCCGTGCATCCGCTCTTCGAAAATGGCGCGCCGCCACTTGTAGTCCACGACAGCAAGCGCCTACTCCGGCTCCTGATGCCGGAACACGTCGGCTTTGCCGGGCCATGGGACGATGTCATGCTGGCCTCTTATGTCCTAGACAGCGGCGCGCCGAGCCACGACCTCGCCACGTTGGCCCTGAAATACCTGGGTCGTCCGGCAGCGACCCAGGCGACGCTGCTCGGCGAAGGCCGCGCCCGCCGGGGGCTCTCGGCGGTCCCGTCCGACGAGCGCGCGGCGGCCGCCGGTGACACGGCCGCCGCGCTCCTCGCCCTGCATGCAGAACTGCTCGGCCGGCTTGCCGCGCAGCCCGGCCTGTCACATATCTACGCGACGATAGAGCGTCCTTTGAGCCCGGTGCTGGCGCGCGTTGAGGCCACTGGCGTGCCCATCGACACCGCCATGCTGCGCCGCCAAAGCGCCGAGCTCGGCATCAAGCTCGCGCGCCTCGAGAACCAGGCGCATGATTTGGCCGGGCGCGCCTTCAACCTCAATTCGCCCTCCCAGATCCAGGATATTCTCTTTACGGAGCTGAAGCTCCCGGTCAAGAAGCGTACCCCCAAGGGGCAGCCGTCGACGGCCGAGGAGGTGCTCGCCGAGCTCGCCCTCGATTACCCCCTGCCGCAGCTCATCCTCGATTACCGGGCCGTCGGGAAGCTGAAAAGCACCTACACCGACAAGCTGCCGTCGATGGTGGACCCGCGTACCGGTCGCATCCATACGACCTACCACCAGGCGGTGGCCGCCACCGGCCGCCTATCATCGAGCGACCCGAACCTCCAGAACATCCCGGTGCGCACCGAGGAGGGTCGGCGTATCCGCCAGGCCTTTGTGGCCGGCCCCGGCCAACGCATTCTATCGGCCGACTACTCCCAGATTGAACTGCGCCTCATGGCCCACCTATCCCAGGACGCGGGCCTGATGCGCGCCTTTCAGGAGGGCCGGGACGTGCATCGCGCGACCGCCGCCGAGGTCTTCGGCATGACGCCGGAGACCGTCACAGATGACCAGCGGCGGGCGGCCAAGGCGATCAATTTCGGGCTCATGTACGGCATGTCGGCGTTTGGGCTCGCCCGCCAGCTGCGCATCGATCAGGGACGCGCCCAGGACTATTACGACCTCTATTTTCGCCGCTATCCGGGGGTCCATCGCTACATGGAGGACATGCGCGCCACGGCCCGCCGCCAGGGCTATGTGGAGACCCTCTTCGGCCGCCGGCTGTACATCCCAGACATCAAGGCAAGTCATGCCGGCCGGCGCCAATACGCCGAGCGCACCGCCATCAACGCGCCCCTGCAGGGTACGGCCGCTGACCTGATCAAAATGGCCATGCTGGCGGTGGACGCCTATCTCGCCGACACCGGATTGGCCGCGCGCATGATCATGCAGGTCCATGACGAGCTCGTATTCGAGGTCCCGGACGCGGAGGTCCCGGCCCTGAAGGAGGCGGTCGTGGCGCGCATGGAGCAGGTCGCGGCCCTTTCGGTACCGCTCATCGCCGAATGCGGCGTGGGGAAAAACTGGGACGAGGCCCACTGAACTTCTTGCGGGACCCGCGGTCTATGTAGGTAGGACGTTATGTCCTTTATCCGCTTCTCCTCCCTGAGCGGGTAACCTGGGCCGCTAGGCCCAGGGTCTCGTTTATCCCCGGGCCCTCTCCCTTGTGCCCGGGGTTTTTTTATGAGCCATCATATACACACCCATAAGCCCGCGTAAAGACGCGCTTGCCCTGCATCGTCAAGGGACACTAAGGCCACCCAAGGCCGAGCTGTTCGCGAATCCTTCATCACGCAAAGGGTCGCTTTTCGGGGCCAAATCGGGCGAGTCCGCGAGCGCCGGGCCTCCGACATCGTGGTTTGACGCCCCGTTCAGGAGACGCACACTGATGCCGGAAAGTACACGTCGCAAAGGTCCCGAGAATGAACACCAAGCTCACGCCGCGATTGGATGAGGCGCTGATAAAGCGGGCAAGGGCGCGCGTCCCTAAATGATGGGGCTGATCCCGAGGGTGGCCCTCCCGAATTGCCTCCGCTCACGCGTTCCCTGAAGGGGGTCTTGCGCGGAGGGGGCGTTGATCGAGATGGCTATTTGCGTTATTTGGGCGAGAAGCCTCGTTGAGGATGCTTTTTGATACCAGCGTGATCCTTGACGTCCTTCTGGACCGCGAACCCTTCGCGCATGACGCAAGGCTCCTTGTGGCATCGCTGGAGTGGGGGGGCTTGGATGGGCTCCTGTGCGCCCCTACGATCACCACCATTTATTGTCTGGCCAATAAGTCTCCAGGTGCCCCGCGGACGCGAACGCACGTGAAGGATCTGCTCTCGCTTTTTGAGATCGCGCCGGTCAATCGGCCCGTCCTGGAGTCGGCGCAGGAATTGGTCTTCGCGGATTTCGAGGATGCGGTGCTGCACGACGCCGGCCGCCATGCGGGCGCGGGCGCCATCGTCACGCGTGACGCGCAAGGCTGTGCCCGCGCAGCGCTGCCGATTCACGCCCCCGAGGTCCTTTTGAAAATCTTACAAGCGCCCACATGATCACCTCAAGCTGCCGTGACATCGGCCCCCTCCGGCTGGCGTTGGCGTACAACTCAAGAAGGGTTCGGGCTTACACCCCGAGCGGGCTACGCGCCCTCACGCACGACGCCGGCCGAGACCGACATCGGTGACCTAGCGGACTGCCGCACGGGGGATCTATGCGGGTGATAACCCGGCGATTTTGCGGGTTTGATGCGAACCCCCCCTCGCGGGCCAACGGACACTTCATGGAGCGGTCAAAGGCCGTGGGTTTTAATGATCCACGCTAATAGCTACAAGCAAGATCGCTAACGGCGCGAAGGCGCTCATCAAAGCCCTTAGTCGGCGGGAGGCGGTTCGCCGAGCCCAAGCCATTGCGACACCGTCTCACGCGTCTCCTCCAGGCCCTCGCGCGTGAGGGCTGAAAATGGCAAGAGGTAGGCGGTCTCGGGCGCGACCTTCGCCAGCTCGCGAAGGATGCGTTGGCGCTCCCCGCGATTGATCTTGTCGGCCTTGGAGAGCAGCACCAGGATGGGGATGTCATTGCGGCTTTGGAGGAGGCTATGGTCTTCGGCCTTCAGTCCCTGGCGAATGTCGGCCAGCAGCACGAGGCCTTTCAGGCTCCGGCGGTGCTCGAGATAGTCGGTCGTGAGCGCGAAGAAGGTGTGACGCAACGCCTGCGGGACCTTGGCATAGCCGTAACCGGGGAGGTCGACCAGGCGCTGGTCGTGCGACAGCGCAAATACGTTCAGCTGCTGCGTGCGTCCCGGGGTCTTGCTCACGCGCGCGAGGCCCGTCTGCGCGGTCAGCGCGTTCAAGGCGCTCGACTTGCCGGCGTTCGAGCGGCCCGCGAACGCCACCTCCGCGCCGGTGTCCGGAGGGAGGTCGCGCGCCCGCGGGGCGCCGAGCAGAAAGGCCGCGTCACGTAGCGTCGGCATGACGCTCCGCGATCTCGGCAAGCAGCCGCTCGCCCTCCGCCCCAAGGACCTCGGCGCGCCAGCCGCGCGCGAGGTTCCCAGGCGCGGCGCCCTGCGCGACCTCCTTCAAGGTCCGGCGCGAGCCGACGATGCCCCCCTGGATACCCAAGGCCTGGGCACGGGCATCGATGAGGGCCGTGAGCGCTTGGTAAAGCCGCTCCTCCTCGGCATCGAGGCGTGCCGCGGGCCACGGATGGAGGGGGTGATCCGGGGCCCCCTGGAGCACGTCCAGCATCTGGTCGCCCAGGCGGCGGACCTGCCGCTCGTCGAGCCCGCGCCGCTCCACTAAGTCCGCGCGACCCTTCGGCGGTCGGGCGGCGAGATCCATCAAGACCGCGTCTGGCACCACCCACGCGCGTGGCAGGTCGGCCTCGCGGGCGGCGTCCTCGCGCCACAACAGCAGTGCCTGAAACAGGGCCTGGGCGGGTGGCGACAGGTTCGCACCCTGGCGGTAGCGACGCACCAGTTGTTCGGGCGAGAAGCGATAGAGTCCGGGGTCGTTCAGGGCCGCGCAATCCTCGACGAGCCACGCGGTGCGCCCCAGGCGCTCGAGCTCCGCAAGCAGCGCCGTGCGCAAGGCGTCGAGATGGCGTACGTCGTCTTGCGCATAGGCGAGCTGGCGATCGCTCAGGGGGCGCGCCGCCCAGTTGGTGCGCGTGGCATCCTTGGCGAGCTCCACCTTGAGCAGTTGTGCGACCAGATTTGCATAGCCGATCTGCTCGTCGTGGCCGACCAGCGCCGCCGCCATCTGGGTGTCGAACAGCGGCGCCGGCAGTACACCGGTCTCCTGCAAAAGGAGCTCCAGGTCCTGCCGGCCGGCGTGCAGAATCTTGACCCCCGGGCCCGCAAGCGCCTGACCGAGGGGTGTGATGTCGAGAGGCAAAGGGTCGACCAGCGCCATGGTGTCCGGGGTCGCGACCTGGACCAGGCAGAGCTTCGCGTAGTAGGTGCGCTCGCGCACGAATTCGGTGTCGAGACCCGTCCAGGGAGACGCGGTGATGGCGGTGGAAAGCTGGGCGAGCGCCGCGCCGTCTGTCAGAAGTTCGGTCATGGGTCGGCCAGTGTAGAGGGATGTGGCGTTTTGTTCCAGCCGCGAAGCGGTTTATCATCCGCCATTATGTCTTCGCCCTCGCCCGTATCCCGCTCGCGTGCGTGCCCCTAGATGCGGGCGCTGCTCAAGCTGTTTCTCGATATCGGGTTTTTGGTGGGCCGCCCGCAGGACCTTCCGGCCTCGCGCGCCTTGCTGGCGCTCGTCGCGGCCTTGGCGTTGGCGACGAACTATGCGGTCGACACCGGTTTTTCGCATAACATCCAGCGGCTTGGCTTCGCCACCACCCAGACCACCCTGCTTGGCCTGTGGGTCGCGGCCTTCATCGCCATACGCCGGCTGTGGGTCCGCTACGGGCAGACCATGACCGCGATCTACGGCAGCAACGTGCTCATCAATCTCGTCACCTGGCCCTTGTCGCTTGGTCACGGCTTCGGCGCCCTGGGCTCCGAGGTCCTGGCCATTGTCCTTGCGGTGTGGTTTACGGCCATCGTCACCAAGATCCTCTGGCACGCCCTGGAGCTTCCGCTCCCCTTGAGCGCGCTCATGACCTTGACCGGGATCTTCGTGAGCGGCTGGATCCTTATTACCCTTTTTCCTTTACCCAAGAGCTGATGCGCATCCATATTCTCGGAATCGGTGGGACATTCATGGGCGGGCTCGCGCTGTTGGCGCGGGCCGCGGGTCTCGATGTGACGGGCTCCGATCGCGGGGTCTATCCCCCCATGAGCGACCAACTGAAAGAGAGCGGCATCGCCGTTACCGAGGGCTACGACGCCCTGCCGACACCGGCCCCGGATCTGGTGGTGATCGGCAACGCCCTCTCGCGCGGCAATCCGGCGGTGGAGGAGGTCTTGAATGCCGGCATCCCCTACGTCTCGGGCCCCCAGTGGCTGGCCGAGCACGTCTTGCGCGACCGCTTCGTCATCGCCGTGGCCGGGACTCACGGTAAGACCACGGTCACGAGCCTCGTCGCCTGGATCCTGGAGCAGGCCGGGCTCGAGCCGGGATTCCTGATCGGCGGCGTGCCGCAGGACTTCGGGGTATCGGCGCGGCTCACCCCGTCCCGCTTCTTCGTGGTCGAGGCCGACGAGTACGACACCGCGTTTTTCGACAAGCGCGCCAAGTTCGTCCATTACCGGCCGCGGGCCTTGATCTTGAATAACCTGGAGTACGATCACGCCGACATCTACCCGGATCTCGCGTCGATCTCCCGCCAATTCCAGCATCTACTGCGTATCGTCCCCGGTACCGGCCTGATCATCGCCAACGGCACGGATACGGCCCTGGCCGACGTCATCGCAACGGGCGTCTGGACCCCCGTCGAATACTTCTCGCGGGCCGATGGCTGGGAGGCGCGGTTGCTGGCCGCCGATGGCAGCGCCTTCGAGGTGAGTCTGCGCGGACGCGTGGTCGGCGCCGTGCACTGGTCGCTGGCCGGCCGCCACAATGTGGCTAATGCCCTGGCGGCGGTAAGCGCGGCGCGTTTCGCCGGGGTCCCGGCAGAGACCGCACTGCGGGCGCTTGCGACCTTTCGTGGGGTGAAAAGGCGCCTCGAGGTGTATGGGCGCGCGCGCGACATCACGGTCTATGACGATTTCGCCCATCACCCGACCGCCATTCATGCCACGCTCGAGGCCCTGAAGACGCGGGTCGCGCCGGCGCGCGTCCTGGCCGTCCTGGAGCCGCGCTCCAACACCATGCGTCAGGGGGTGCACCGCGAGACCCTCGGCCCGTCGCTGGCGCTGGCCGACGCGACCTATGTCTATGCCCCGCCGGATATCGGATGGGACGTCGAGGCGGCCCTCGCCGGCCTTGGCGGCCGCGCGCGCGTCTATCATAGCCACGAGGACCTGATCGCCGGGCTCATCGCCGACGCCCGCCCGGGCGACCACATCCTCATCATGAGCAACGGCGGATTCGCGGGCCTCCACGGCCGCCTGCTCGCGGCCCTGGGGGCTAGCGCTTGATGCCGCCCCCATGGATGTACTGGGAGAAGCCGGCGACGTCGTTACTGACGCGTCGGAACAGGTGGTCGAGGCTGATCACGGCATGCTCCAGGAGATTCACCGCGATGTAAGGGTGCTCGACCCGTATGCGCTTGTACTTGGCGCGCGAGAGCAGCAGCACGCGCGTGTCATCGGATTTCGCGCGCATGCGCGCCGAGCGCGGCTTGCGGTCGAAGAACGACATCTCGCCCATGAGCTCGCCCTCGGTCATGCGCCCGACCTCGCTTTCCTGGCCTCCCTCGTCATAATAGAGAGCCACCTCGCCCTTGACCACGAAGTACAAGGCCTCGCCGACCTCGCCGATGTCGGCGATCGTCTCGTTCTTGCGAAACTGCACGAGCTCGGTATAGTCGAGCAGCGTCTCGACCTCCTTGATGGTCAGCGACTCGCACAGATATTGGTGCGTCAGAAACTCCGCCAATTCGACCTTGGATTTGCTCGTCATACCCCGTTCCTCGGCGCCCCGCGCCATTTGCGCATAGGATAGCCGCTGTCATGGGGGAACACAAAAACGGCTACAATGACCATGTATCATCCATTATCAAGGAGATGGCGCAATGAGGAGACAGTTGGCCCTGGTCGTGGGTCTGGTCGTGCCTTTGGCGATGTCCGCCGCACAGGCAAACGTGGTCGAGAGTATGGAGTATGTGCGCGTAAGTCCCGCGCAACCGGTACCCCCGGGCCCCAAGATCCTCGTGCAGGAGGTGTTCTGGTACGGCTGCCCGCATTGCTTTCACCTGCAGCCGGTTTTAAATCGCTGGCTTGCCCATAAGCCGGCCGACATCACCTTCGAGCGCCAGGCGGCGGCCATCAGTCCCTATTGGATCCCGCAGGCGCGCGCCTTCTTCACCTTCAAGGACCTCGGTCTCTTGCCGGCCCTGCACGACAAATTCTTTAATGCCATCCATATCCACCACGAGGTCCTGGACAATGCCGCCACGATCTCCGCATGGGCGGCTGACCATAGCCATGTGAGCGCGGCACGCTTCAAGGCCGTCTATCGTTCCTTTGCCGTGGGCCTCGCGGTCCGCAAGGCCCGCCAACAACAGACCGAGGAGGACATACACTCGGTGCCGACCTTTATCGTCGATGGGCGTTACCGCACGAATCCGAGCCTTGCCGGCGGACGACGCCAGATGCTGCGCGTGGTCGACTACCTCGTGCGCAAGGCGCGGCGCCTGCAGGGGCACTGATCTTGAACGCGGCCCAGCTATTTGTCCGCGCACTGGAAAACGAAGGGGTCGAGTACATCTTCGGGATCCCCGGCGAGGAGAACCTGGGCCTCGTGGATGCCCTGCTCGAGTCGCGCATACGATTCATTACCACCCGCCACGAGCAGGGCGCGGCGTTCATGGCCGACGTCTATGGCAGGCTTACCCATCGCGCCGGCGTATGCCTAGCGACGTTAGGTCCTGGCGCCACCAATCTCGTGACTGGTGTCGCCGACGCCAACATGGATCGCGCCCCGCTCGTGGCCATCGCCGGGCAGGCCTCGACCCTGCGTCTGCACAAGGAATCCCACCAGGTCTTGAACCTCGTGAATCTGTTCGCGCCGATCACCAAGTATGCGGTTCAGGTGCTGGAGCCCGATACCGTGACCGAGGTGGTGCGCAAGGCCTTCAAGCTTGCGCAGATCGAGAAGCCCGGGGCGTGCTTCATCGACTTCCCGGAGAACGTCGCGGCGCGCGCGGCCGCCGGCTCGCCCCTCAAGGTCCAGGCGGCCCCGGCACCGCATCCGGCGGCCTCGCAGGTCGCGGAGGCCGCGAGCGTCATCGCCGCCGCCAACTTTCCCATCATCATGGCCGGCAATGGCGTGATACGAGGACGCGGCTGCGACGCGCTCGTGCGCTTCGCCGAACGGCTGAACGTGCCGGTCGCCACGACCTTCATGGCCAAGGGCGCGATCCCGGCGTCCCACCCCTTATGCCTGGGTACCGTCGGACTCCAGGCCCATGACTATATCTCCTGCGGCTTCGACCGCGCCGACGTGATCATCTGCATCGGCTATGACATCGTCGAGTATCCACCCATTCTCTGGCACAAGACCGCCGACCGTCAGATCGTGCATATCGATCTGCGTGCCGCCGAGGTCGACGCCCACTACATCGTGACCGCGGGCGTCATCGGGGACTACGCGGTGACCCTGCCGGCCATTGCCGAGCGCGTGAAGAGTCGTCCCCCGGACCGCTTCGCGAACCTGCGCGAGCTGATCCGGCGCGAACTGAACGGTTTCCGTCATGACGCGGCCTTCCCAATCAAGCCCCAGCGCGTGGTGGGCGATCTGCGCGAGGCCCTGGGGCCCGAGGACATCGTCGTATGCGACGTGGGGGCCCACAAGCTGTGGATGGCCCGCCTCTACGACGCCGAGCGCCCCAACACCTGCATCATATCGAATGGCTTCGCGAGCATGGGCATCGCCGTGCCCGGGGCCTTGGCCGCCACGCTCGCCGTTCCAGGCAGGCGCGTGGTGGCGGTGACCGGGGATGCCGGATTTCTCATGAACTCCCAGGAGATCGAGACCGCCATGCGCTTCAAGGCCGCATTCGTGGTGCTCATCTGGAATGACAATGGCTATGGGCTCATCGAATGGAAGCAGCAGTTGCACTACCAGAGGACCGGCAACGTGCGCTTCACGAACCCCGACTTCGTCCAGTATGCTCGCGCCTTCGGGGCCGATGGCTATCGCATCGAGCGCGCCGAGGATCTGCTGCCCACGCTGCGCCGGGCCCTGGAGACGCCGACCGTGACGCTCATCGACTGCCCGGTCGACTATACCGAGAATATCCGCCTGACCGCGGAGTTGGGCCAGATGATCTGCCCGACCTGAGTAGCTCGGTGCGCCCCGCGCGGGGCCGTCGTCCACCAACAGCCGCGTGACGCAGGCAGGTCCGCGTCAGCCGTCTTGGCGCCGCCCCTCATGCGGGCCATCGGCCACGAGCAGCAGCACGCCGCCCACGACCACCGCCCCGGCGCCCATCCACAGCGGGATGTCCACGTGACGCTTGTGCTTCACGGATAAGGCGAGCGGCCCGAGCTGGGCCTCTTTGGTCTTGTGTGTGTAGCTAAAGCCCCCGTAGGCCGCGCCCAGGATACCCAGGACGACGAGCAGCACGCCGATGATCCTCACCGCATTCATTGTGTGGATACCCCTCCGGTATTACGCAAAGTGGAAAGGTTATGCCATCGGCGCGCCGGACACGACCGCCGAACGTCGGGGTTGGCGTGCCGAAAGGCCGTTTCCGCCGATGCCGGTCATTTTGTCTCCAGCGCGCGCGGTCTTGCCGCGGGCACGCCGCCCGTTCGCGCCCCGCGTGCGTTCGCTGTCGCGCCCGTAGTCTAGGCCACGCCGGCGAGGGCCTGCCCGGGGCGTGGGCGACCAGCGCCTGTGATGCCGCACGGCTTTGCCACTGGCGCGTCACGATTCCGCGCTTCTTCAGTGCGTCGGCGCAAGCCGGCAGGGCGGAGGCGGGGCACGCCGCGGCGCACCCCCCGACGAGCCCCCATCGCGCGCAGTGCCGCCGCCACTGAGCGCGCACGGTCGCGCACCCCCCGCTGGGTTTGTCTGCCCCCGGCGCGCCGATTCCCGGGTTAAGCCCCGGCCACGCCGGGCTTGCCAGGGCGTGGGCGTGGGGGTTGCCGGCCTTGTCATAATGGATATGCCAGTCCACGGCCTGTCCATGCGCCACGAACGCCTCGATCAGGAAGTCACGCACGAAGGCCGCATGCGCCGCTAGCGACCGACCTCGGGGGAGCCCCATGACGAGCTCGCAAGCACCGGCCCCGCGCGCGCCCGCGGCCTCGATCGTATTCCAGAGCCGCTCGGGATCCGGCCCTGGGGCGGCCAGCGCATCGGGTAGCGACAGCTCCGACCAGGCAAGCCCGGGGCGATGCGAAAAGTCGAAGACTCGCCCACGCCGCTCATCGCCCAACCGACGCCTTCCACAATAAGCGGCGCGCGCCACGAGGCCGTCCTTTCGGCCAGGACACACACTCCGAATAGACAAGATGGGCATCATGCACAGGCCCCCGGCATATCCCCGATAGGCAGGCGACCATAGCACTTGTTAGGCTCGACCTTTATCGGGAAATTCCCGGATGCCGCCTGCCCGTCATCACTGGATCCATGCCATGCGTGCGCGCGCGGATCGCCGCCGCCTGCGCGCCCTGCTGGATGTCGGCGAGGAACTCGAGGCACGCGGCCTTTTGGACGAGGCCGTGCGCCTGGCGGCCGCCATCGAGGGGTCATGCCCGAGGGCCGCGACCCGCGATAGCGGCTTGCCCGATCCCTGGAATGGCGCGCGCCGCGGCCGGTGGCTCACGCGCCCGCGCGCGCCGCGCTGGCCCGTCCCGGGTATCGCGACCCTGATGTTGGCGGCCGCCGCGCCGCTTGCCGGGTTTCTGCGCCTGTTGTCGGGTAGGCGCCGGCCCCCGCGCCGGACCCAAGCGGTGTGCGCCGATGTGCGACTATGGCTCGGTGTCTCCGGCGGGCTCTTGCGGCGCCGCGCCCTGTGGCGCGGCCGCGGGCGGCGGCCCTTGGTGCTCGCGGGCGATGATCTCGGCCAGAACCTCCTGGTGTTGGGCGGCATTGGTTCGGGTAAGACCACTTCGGTCATTCAGCCGGTCCTGCTCCAGTGTCTCGCGCAGGGCCTGGGCGGCCTCGTGTTCGACATCAAGGGGGACTTCGGGGTCGCCGCCGCGGGTCTCGCGCGCCGCACCGGCCGGAAGCTCGTGGTCATCGGCCCCGGCCGCCGCGCCTTCAACCTCCTGCGTGGTCTTACCCCCGAGGCCGCCGCCGGCTTCCTGAAATCCGCCCTGCTTCTAAACGGCGCGCCCGGAGACCCGTTCTGGACCGAGACCGCAGTCGAGCTGTGCCGCAACGCCCTGGGCGTGCTCTCGTTTCTGCCCGATCGCTACAGCCTCGCCGGCCTCTATGACTACCTCTTTCGCGATGACGCGCGCGCCGACTGCGACCGCCGACTCCATGACGAGGCCGCCGGGCTCGGCGCCGAGGCCTTGCGGCTTCTGCGCAGCTACCAGTCCTATCATGAAGGCGTATTCACGCGCTTTGATGCCAAGGTGGTGGCCGGTGTGCTGGCGAGCGCGGCCCAGGTCCTGACGCCATTCACCCACCCAGATCTCGTCGACGCCTTTTGCCCGCCCGCCGATGCCTTGGCGATCGAGGCGCTCGCGTCGGATGCGCTCATCCTCGTGGATCTGCCGCTTGCCGTCTGGGGGGTAGGGGCCAAGGTCGTCTACACATTCATCAAGCTCCGATTCTTCCAATACATGCAAAGACGTCCCGCCAGTGAACGGCAGCGTCCGGTGCTGTTTTTGTGCGACGAGTATCAGGAGATCGTAAGCGCCAACAAAGATGGGCTCTCCGACCTCAATTTTTGGGACAAGGGACGGGCCTTCGGCACGGTCGGCATCATATCCGCGCAATCGATCGCAAGCTTCTACGCGGCCGTGGGCGATCGCGATCTTGCCGACACCCTGCTCCAGAACTTCCGGCAGAAGCTGTGCCTGCGTAGCGAGGACTGGCACACCATCGAGTTTTTCGAGCGCGTGCTGGGTCGCCTGCCCGATCGCCGCCGTCGCGCGCGACCGCTCGTATCCGCGGCGCTCGTGCGGCGCCTCTACCGGCGCCAGGCCCTGGCCGTGGTGTCGGTCGCCGGCGAGGCGCTGGAAGAGGTCGTGGACCTGCCGGCGGTATTCGTCGATTCGGCCGAAGAGGGGATGCCGGGCGCGGGCGCTCGCGGCTAGTATCCTTCGAGGAGGCATGCACCCATGGCCGTCAAGCGCTTGCCGTTGTGGGCCGGAATTCTGACTGGCGTGGCCTTGTCCCTGATCATCGTCGTGGCGATCGTCATCGGCCTTGCACCCACCATCGTAAAGCGCGTGATCGAACGCTACGGTAGCACAACCCTCCACCGCCGGATCGTCATCGATGGTCCGGTGAGTATCGACTGGTCGCTCGACCCGCGCATCACCTTGAATCGCGTCACGGTCGCCAATCCCCCGTGGGCCGAGGGCCCCATGGTTACGATGCGACAGCTGCGTGTGCGCTTGGCGCTCGTGCCGCTCGTCCATGGACATGTGGTGCTGCCCTCGCTCATCCTCCGCCACCCGGTGATCCATCTCGATAAGCCCAGTGTCAGGCGCGCCAACTGGGTATTTGTAAAACAGACCCAACGCAAGCCACGGCCCACGCCCCGCGCGTGGCCGCGCATCGGCCGCCTTATGATCAGTCGCGGGCACATCACCGTGCGCGACACGCCGGCCGCCACCGATCTGGTCTTGAGCGTCCATAGCGTCAAGCCCTCCACCCGACTGTTGCTGTCGGGCGACGGCCGTTACAAGGGATCGCCTTTTACCCTCAGGGGCGCACTCGGCTCACCGCTCAAGGTGGAAAACGACCGCAGCCCCTACCCGGTGCGTGTCGCCGTCCATATCGGCCGCTTCCTGGCGCGCGTCAATGGCACCCTCATCGCCCCCATGGCCCTGAAAAATATCGACCTCCATGTGCTGCTCAAGGGCTCGGGGCTCGGCCGTGTCCATAAGGCGATCAGCCTCCCGCTGCCCCAAACCGGCCCCTTCCAGGTCTCGGGACAGCTCACCCGCCACGGCCAGACCTGGAGCCTAGCGGACTTTCGCGGGCTGGTGGGCAAAAGCGACCTCGAAGGCACGATCAGCGTGCGCCCCGGCCATCCAATGTTCATGCGCGCCGACCTGACATCGCACACCCTGAACTTCAGGGATCTGGCGGGTTTTGTGAACGCCAAGCCAAAGAAGGTCAACGGCCGCATCCGGGTCGCGCCACACGCCGAGAACGCGAAAAAAGTGTTGCCCGCAAGGCCCTATAAACGCCGCGCGCTCATGAAGCTCGATGCCAACGTCATCTACCGGGCCGAGCACGTCTATGCCTCGCCTATGCGCATCCAGGACCTGTATGCGCACCTCATCTTACAAGACGGCGTGGTGCATATAGCCCCACTCAATTTCGGGGTGGCCGACGGCCTAATCGCGGCCGACTATACGATGGATGCCTCGCGACGCCTCTATCGCACGCAACTGAGGGCGATCGCCCGCGGCCTTCACATGCGGCTCCTGTTCCCCAAGGTCAAATTCAAGGCTGCCGGCACCGGCCGGATCGGCGGGCGCCTGCGCCTGTCGGCCCCTGGTAACTCGATCGCGGCGATGGCCGCGCACGCCACCGGGCACCTGGGTCTCGCGCTTGCCCACGGTTCGGTCAACAATCTCTACGTGGCGCTCGCGCAATTGCCTATCGGCAACGCCGCGCTCGACTGACTGTCCGGGATGAAGCAAGAGCGCATTCCCTGCGCGGTGATCCGTCTCAGGGCGCGCAACGGTCTTGTAAAGACCCGCACCTTCCTGATCGCCACCCCCTCGGCCAACATTATCGGCCAGGGTACGATCAACATGCGCCGCCAGACGTTCCACCTGACGGTGCGGACCAAGCCCAAGCACATCACCATCATAAGCGCGCGCGAGCCCTTGCTCGTGCGCGGGACCTTCAAGAAGCCGACATTCCACGTGTCGCGCGCGGGACTTAATCGAGCGCGCCGGCGCGGCCATCGCCCTGGGCGCGCTGCTGACACCGGCGGCGGCGCTCTTGCCGCTGATCGATACCGCGCCCGGCCACAAGGTCGACTGTCCGGCATTATTAGACGCTGCCGGACCCAAGGCGCGTGCCGAGGCCTTGAAGGACGCCGCACCGCGCGGCAAGCGCAATCGATGACAGGTAGCCCGTCGCCGGATTCAGCGCTTCACGCCCTCGACGATCAGGAAGTTCGATCGCTCCAGGGCGCCTATGTCCGGTATGCGGCTTACACCAAATGCCTGGCGGCTGACGTCCTTAAATCCGCAGCGCATGAAGAGATCCACGAGCTGCACTTCGTCGTATTGCCATTTATGAAAGTGTCCGAAGGACTTGAGCCCCGGCGGCCGGGTGCAGATATCGTCGAAGTACATGCGCACATGACGCCGCAGACGCGCGACATCGCGCGAAGCGGGCTCGCGGGCCTGCTCCTCCAGAAACATAACAAGGTAGTTTTCCCAAAATTCCACGCCGTCTGGGACGCACAGGCGCAGAACGCCACCTTTTCGCAAGACCCGGTAACATTCCTCGGTAAGGCGCCGGGCGTCCTCGTACTCGAAGTGCTCCCAGACCTCGCCCGAGTAGATAGCGGCTAGCGAATCACGGGCCCACGGCAGGGGCTTGCGAAGATCGTGGTGGACAATGCCTTTCTGAAAGGCCGTGGCGCGTAGAAGTCCCAGGCGTACAAGCCGCCGATCAAGCCCGCCGGCATGGGCCACGAGCCATGCCCGACGGCTGCCATCGACGTTGATCCAGTCCCTGGGCATGACCGGCCCGCAACCTAGGTTCACGCGTGGCCCACGCGGCAAGGGATAAGATCCCGGATCGGCGTGACCGTCCGAGGCTTCCATGGCTGTCGACACGCGGCCTCCTCGATTCCGGGCAACGTCACGCGCGAGCTGCCCGATCCGTACTATCCGAAAAACAAGCGGACCAGTCCATAAGACTTAGGGAGGAGCCATGATTGGCTCACGCCGCAAGGCGCAAGGCCCCGGCGCCCGGGCAATCGTCATGCGCCGGGGATCACGCGCCGTTCGGGCCGTGTGCCGATCGGGGTGCGGAAGCTGTTGGCGCATGCGTCTCGCGCAGGGCGCGAAGCAAAGTAGTGGCCTCGCGCAACCCGTCCTGCACGCGCGCATCCGTCAGCAGACGATAAAGACCTTTCACTCCCCCAGGCGCCGGCGCCTGTTCGCCGCGCCAGCGCCGCCAGGCGTCCACGCCGCGCGCCGCGTCCCCGAACAAGGCGTGCGCCGCCGCATCACCCTCGCCGCCGGCCTCGCGCAGGCGCCTCCAGGATGCGGCGAGGTCCGCGATCGCGCCGCCGGCCTCGCGTAGCACCGGAAAGACCCCGGTCTCGCGCCATGCGTTGAGCAGCTCGGTGAGCTCGCAAGCAAGCGCCGCGGTGTCGTTGGCGCGTGACCAGCGCCCGAGGTCGGCGAGCCCGCCGGTGATGGCCGCGCCCATGGGTCCCACGAGGATCTCGCCTAGCGCGCGTCCCATCTCGGCAAGTCTGTGGGCGAACAGGAGATCGTCGCGCGCGTGCTCGAGCAGGGGGCCGGCGGCCTCCATGACCGCCGGGGCGGCGGAGGACAGCCGCGTGATGGTGTCGGTGAGGTAGGCCATGTTGTCGGCGAGCCAGCCGAGCGCCCCGGTTTGGGAGAGCGCCTCGGCAAGCCTCAGGAGGTCGTGCCCAAGGCCCGCCACGTCGGCCTCGCGCGTGGCGTCGAGCAGACGCATGAAGCCCGAGGCCAACGCCGCGCCGGCGGGGCCCGCGAGCAGCGCCGCCCAGGCATCAAGCCGCGCGGCGAGCCCTTGGACGGCGCGCAGCTCGAGGATCAAGGGGCCTAGGCGATCGATGGTGTCGTGGTCGAGCGCACCCCGCAGGACCTCGCGCATCGGCGCCGCGCCGTCGGCGATGGCGTCAAAAAGCCCCGCCGCGCGCCACGCCTCGGCGGTCTTCAGCAGGGCCTCGCTAAGCCCCGTCAGATCGTGATCCCGCCACAGCCCCGAGGCCTTGAGCGCGGCCCCGGCGGCGGCCTCGCCAAGCGCGCCGCTCGCGCCCTCCTCGAGCGCCGCGTAGCGATCGGCGAGCCGCGCCAAGGCCTGCCATTGCCGCGCGCTGAGCCCAGGGGCGCTTGTGACGCGGGTTGCGTCTTCCGTGTCGGTCTCGAATAGGGGACCGCTCATGCGCTCAAGCCGCAAACAGGCGTTCGGCAAGGAACTGCGCGGCGTCCAGGCCCCATGGCGGGACCTTGCCTTGGGTCCGGAAGAACAGGTCCTTGTATTGCATCTTCAGGAGGTAGGGGACACGGCCCATCTTTAAGACCTGCGTGTCGCCACCGTACCAGGAGTTGGAGCGGATATAGAAGGCCTGGTTGTCGCCCATGTCGCCGATGCAGTAGACGAGCGGCTTCAGGGGCTCGCATGCCGCCGCCTTGCCCAGGCGCCCGAGGTCGTGAGCGATCTGTTTGCCCACGATCTCGCTCTCCTGGTGACCTATGGCCCCAAGCTTTGGCACGGTCACCGCGGCGGCGTCACCGCACGCCAGGATTTCCGGATACTTGGGGTTGCGCATCAGCATGTCGGTGACCACGAAGCCCTCCTCGTCGCAGATCGGCAGGCCCTTCATGAAGGGGTGCGGGACCCAGTCGGGGAGCAGGATCTTGAGTTCGGCGTCGAGCGCGTCGCCCTGCGTGAACGAAATGCCGTCGTGCGTGACCTCGGCTATGTCGCCGACGTTATTGCGGTAATGGAAACCCATCTGACTGGCGATGCCGAGAAGCGAATTGACGACCCGCTCACCGGCATCCTCGGCGATCATCTTTCCGGGCGTGAAGACCGTGATCTTGTCGGGGCCTCCGAGACCATGGTTCTTGAGCCAGGTGGCCATGGACATCATGATCTCCACGGGCGGGCCCTCGCAGGCGGCGTCGGCCATGGGGACCAGGTCCTTGACCGCCGTGCCTTGATGGAAGCGCGCCGAGCCGATCGCGATCGGGCCGCCCTTGTAGCCGCCGCCAAACAGGGTCTTTCTCAGCTTATTGCCGTAATAGGTATCCGAGGCGGCGTGCGCATGGGATGCAAAGCCCGTGATCTTGTCGTAGGCGAGGCGGCAGCCGAAGGCCACGACCAGATAGTCGTAGCCCATGGTCTCCGACGGCGAGCCCTCGCGCTCCTTGGGGGTGAAGTCTATGGTCCGGGTATCCGGATCGATGGCGCGCACCTCGCCCTGGATAAAGGTCGCCTGTGCGTCGGCGAACGCGCGCAAGGTGTCCATTTTGAGGGTGGCGGCGGGGTCGCGTCCCTCGAAGACCTCGGCGGGGATGTTGGGGATGAAAAGCAGATAGGGGTTGCGATCGATCACGGTGATATCGACCGCGTCCCCCGCGTACTCACGGATCTTCTGGGCGCAGGCGAGCCCCGCGAAATTACCGCCAAGCACTACGGCGTGGGCCTTGCTCGAAGCCATATCGGACCTCCTAACGAACGAGATGATCCCGCCACGTGCCTTCTTCCATCATCGAGGCGAAGAGCATGTAGTAGGGACCACGGTTGATGTGGGCGAGCACGCCGTGATCGTGAATGTGGCGCGCCTCGACATTGACGAGCACCTTGCCGAGCCCTTCATGGGCGAGTCCCGGGGCCTCCCATTCCATGTGCACGAAATATTGCGCGGGGGTGGCCGCCGGTATCGGTGGGTAGTCGAGGGGTTTATCCCCATAATTGGTCGCGTAGCGCGGCGGGTTTGCGCCGAGCGTGGCCTTGGTCATGCCCTCCGGGTCGAGCTGAAACGACCCGATCGCCGATACCCCGGTCTGTTTCAGGAGCATCCATCCGAGCATGCCTGGGGCATGGTCCATGAGCCAGGCCATGGTGTCGCGCACGCCTTGCTCGAAGTCGGCCTCATGGCCATGCATGACGCCGTGATCACCGACTGCGATCGTGCGCATGGGGAGCGCGACCTTGGGTACCGGTTGCTGTGCGGCGGCGCGTGCCATCATGAGGGCCGGGACATCGCTGAGCCCGATCGAGGGCGGCAGGTCGGAAGCTACGATCTCATATACTGGTTCCCACGGCCCTTCCACGACCATCGCCAGGCAATGACTGCAAAGCTCATAGATAGTATCGAACTGGAGATAATGCATCTCCTCATGGGACTTGGCGTCCCGCCACACGGTGTACTGAAACATGCTGATCGGGTTCAGGGTTTCGCGCATGTCGAGCGCGCCGCCGCCGTAGCGCCCGGCCATGGGATGGATGCCGACCTGCAGGAGTTGGTCGAAACCGAGGAAACCGGGGTGGGTGGCGGTGGTGATGCACACCTTGGGCCCGACCTTGCGCATCATCTCGTGGTTCTCGGGGCGATTGCTGATGCGCGCCATATTGATCGCTATGACCGGATTCTGGCCCCCATTCTGGGTCTTTTGCGGCGTGCTCCCGGGCATGGCGTCCTCCGTGGGGAATCTTGTCTGAAAGCCTAACGCCATTGCCCGCGTGCTCCATCCGACCCAAGCCGCGCCCCGTCGTCGATCCGCCCGACGGTCTCGGTGTGGTCGACCGGGGGATGGGATCACCGGTGTCGGTCATAGGTGGCCGCCACCCGCTCGCTTTTAACGACGCCATAAAGCCTGTCTATACTGAGGGCAGGAGGGCGTAATGGGCCAGGGACCGGAGGTATTGATCGTGGGGGCGGGACCGGCCGGCATCAGTGCCGCCCTCAAGCTCGCGCGCGCCGGGGTGCGGACCTTGGTGCTCGAAGGGGCGGAATTCGCCGGCGCGGAGAACTGGTCGGGCGGCGTCTATCACGCCGAGACCCTTGTGCGCGAAGATGTCCTGGGAGCGGCTGATTGGGCGCGCGCCCCTCGCGAGCGCCGCATCGTGGCGCGCTCGCTGTTCGTCCATGGAGGCGGCGGATGTGCCGGCTTCGAGGCGCGTGCCGTGGCCGGCAACGACTATGGCGAGGCCTGGACGGTGTTGCGCCCGCGGCTTGACCGCTACCTCGCGGCGCGTGCCATAGGGCACGGGGCCATGCTCCTGCCGCGCACGACCGCGACCGGGCTGCGGTTCGCGCATGGGCGCGTGGTGGGCGTCGATACCGCGCGCGGACCGATCGAGGCGCCGGTGGTATTTCTCGCCGAGGGCGATGCCGCGGGCCTGCTCGCGCGCGCCGGTCTCGAGCGCCCAATGGTACGCTACGCGCAGGGCATCAAGGCCGTGTTTGCGCTGGCCCCGGCGACCATAGAGGCGCGTTTCGGGGTGGGCGCAGACGAGGGGATCGCGCAGGAGTGGCTACTGCGCAACGGTTCGTTCAGGGGCCGTACCGTGGCGCTCGACATGAGCGGCTTTTTGTACACGAACCGCGATACGCTATCGGTCGGGCTCGTGCTTCCGCTGACATCGCTTGCCGATCACGGCCCGGTCGATCACCCCCAGCTCATGCGCCGGTTTCTGGCCCTGCCGGAGGTCGCGGCCCTACTCGAGGGGGCCACGCAGATCGCCTATGGGGCCAAGGTCATCCGCGCCGGCGGCCTGCGCGAAGGGGTGGGCTGCGCCTATGACGGGTTGGCGATCGGGGGCGCGTCGCTGGGGCTTGGGCTCGAATTCCCCTACCCGAATTTCATGGGCCCGGCGGCCATGTCGGGGGCGGCGTTCGCCGATGCGGTCCTCGATCTGCGCGGCCAAGGCGATTATTCCGCCGCGGCCCTGACCGAGGCCTACGGCGGGCGGTTGCGCCAGAGTCCCGATTACGACAATGCGCGCCTTGCCGCCGCCTGGCCCGAGGCCCTGCATGCAAGCCCCCTCATCTTCGAACACCTCCCGGCGCTGGTCGGCGCGCTGACCGCCGACCCCGCGTCACGCTCGCGGGCGTGTGCGCGCGCGGCCTTTTCCATCATGCGTGATCGCGCCACCCTCAAGGCCATAGCCGCCCTGCCACGCGCGGCGCTCGTGCCCGACCGCCCACCGCTCGCCGTCACTTTTCTGGTGGCGCGCGGCGGCCGGTTCACGCCGGTGCCGGCGCCGAGCGCCCTCTTCGCGGGGCTTGCCCGCGGCATCGGCTACTTCTACGGTCGGGGCCTGCCGCGGCTCGAGACCCGCCTGGCCGCGGCGCTTTCGCAGCGTGTGCGCAAGCCGGCCGCGCGCATGCTCGCGCGTGCGGCCGGTCTGTGCGTCTCCGGCGCGTTGGGCTTTGCCGTCGATGGCGCGCGGCTCGCCGCCGCCGGCCGCTCGGCGCTCATGCGTACGCCCTATTACCGCCACGAGCGCGCGGTCCGCGCCTACCTCTCGTGGGATCAAAGCCCCCCTGATTCGCCCACCGACTGGTTGGCCCCGCTCGGCCGCCCGGCACCCGACCTGCGCCATATCCATTGCCCTCGTGACCTGGCCTTGGCGGACGCCCGGCGTTTGAAGCGCGTATGCCCGGCGGCGGTCTACGGGCCGGGTAGCCCGGCGGGCGGCGCGTCCGTAATCTTCGAGAATTGCATCAAGTGCGAATCGTGCCGATTGGTGGTGCCGGCAATCGATTGGCGTCGGACGAGCACCCATCGGTTGATCTACGAGCTCCCCGATGCGCAACGCACGGGAGCCGACGGCAGTGTCCATGCCCTGCCCGACATCACAATCGCCGCCGGCCCGCGAACCAAAAAGGCGCGGCCCGCGAGCGCGGCCCTCACGGCCTTCACGCGACGCGTGTTGCGCGACCGGGCGGCGACCGTCTTCCCATCTCTGCGTCTGGCCAGGCTCGCCTCGGGGTGGACCGCAGACGACCGCCAGGACCTAACGCGTCTCATGCATGGCCGCAACGCCGCCCCCGAGGACGTCATCGCGGCGCTTGCCGAACACGATAGCGGGCTTGGATTCGTAGCCCTCCATCACCTGCTGGCCGAGGCCCGTTGCGGGCGGCGCCTGGCGCGCCTGACCGTCTGCCTTTGGCGCGAGGCCGACGGCCTGTCCGCATGGGTCCCCGACGTGGGCGCCGATGCCGCAGGCGGCCACGGCCCGCTTGTCGCCACCGGCGATGCGCGCGCCACCGGTCTCGACGCGGCGCGTTGCGTGCGCGTGCCGGCTACGGGCCGCGAGGCGTTTGTCGCCGACGCGACTTTCG
The DNA here is from genome assembly GCA_021841585.1 of Pseudomonadota bacterium. Lineage (GTDB taxonomy): Bacteria > Pseudomonadota > Gammaproteobacteria > Acidiferrobacterales > Acidiferrobacteraceae > Acidiferrobacter. Next base: position 23,693 of record JAKBUS010000001.1, on the reverse strand, counting down.
TGTGCTACTACGCGGCCTTTTGGGAAGGTTATGGCGAGGCCCTGGGCGCGCGTGCCGATGCCCATGCCCGGGCACGCCTGCAGTTCGCCGGCGCCTTCCGTGACCGCGATGGATCCGACGGGGTGTTCAAGTTCGGCGCGGTCAAGCGCCTGCTCGCGGTCGTTGCCTATGCGCAGGCGCTCGCCCGGCGCCTGCGCGCGCGCTGCGAGTACGAGCCGCGCATGGCCGTGGCGCACCTCCAGGAACGCTTCGGGGTGTCCTTGAACGGCGCGGCCTGGTGCGCGGGCCAGGTGTTCGGGGGCATCAGCTATTCCGAGGATGACATCCTAAGCCGCCGCTATCGCGACGCCATGGTGTTGACGCAATGGCCGGCGGCTACCCCCGCCTCGTCCGCGGCCCATGGCGAGCCGGCGCTGTGGACAAGCCCCACCGATCGTGCGGAAGCGGTGTTTTTGCGTCACGGCCTTGGCGTGGATGCGACCCTCGCGCCGCTGCCCGCGATCTCCTGCCGTCTGCCCATCGCCCCTCGGCCGGTCGCGCCGATCGCCTACCAGAGCGGGGGTTTTCTGTTCGGACGGCTGATGCCCGCAGACCAGGTGTTCGTGCCCGAGGACTTTTTTGCGGATCCCGCACTCAGACGCATGCGTGCACAGGTCCTGCGTCTTACGCGCGCCGGATTCCGCGACCCCGAAGGCGGTGCCTACGGCCGTTATATCGATGGCCGCCATGCAGTCCCTGAGTCCGACATCGCGCGCCTCAAGGCCTTTCAGGCATTTGCCACGGTGATCCCCCGGGACCTGGGCGGGCGGGGCACGAGCAAGGCCGAGTACGCCGTGCTCGCCGGGCTGCTCATGGGGCGCGTCGACCCGTCGGTGGGCCTTTTGGTAATGGCCAGCACCAGCATCGGCACCATGCCGGTGCTGCTGGCTTTGCAAAAGGATCTCCCGCATCTGGATGCGGAGCTCGCCGTGCTGTCCGCGGAATCCTTTGCCGACCTGCGCGCGGGTGCGCATCGCCTGCGCGCGCTCGCCGAGCGTCCGCGCCCGGCCGCGCTCAAAAAGACCCTCGAGGCCATGGCCGCGCTCATCAAGGAGCGATTTCTGAAGCCCGGGTCGGCCTTGAAATATCTCGCGCGCGACGTGCTATGGGCGTTCGAGGCCCTGGTGGCCGCCGCGCGCGCGCGCGATCTGGATGCCGTGGCCGAGCGCGCCGGAGCCCTTGACGATCGGCTCGCGGCGCTCGCCCCGCGGCTCGCCGGGGAGCGCGCGCGCCTGCCGGTCCGCATCGCCGCCCACGAACGCTTTCTGCGCTTTCTGGCGCGCGGCGAGATCAGCGCATTCGCCCTTACCGAGCCCTCCGCCGGTTCCGATACCGGGGCGCTGACGACCCGCGCCGAGGCCCGGCGCGCGTCACTGAGCTTAAGCGAGGCCGGACTCTGGCAATTCGTCACCGCGCGCGGGCCGCGCGTCCTTCTCGATGAGCGGCGTCTCGATTTCACCGCCTCCGGGGTCCGTTACCACTTACCGGACGGGACATGGGCGCGTCTCGACGATGGCCCCTGGGATGCCACCCAGGGCCGCGCGCGTCACCGGGTGGTGCGGGATTCGGGAGAGGTCTACGAATATGACGATAAGGGCGTCCCCCTCGACACCCCCGACGGCCCGGTCTACGAGTACTTCGAGCTGTCTGGCCGCAAGATGTGGATCAGCAACGGCTCGCTCGCCGACCGCTATTGCCTGTATGCGCAGAGCGCCCGCGGCGCGACCGGATTCATGGTCGAGCGCCGCAGCGAGGGGCTCAGCGTCGGCCGCGATGAACGCAAGCTCGGCCAGCGCGCCTCGCCCACCAACGAGATTACGTTGGCGTCGGTGCGCGTGTGCGCAAGCCGCGTCATCGGTTTCGAGGGTCATGGTCAGGTGAACGCCCTGGAGACCTTGAGCGTGGGGCGCGGCGGGCTCGTGGTCGGCGCGGGCGGCCTGCTCGAGCGGCTCATTGCCGACTATACGCGGCACTTCGATGCGGCATCGCCCGCGCTGGCGCGTGCCCGTTACGAGCATGAACGCCTGCGCGCCCTCGGCGCGCGCCTGGTCGGCCTCATGGACCGCGCCGATTTGTCCCGCGGGGACTTCCGCATCGAGGCGGCATTGTCCAAGTTTCTCGCCTCCGAGGGGCTCCATCGCGTCTTGCGCGCCCTTGAGATCGAGCGTGGCCCATCGGCCGCGTCCCTGTCCGAGCCCATCGAAAAATGGCGGCGCGACGCCCGCATCCTCAACATCTACGAAGGCACGAACGAGATCCAGAGATTCCTTGTCCTGAAGGATCTCCCGGCCTTGTTCGCGCGTTTCGATGCGCTTGCGGCGACCGGGAGTCCGGCGCTCGATCGTGCGCTCCGGTCGTTCAGCGATTTCCTGCGCCCGCGCCTCGGGGATCTGAAGGCGCGGGTGGCTGACGATGGCGACGCCCAGATTCCCTGGTTTCCAGTGGTCGATTGGGCGGCCGAGATTTATGCGTGGGCCGTGCAGGTCGAGCGCCGTCTGGCGCTCACCGCACGCGGCGCGACGCAAAGAGTCCTCGCCGCCCTCGAGGCGCTCGAGGCCGCCTGTGAGCAGGCGGTGGCCGCCCGCGCGCGTGCCGTCCATGAGCTGTTTACCGAGGCGCCGGCCTATGAGCAGGCGGTGGTGGCGCTTGCCGGCCGCCGCGTCGCCGGGGCCGCGTGCCCGGCGCGGGTCTTTGCTCCCGGCTTGCGCGGACATCTGGTGGTCCTGGTGCGCGATGTGCGGCACCCGGACGCGCGCGACGTGCGCCTGGATGATGAGGATCTGGCGGTCCTCGATCAGGCCCTCGCCGCATGCGATCACGATGCGGCCATCGGCGTGACGGCGCTGCTCGTGACCGCTGCCCCGTGCTCGGACCTCGCGCAGCGCCTGCGCGCCGCCGGCGCGCGTGTCCATGCGGTGATCACGGGCGGGCTCGCCGATCCCGCCGCCGTCGCCCCCATCGCGGCCGGGCTGCGCCCCGATCTGATCCTTGCGGGCTCGTCGCAACCGGTGTTTCTCACCGCCCTGGCCGGCGCCCTGAATACCGTGCTGGTGGATGGCATAACCGGGCTTGCCGGGGCCGGGGCGCGCGGCTACGAGATCATGCGTGGCGCGGGGCAGCATCTTCGCGTGGCCTACCGAAGGCCCGTAGTCGCCTGCGGACGCCTGCCTGCCACCGGGCGCAGCGATGAGTTCGCGGCGGGGGAATGGTTGGAAGCGCTCAAGACGCCGCCGCGCGAGGAACGTCTCGCCGGGGCCGTGGCAGAGGCCTGTCCGGCGCTCGCGGCGCCATCGGCGGCGCCCGGCGACATGGATTCCCCCGAGGCCCTGGCGGCGTGGTTGCTGGCGGGTGTCGGGGGCGCCCCGTCGGCGGCCAGACCGATTTTGCAGGGGGCGGCGCAATTGGCGACGGTCATGGCGGTCGCCGGCGGCGGGGCGCGGGCCCGCGCCTGTGTCGGCCTTGCGCGCACCCTGGGCGAGCCTGGCGGCGTGTGGCTTGCGCGGGCCCGCGGAGAATCGCCCCCAGAGGGGCTTTCCGGGCCGCTCTTCCGGGTGCCCGCGACCGGTGCCGAGGCGACTTTGGCGGAGGCCCTGGCGTCACGCCTGGCGGGCGCCTCGCTTATCGTCCTGGGGCCCGAGGACGCCGGTCTCGGCGCGGCCTTGGCCACGCGCCTTGCGCGCCCCCTCTACATCGACGTCGAGGCGCGCCAGGGTGGCGATCTCGTGTGCGCCGGTGGCGGGCGGCGGTGGCGGACGCGGTGCCCGGAACGCGCGGTGCTGGTGGCGGCGCCTGGCACCGGAAAGACCGCATCCGTGATCCAGACGCCATGCGTCGTGCAAGATTGGGCGATCCCGGGGGGGCGTAGCGGACGATTCGCGCATGTCGTGCGCGCGGCCCGCGGCACCGGGCTTGCCGGTGCCGAGGTGGTGATTGACGTCGGGCAGGGGGTCGCCGACGGGGCGTTCTTTCAAAGGGGGCTCATGAGGCTTAAGTCGCGGTTATCGGCTATGATGGGATGCGAGGTGGCGTTCGGTGCGACGCGCAAGGTCGTGCAGGAAAGCGGACTTCTGCCGTCCGAACACCAGATTGGACAGACCGGCATCCATATAGCGCCGCGATTGCTGCTCGCGCTCGGGGTTTCAGGGGCGCCGCAGCATATGGTCGGTATTGCGGCCGATACACAGATCGTCGCCATCAACCGTGATGCCGAGGCGCCGATCTTCGCCGCGCGTGAAGGGGGGCCGCCTGTGGTGCGCTGTATCGGCGATGCCCGTGCGTGGGTCGATGCCTTGTTGGCGCTATTGCCTGAGGCCTGAGGCAAGGAGGCGAGATGAGTGGCAGGGTGTTTATCGTTGACGGCGCGCGCACTCCATTTCTGAAGGTCCGTGACGAGCCCGGGCCCTTCAGTGCCGCCGATCTTGCAGTCATGGCCGGCCGCGCGCTGCTGGCGCGCCAGCCGTTCGCCGCCGAGGATCTGGACGAAATCATTTTGGGTTGCGTCATCGCCTCCGCCGACGAGGCCAACATCGCGCGCATCGTCGGTCTGCGTCTCGGGACCGGCTTCGCGGTCCCGGCCCATACCGTGCAGCGCAACTGTGCCTCGGGCCTGCAAGCGGTGGCCAGCGCCTATGATCGCATCAGTGCCGGACGCGCCCACTTGGTGCTGGCCGGAGGCACGGAGGCCATGAGTCGCGCGCCCATTCAGGCGAACATGGCCATGAGCCGATGGCTGGCGCGCATGTATCGCGCCAAGGGCCTCGGGCCACGGCTGCGGTCCCTGGCCGGGCTTCGGCCCGGCCACCTAAAGCCGGTGTTCTCGCTTTTGCGCGGATTGCGCGACCCCGTGGTCGGTCTCTCCATGGGGCAGACCGCCGAGATCGTGGCCCACCGCTTCGGCATCGGGCGATTGGCCCAAGACGCTTATGCCCTGCAAAGTCATCAGCGGGCCGCGCGCGCCCAGGCCGACGGGCTCTTCAAGGACGAGATCGAACCCGTCTACGGGTCGCAAGCGGACTACTATGGCCAGGACAATGGCGTGCGCACCGATACCGATCTCGAGAAGCTCGCGCGCCTGCGCCCGGTGTTCGACCGATCATTCGGCAATGTGACCTCGGGCAACAGCTCGCAGATTACCGACGGGGCGGCGCTCGTGGTGTTGGCGAGCCCAGCCGCCGTCAAACGCTGGCAGCTGCCGGTGTTGGGCGAGATCATCGATCATGCCTGGGCGGGCGTCGATCCGGCGCAGATGGGCCTCGGGCCTGTGCATGCGACCGCCCGGCTGCTGGCCGCCAACAGGCTGGCCCTCGGCGATGTGCACCATGTCGAGCTAAACGAGGCCTTCAGTGCCCAGGTCCTGGCCTGTCAGGCGGCTTGGGACAGTCTGAGCTATGCCCGCGATGAGCTCGGCCTGGAGGCCGCCCCCGGGGCTATCGATGAGGCGCGTCTGAATCCTCACGGGGGCGCGGTGGCGCTCGGACACCCAGTGGGCGCCACCGGCGCGCGGCTGGTCTTGCACCTGGCGCGCTCCCTGAAGGATGCGCCGGGGGCCTTGGGGCTCGCCACGCTATGCATAGGCGGGGGGCAGGGTGGGGCCATGCTGATACGGGGAGGGGACGCGTCATGACCAGCAGCTGGACGCTGTCGGAGGCCGACGACATTGCTGAACTCGTCCTGGATTGCCCGGGCAAGCGGCATAACGTCCTATCACGGGAGGTCCTAGGCGAGCTCGATCAATTGCTCGCGATCCTGGAGACCCGCCCCTTCCGCGGACTCGTGATCCGTTCGGGTAAGCCCCAGGGCTTCGCCGCTGGCGCCGATGTCCATGAATTCCGGCGCATCCTCGATGCCGCGCGCGCCGCCGAACTCACGCGCGCCGGACAGATGGTCCTGGCGCGCCTCGCGGGCCTCCCGTACCCATCGGTCGCGATCATCCATGGTCCGTGTCTGGGCGGTGGTCTCGAGCTCGCGCTCGCGTGCAGCTATCGGGTGGCGTGCGAAGATGAGCGCACCAGTCTCGCCCTGCCGGAGGTCAAGCTCGGCATCCATCCCGGCTTTGGCGGGACCATCCGCCTGCCGGCCCTTATCGGGCCGCTTCCGGCCTTGTCCCTGATGATCGGCGGGCGCGGCCTGTCGGCGCGCAAGGCGCGCGGCCTCGGGCTGGTCGACGCCTGCGCGCCACAGCGCCATCTCGACGCCGCGGCGCGCGCGCTGCTCCGTGATGTGCCACCCAAGGGACGCCCGCCCTGGTATCGGGGCTTCCTGGCGGCACCGTTGCTGCGCCCCTATGTCGGCGCGTTCCTGCAGCGCCGCCTGAAGGCTAAGGTCGAATGCCGCCACTACCCGGCCCCGTGCCGCATCGTGTCGTTATGGACCCGTCAGGCGTCGTTCGAGGCCGAGGCGCTATCGTGCGCGGAGCTGCTCGTGAGCCCCGTGAGCCGGAACCTCGTGCACATGTTCGAGCTCTCCGAGGAGTTAAAGCGGCGCGCCCGCGCGCACGCCCATGGGGTTCGGCGCATCCATGTAGTCGGGGCCGGGGTGATGGGCGCCGACATCGCCGCGTGGGCGGCGATCAAGGGGTTTTACGTGAGCCTCCAGGACCGCGCGCCGGAGGTGTTGGCGCGCGCGATCAAGAGGGCCCACGGGCTGATCGGCGAGCGCCTGAAGGGGCGCGCCGCGGAGGCCGCCCGCGACCGCTTGATGCCCGACATGCGCGGCGGGGCGCTTCCGAAGGCCGATCTCGTCATCGAGGCGATCATCGAAAACCGTGACGCCAAGCACGCCTTGTTCGCGCAGGTCGAGGCGCAGGTGCCGGAGCGCACGATCATAGCCACCAACACATCCAGTATCCCGCTCGACGATCTCGCCGCCGGTCTTTCGGTCCCTAAGCGTCTCGTGGGTCTGCACTTTTTCAATCCCGTGACCAAGATGCCCCTCATCGAGGTCATAGGCGGGGCGGTAAGCGATCCCCAGGCGCTCGCCGCCATGCGCAGTTTCGCGGTCGCCCTCGATCGCCTGCCGGTGGACGTCAAGAGTTCGCCGGGCTTTCTCGTCAATCGCGTGCTGATGCCCTACCTGCTGGAGGCCGTGAGCCTCGCTGAGGAGGGCGTCGCGCTTGCCGACATCGATGCCGCTGCCGTCGACTTTGGCATGCCCATGGGCCCGATCGCGCTCGCCGACACGGTCGGCCTCGATATCTGTCTCGCGGTGGCACAGACCCTGAGCGCGCCGCTGGATCTGTCCGTGCCGGACCTGCTCGCGCGCAAGGTCGAGGCCGGGTCGCTTGGCAAGAAGTCCGGTCAGGGCTTTTATCGTTACCCGCGGCCGCGCGGTCCTTCACCGGTGCGGCCGCCCTCCGACCCGATCATCGCCGAACGGCTCATCATGCGCCTCGTCAACGAGGCGGCGCGCTGCCTGCGCCTTGGTGTCGTCACCGATCCCGACACGGTCGACATCGGCCTCGTCTACGGGACCGGATTCGCCCCGTTCCGCGGCGGGCCGCTCGGCTACGCCGAGGCCCTGGGAACGGGCGAGGTGTTAAGCCGCCTGACAGAGCTTAGCGAGCGTTGTGGCGTGCGCTTCACGCCTGATCCGGCTTGGTCGCAGGACGGCGTGCTCGCGCGCCGTCCCCTGGATCCATGAGTGCCGAGAAGAGGCGAGCCCCGGTCGTGCTCGCCGACCTGTTAACCAACCGCATCGCCGCCACCGGGGACGAGCCCGCCTATCGAGGCTACGATGGCGTCCGCTGGCGGACGTGGAATTGGCATGCGGTCGGCCGCGAGGTGGCGCGGGCGCGGGCGGCGTTCGCGGCCAGCGGCTTGCGTCCCGGGGAGCGCGTGGGGATCTGCGCCTACAATGCCCCCGAGTGGGTATTCTGCGACCTCGCGGCGCTGTCCCTGGGGCTTGTGGTGGTGCCCTTGTTCTTCAACGATCGCCCCGAAAATATCGCCTACTGCCTGAAGGATGCCGACGTGCGCTGGCTCTTTGTGGACCGGCCGCCGGCCGCCGAGATCCTTGATTGCGGGCTCCAGGGGATCGTGAGTTTCAAGGAGACGCGTGGCGTGGCCTCGTTTCGCGACTGGCTGGCGGCCGCCGATGGCCAGCGGGCGGCGCCGGCCAATCATAGCGCGGACGATCTCGCAACCATCGTCTATACCTCCGGGACCACCGGACGGCCTAAAGGGGTGATGCTCACCCACCGCAACATCCTCGCCAATGTCGGCGCGTTGCTCGCCGCCATCCCGGAGATCGCCGTGGAGGCACACCGCTTCCTGTCGTTTTTGCCCCTGTCGCATATGCTCGAACGCACGGTCGGGGAATATGTGGCGATCGCCATGGGCGCCGAGACGGTCTTCTCGCGCGGCATCACGGAGCTCGCCGAGGACCTGAAGACCGCAAGCCCCACGATCCTCGTGAGCGTGCCCAAGATCTTCGAGCGCACCTACGGCAAGATGCAGGAGGAACTCAAGGCCAAGCCGCGTCGCCAGCGCCTCGTGGCGCGTGCCTCGGCGCTGGGGCTTGCGGTCTACGAGGGCCGCGCGCGCGGCCTCGAGCGGTTCTCGGCACGGCTCGCCGATGCCTTTGTGGGGCGCGCCGTGCGCCGCCGCCTGGGCGGCAAGCTCCGCTACGTGTTCTTGGGGGGGGCGCCGGCCGCACCACGACTGCTCGGCTTCTTCACGGGCCTTGGCGTGCGGTTCGTGCAGGGCTACGGTCTCACCGAGACCAGCCCCGTGATCAGCTGCAACCACCTCTCCGACCGCGATCTGGCCTCCGTGGGCCAGCCGCTTGCCAATGTCGCCGTGCGTTTCGTAAACGGCGAGATCTGCGTCAAGGGCCCGAGCGTGATGTCCGGATATTGGAGACTTCCGGAGGCGACCGCCCAGGCGGTGGATGCCGAGGGCTATTTCCACACCGGGGACCTGGGGCGGCTCGAGGGCGGGCTTTTATATCTGACCGGGCGCGCCAAGGACATCATCGTCCTGTCGAACGGCGAAAAGGTGGCCCCGGCCGATGTCGAGCAGGCGATCTTGCAAGACCCCGTGTTCGAGCACGCCCTGGTGGTGGGCGAGGGCCGTGGCGCGCTGGCCCTTTTGGCGGTGAGCGATACCGCCAACGAAGACGAGCTGCGGGATCGCGCCAATGACCAGCTGCACGCTTTTCCCGGATATACCCGCATCCGTCACGTGCTGCGCGTAAGCGGCCCGTGGACGATCGAAAACGGTTTCCTCACGCCAACCCTTAAGATCCGCCGGCAATGGATCGAAGAGCGCTATGCCGCGGCCATCGATGCCCTCTATGCGTCGCCGGGTGGCGATGCCAAAGGCCATTCGGCGCGCTAGGGCCCGCGGCATCCCCGGCCGGGCTTGACAGTGGCGCGCGGCCGGCCCCTAATCCCGTGTATCTCCCCATGGCGACGAGATATGGTGACAGCGAAACACTTGGTTTTTGGTGCCGGGGCCCTGGTGTGGGCGGCGGTGTCGGCCGCCCAGCCGCCTCGCATGGCCCCCGGTAAATGGCAGATGACCGCGAACACGCCGACCGGCCCGATGCATTACTCGACCTGCCTCAAGGGTGGGCGCATAACCGCGCAGAAGATCCTGCGTAACGAAGGCAACCGCTGCCGCATGGCCGGTCCGGTCACCATTCAGGGAGCGGTGGTAACGGTGAGCGAGGTCTGCCGCCTCGGCCAAGGAGGGGGGCAGGGAGGGATCCGCGTCCATGTGTCGGCGCGCCTGCGTCTCGGTCCCGGGGGGCGCAGTTTCTCGGGCCGCACGAACGCGATCATCACCACGCGGTTTGGCCATGTGACCGAACACCAGCGCATTCAAGGCGTGCGCACGGGCAGCTGCGCGGGCGGCTGACGACCCATCCGCCGCCTGTGATGCCCGCCGCGGTCCGGGTCCCGCGCGTTTGCACGAGATCCGGGTCGCGGGCGGGTACAGCTCATCTTATGCCCCGCTCATTCGAGGTGGCCGCGCGCCTGCGGGCGGCAGCCTGATGAAGCTCTCCCTTACAAAGACGGAATTTGCACACAAGTCGGTACACTACCGGGGATCAGCAGTCCACCCAGCCCTCGAGGTCCTCCCTGTGCCAGTACCCCACGCATTCATCGGCGGCGGAGGCCAGCCATAGGAAAGGCTGGTCGGGAAAGCGCGCCTCGAGGGCCGCGCGGCTCGCCCCGACCTCCAGGACCAGGCGCCCGTCGTCGGTGAGGTGTTTTGGGGCCTCGCGGAGCAACGGCAGGACCAGATCGAGGCCGTCGACGCCGCCCGCCAGCGCCAGCGTCGGCTCTTGACGGTATTCGCGGGGCAGGTCCGCCATCTCCGCCTCGGACACATACGGGGGGTTGCTCACTATGAGGTCATAGCGTCGCCCCTCGAGATTGCTGAAAAGGTCGGAGGCGATGATGCGCACGCGGTCACCCACGCCGTGTAGGCGTACGTTGCGCGCCGCGACCTTGAGGGCGTCTTCGGAGATGTCGACCGCATCCACCCGCGCCCCCGGAAAGGCCCGCGCCGCCGCGATCGCAATCGCGCCGCTGCCCGTGCATAAATCGAGTATGGATGTGATGTCGGGATCGGCGAGCGGCGAGCCGCCCTGTTCGGGCAAGAACTCGCCGATCAGGGAGCGCGGCACGATGACGCGCCGATCGACGATGTAGCGGCGTCCGGCAAACCACGCCTCCCCGAGGAGGTAGGCAAGTGGCTGGCGGGTGCGGATGCGTGACGCCAGAAGCGCACGGATGCGCGCCGCGGCGGCACGCCCCGGAGGCGTGCCGAGCCGTCCGGCGAGCGCGCCCGGGGCGATACCAAGGGCGCCCGCCACAAGCCAGGCGGCCTCATCGCGGGCATCCTCGGTGCCGTGCCCGAAGGCCACGCGCGCGGCCTTCAGTCGGCGTTCCACGAACAGGACATGGTCACGGACGGTGCGTGGCGCGCCGTAAGTCATCGGCCGGTCCCAGGCGCGGGGCCCGTGCATGCAAGGCCCCAGGCGATGTTATCCCGCCGGCAAAGCCACGGCCGCCGCTCGATACAAAACGAACTGTTCGCGTTGTGTCGCGCCATGGCGCCCACGTGTGGGGGTTGTCCAGCCGGGGGGGCGTTCATGGCGCGGTGGTGCGCTAGCGGAGTCATATGTTTCCGTGTCCGGCGGTAAGCGGTGTGTCGGCGTTACGAGTCGAGGCTCGGCGGCCATGGCCTCATGCCCGATCCGCCCAGCCAGGGCTCTGGCGGGCCCTTCATCCCGGCGCGGCTTACGCCGATGGCGCAGGCCGCGGCGGATAGTGTGCGGGGTAGGGGGCCTGCGCCACGCCAGTATCGATGGCGGCGGCGGCCACGGCCGCCGACACCCATTCGCGCAGACGCGCATCGAGCGGTTTGGGGATGAAGTAATCCGGCCCGAACTCCAGATGATCGAGGCCGTAGGCCCGCAACACCTCGCGCGGGATCGGTTGCTTGGCAAGCGCGCTCAGGGCGTGCACCGCGCCAAGCTGCATGGCCTGATTGATCCGCCGGGCGCGGACGTCAAGCGCCCCGCGGAATATGAACGGGAAGCCCAGGACATTGTTGACCTGGTTTGGGTAATCGGAACGACCGGTGGCCATGACCAGATCGCCGCGCGCGGCGTGCGCCACCTCCGGCAGGATCTCCGGGACGGGATTGGCAAGCGCAAACACGATGGGGCGCGGGGCCATGGCGCATATCATCTGGGCGTCCACGAGGTCGGCGGCCGCGACACCGATGAACACATCGGCGCCATTCATGGCCTCGGCCAGCGTCCTGAGCGGGGTGGCGTGGGCGAACGGCTGTTTGTAACGATTCAGGTCGCTGCGCTCGCTATGGACCACGCCCCGGCTGTCGACCAGGATCATGTTCTCGACCGGCGCGCCGAGACTCATGAGCAGGCGCAGGGAGGTCAAGCCGGCCGCCCCGGCGCCGAGACACACGATGCGTGCCGTCTTCAGGGACTTGCCCTGAAGCTCGAGGGCGTTTAGCAGGCCCGCGCACACGATCACCGCGGTGCCGTGTTGGTCGTCGTGAAAGACCGGGATCGACAGGCGCTCGCTCAAGGCCTCTTCGATGGCAAAGCACGCGGGCGCGGCGATATCCTCGAGGTTGATGCCCCCGAAGGTCGGTTCCAGGGCAGCGACCACCTCGATGAATTGTTCGGCGGATTGCGCCTTGATCTCGAGATCGAAGACGTCGATGTCTGCGAACCGCTTGAACAGCACGGCCTTGCCCTCGAGGACCGGCTTGGATGCGAGCGGCCCGACGTTCCCGAGTCCCAGGACCGCGGTCCCGTCACTGACCACCGCCACCAGGTTGCCCTTGGCGGTATAGCGGTATGCGTCCTCCGGGCTCGCCGCGATCGCGCGCACGGGCTCCGCGACCCCTGGGGTATAGGCCAGCGCCAAGTCGCCCTGCGTATCGCATGGCTTCGTGGCCTGAATGGCAATCTTCCCCGCGGGACTCGTGGCGTGGTACGCGAGCGCCGCTTCCCGTGCCTTCTCCGTCATGCCGGGATCGCGTCTATTTGCCGCGCAGGCCGTACTTCTGACGGAACTTCTCGACGCGTCCCGTGCTGTCGACGATCTTTTGCTTACCCGTATAGAACGGATGGCAGACCGAGCAGACTTCGACGGCGAGGTCGTGACCAAGCGTGGAGCCGGTCTTGAACGTGTTCCCGCAGGCACACGTTACCGTGATGGTATGGTATTCCGGGTGGATATCGGCTTTCATGATGCGCCTCGGCAAGGGCGTTATGCGGATGCAAAGACCGGGCACTATAAGGAAAATGAGGGGCGCGCGCAAGCCCAGGCGATCGGCCGCCGGTCCCGCCCCATTTTCCGGCACCCGCCCTGGGAAAGGCGACCCTTGCGGAAAGGGGCACCCACCGCGGATGACAGGACTTTATGGCGCCGCCGGATAGGCTGTCATTGGCCGGTCCCGCGCCTCACCCCGCCCGGGGCCGGCCCCTTCCTGGGGCCCCGGGCGGGGGGGGCACCCCTGATCAGGCCTCGCCTGCCATGCGTCGGTAGGCGGTCCTCAGGGCCTGGGCGTCTCCGACATTGCCGGGAAAGATCACGACCGGCATGCGCGGGTGGCGCGGATGCGTTTGCGGGCAACACACCACCGAGCATCCCGGCAGGATCTGGCCCACGACCTCGCATGTCGCGAGCATAAGCCCCGTGCTCAAAACGTCGTTTGAAGTGATGCCCCCCTTGCTGATGAGAAAGCCCGTGGTCTTGGGCAGGGCCTGGACGATGCGCATCAGAAATGCCGAGACCGCGGCCCCGAAGCGCAGGCGCTGGCCGCTATCGGCGAACTGGCGTTCCGAGCGGCTGGTGAAAAGGACGGCGGTCTTGCGCGCGGCGTGCGCGGAGGCGATTTTGGCGAGGATGTCATCACGCAAGCCGATGTCGTCTGCGTCCTGCGTGCGGTCGACATCGATCTCAATCCCCACCACTGTCGGTTCGTGCAAGAGCATGGCAAGTTGCTCGGTGGTCTTGCGCACATGGGAGCCTACCAGCACGACCCCCACGGGGCCCAGGGCATAGCCGGACATCGCCTCCGGCGGCACTGGCTGCGCCGGGAGATTCGCAAGCGATGTAAGAAGGCTTGCCGCGCTGCGAAACAGAAAGCGCCGGCCGGCCTCGACCGCTTCGTGGAGGTCGCGGGCAAAACGGTCGAGATCGCTTTGCTCCACGGCATCGACCACGCAGCAGCTGTTGTTGGCAAGCGCCAGCAGGCGCGCCCCGCACCCCGCGCGTACGTCCGCCAACGAAAACAGCTGCACGCCGCTTGCACCGATCCGCCCCGCCGTCTTCTCCGCCACATATTCGCGCAAATCGCTATTGCGGTAGCCAAACACCGTGTCGCGCGCGAATTCGGTCTCGTGGGCCGGGACCGGGACGCCGTCGACGAGGACATAGTGCCGGCCGTCGCGCGTCACCCGTCCGCCCTCGAAAAAAGCCGGGATCAGAAAGTGCGCATCGAAGGGGCCCAGCTCCGAGGCCATGACGTCGGTCTCGACCGGATAATGGCCACGCAGGGTCGAGTCCGAACGGCTGACAAAGATCGGCCGTATCTCCACACCCTCCTGGGACAGCTCGGTAAGCGCCGCGCGCAGATTCCGGCAAACCGCGCGCACGGTGTCGGCGGCCTCCCCGGCGCCCATGCCGCGGGTATTGGTGAGGATGAAGAAAAGCGGCCCCGGCGCGGATAGCGCCATCTTCAGGGCCGCCGTATCCCAACGCGTCAGCAGTACACAGGAATGTACGGTCTGTGATCCCGTTGGATCGTCATCCAGAACGACGATCTTGTGTCCCACGGCACGCGTAGTCACGCTACTCGTCCATTTCCAGGACCCGCGCGACGATGGTGTCGGCATCGAGGCCATTCAGGCTCAGAAGCCCGGCGGGGGTGGCGGTTGTGTCACCGCGCCTCCACGCCAGGGTGGCGCGCAGCGGGGCCTTGGCGCGCATTAATACCGGCTCCAGCGGCCCGGAGGGGCCGCCGCTGATCGCCACGAGCCGATCGCCGTCGAACAGGCGCGCGAAGTCCTTGTCGCCCATGAACCCCAGATCGGGCTCGGCCACGGTGTCGGCGGCGACATCATGGGCTCGGTAGAGTTGCCGGGGGTTCACCAGCGCCACGATACGCACGCCGAAGCCCTCGGCCTCCAGGCGCTCCCGGGCGGCGAATACCGATAGCAGCACCATGTCGCCGGCGACCGCCAACACCACCCGGCCGCGCCGGCCATTCGCGCCTTCGTATAGGATCGCCGCGCCCTCGCGCACCGCCTTGCGCGCGGCCTCCATCGTCAGATAAATCGGTAACGGGCTCTTCGAGGCAATGATCGCCATGCCCTTATTGCAGCTCGTCGCGGCATATTCATACGCGGCTTGCGCGGCATTGGCGTCCGGCGGGAATAACAGGTAGACGTTGCCGTTGCGCATCTGCGCGGCGACGTAGTTCTCGATCTCTGGGCGCTGATGGGTCCAGCCATTGCGCCCCTGCTCAAGGGCCCCGGCGGTGAACAGGCCGACGACCGACGGGGTGCGCCGGCGCAGTTCGGCCATCGCCTGGGTCACGGTCTGAAAGATCGGCCAGCCGTTTATGGCAAAGGATTCGTACGACAACCACAGGCTGCGGCCGCCGAAGAGCGCGAGTCCCGCGGCAAGGCCGGCGCATGCATCCTCGCTCAAGGGCTCGTAGACCTGCCCGCCGGGTTCCTGGTTATAAAGCGGGTCCGCGGTCGGGTGGCGGATCTTCAGGGCATCATTGATGTTCTTGAGCCCGGAGGCCTCGTTGCCGTCGGCGTTGGTCACGACGAATCGCCGGTCCCGGCCGCCAAGCCATGCCACCAGGGCGCCGACTGCGGTGGACGGCACGGCCTTCTCGGTCGCCGCGTATTCGTGGAGCGGGAAGGCCCCGAGCTCGGCAAGCTCCAGGACCCTCTCCGTCACCATGGTCTTAACCGCGGGGCCGCCGCCGGCGCGCGCGAAGTTCTCGCGCACCAATGCCCAGGCCGCGGGACTGAGGGCGCGCGCGGCGAGCGCCGCTTCGATCTGCGGCTTGTCGAGCGTATCGCCCGGATAGAGGTTGTGGGACTTCGCCCCGTGGGCATGGACGCCCGCCCCCTTTAGCTGCTTTAGAACGAGCGCCGTAAGCGTACCGCTAAGGGCGCTGCGCGCGGCCTCGTCGGCGGCCTCGAGCACGGCCTGCGCAAACGCCAGGCGGCGCGCGAACGAGAAGCGTGTCGAATCCACGTAATCCCCGACCTGGTCTGCGTCATCGAAATCCTTGGCGTCCACGAGGATCACGCGCTCAAAGCCGTGGGCCTCGAAATAGCGGCGCATACCGTCATTGGACAGGCGCGACACCATCGAGTGGTGCTCCTGACTAAAGCCGTTCCACACGAGCGTCGGCAGGAAATTCGTGGTGTTCGGGTAGCTCGTGTGAAAGTGCTTGATGGCGCTCAGTATGTAGGGCTCGCCAAGCCCCCCGTCGCCTATCGTCAGGGGAAACAGGACCCCAGGGTGCAGCAGCGCGCCGGCCATGGCGAAGTGTTGGCCCTGGCCCAGGGGTCCGGCCGGGGCGAGTATCCCGGGGATCGCCCCGGACAGGTGTCCGAGCAGGCCGTGCTGTTCGCGAAAACGCGCCATGAGGTCGGACATGGTATGGATACCAAGCGCCTCCAGCGAGCCATCCAGGAACATGGCGCTGTAAAAGCCAGGGGCATGATGACCGACCTCGGTCACGATGTGTGTATGGCCGAGCATGACAAAGGCCGCGTGGGCCTCGGCGCTCGACGCGAATCCCCCGGGGTGGCCGGAGGCCTTGGAGGCGCACATCTGCAGGGTCACATAGCGCAGCGCGTCGGCCATCAACAGGGTCTGGTAAGCGGCATCCGGGGAGCGCGCATCGCTGACCGCCCGGGCCTTGTCGCCAATCGCCGGTTGTGAGGCGCGCGCGGCGAAGTCGGGCCACGGTGCGCCGAAGGAATGCATGCCGGCGCAGAAATCTGGGGCGCCGACGTCAGAGGAAGCGCTCTTTATAGTCATGGGCAGTCTCGGGCCTTGAGGGGAATGTATTACTTTAGGGGGAGACGAGGCGCGAGGCAAGGCGGGCACGCCCGCAAAAAAGGCGCGCACGCTGCTTTGTCTCGCAACGTGCGCGCCTCGGGATGGACGGCATGGCCGTCCATCCGATCAGCTCCTCTTACGGGCGACGCAGACCGTCGTGCTCGAGGATGTGCGTGAAGGCCGGCGACTCCAGGGTCTTTATGAAGTCATGCCGGGCCCTGCGCTGGCGGGCGGTAAAGTGCCCCTTTACCCTGATGAGGTAGGTGGTGTCGATCTGATTACCCGGCAGCGGACGCGGGTTCGAGACTGTGCCACCCAGCGGGACGATGGTAAAGAGGTGCGGGAACGAGGCCTTCGTATATTTGCCAAGCTGGTACATGATCACCGCCACATTGGCCTTGCCGTAGGCCACCGACCACGGCTCGTCGCGATGGTGTATGCGCGCCCCGATCAGCCACTTGTCCTTGATATGGCTATTAAAGATGGCGTTGAACAGGCGATTGGCCGTCCAGCCCTTCGGCGGGTGCGGGTCATGCTTGGCGATCTGATAGATCGTCGAGGCGTAGTTCAAAAACGCACCCGGCTCGTTATAGGGATTTGGCGTAATGAGACGCACATCCGGGCGCGCCAAGTCCCAGACGCTATGAATGTGCAGGGGGTTGCCATATTTGACGAGCAGGACGTTGCCACGGCTCTTCATGAGCGCGATCGGCTTGCCTTCCGTGAAGCCATGAGCCTCGAGCTTGCGAATGAGGCGCGGCGCCGCGATCGCGACCTCCGGGCGGCAATGCAGGTAGAAATTGCCGAAACTCAGGTCGTCATGGTGCATGAGCTGGGGAAACGCGATCGGCGGACTGGTGGTGTAGTACCAGCTGCGGATGGTCTTTCCGTAGCGCGGCAGAAGCACCGTGCGCCAGAGCGTATTGAGGGCCATATGATAATTGCCCTCGGTGGACACGACGAGATCGACCTTGCGGCATGCCCCCCGCTCAATGCTCCCATGAAGATCGAATAACAAATCGGCGTCGGGATCCGTCAGGTCGGCCGCGGCGGGCTTGGCGTTGCGCGGCCACATGAGCATCTTCGGGGCGTCGACCACAGGGCGCCCATGAATCGCAGGTGCTCCGGGGATTTGCGGTATGCTTTTTGCGAACGCACAGGCCGTGGTGGCGGCCAATACTGCTCCTCCCAGGAGCAACTTCCATTTATTATTTGTCATTTTTTCCTTTCCGTGAAAGTTTTTATAATCAGGGCGCGGCCTGTTGAGTGACCGGAAATCCCTCACGCTTGGCGTCTTGTTTGAGGTATCGATCAATGCCGCTGGCGTAAATCGTACCCCATTGCGCGCTAAGACCCACATCGACATTTCTGTACTGGCTGACCTGCCCGGCAACCAGGCGGCGACCATGCGAGAAACGTTTGCGCAATCTCATCATGGCCTTTTCCCCGGCCGGACTCAAGAGCGCGCGGACAATGGCGTGGCGCACCGATTCCGGAAGCTTCCGGCTTACGGTGAAGCCCTGGTTGGGATAATGGCGGCTGCGCCTCAGGATCGTGATCTTCTTGTGGGCGGCGTCCAAATAATGAAGCGTGAGCCGTGGACCGATGCCAAGTGTGCACTCATGATCCGTCACCGCCTTGAAAATCTTTTTCCATCCATGCATGTTGCGAATGTAAGGCTGGCGCGAGGGGTTCGGAAAAAGGCCTGTTACCCATAGAGTCCCGAAATTCGGCACCGGCGGCGCGCACAGCGTCGCGCCCGTGGCGGCCCCCCTGAGCGTCTTCACCGACGACCCTTTCCAGGTGTAGAGGCGCCAGTCCTGGGTCTGCGGGACGCGTGGCCCCAGGGTCTGATGGAGGTAATGGAGGCGCCAAGCCACAAACTGCGGGCCGTCGAAGTAGATGTCCGCGTGATCCTTCCAGATCCAAAGTTCATAGGTGAGCCAGCCGTTTGGGTGCTGATAGACCACGGGATGGTGAAGCACCTTGGTGAGGAAGGCTGCAACCGGTCCGTAGTCGCGTTCGCCACGCGCCGCGGTCTCGCGAGGGGCGGCCACCAGGACATAGGGTTTCGCGGGCGCGACCGCGGCCTGTGTGCTAGACCAGGGCACCAACATCCCCGCCACCGATATGAGCGCGCACAGCGCCTTTTGCGACCGTTTATATTGCATCTTGTCTCCTTGCTATGGGTTATGTCCGTCGGCCGGAAAGGTTCTTGACCAAAACATTAGCAGATCCTGATCAAACGGCCAGGAGTCTTGCGCCTGGGCTACGCGCGGTGCTCACGATCGCGGCCATCGCCGATTCGGGGCCGGCGCGCGCCGACTGCAAATGGTTGGCGTGCGGGCTTGCGAAAACCACACGGCCCGCGCGCCTGACGCCCGCCTGCCTTGCCCCGACATCCCTGTGGCCGGCTTTCCCCCTAAGCCCCCTACGCGCCGCCCTATAATGGATGCATACGGCCCACGCCGACCCCCAATGGTGTGCCGTGCGCCTCCGCGGGAAGCCGCGATATTTTGGGCCGATCAGGCGCTAGCCTGGCCGGCGTCTGCAACTAGACCGTGCCCGGGTTCTCGGTGCCGCCCCTTCGCCACGGGCTTGCCGAGGGGTACCCGTGCCTGATCACGGCGCCGTGGATCTCCTATATAGGGATGCCGCAAGCAACGTTTAAAGAGGGTCGGCTGGGTTATCGGCTGATGCGAACGTGAGGGGTCGATTGGGCCTCGAATGATAACCGAGGGGCGGCGATGCCGGCAATCGGCGGCTGCGCGCCGTCGGTCGGCCCTTACCGCGGCGCTTGTGCGGGTGTCGCCGGCGGTCCCGCGTGGCGAGACTAGTCTCGACTGATGGCGGCGCCGATCAGGGCTGCCGAATCCTCCCCGAAGGGTAGCTCCCCCTGATGCCCGGGCATGGCCGCCGCGGATAGTCCCGAAAGCGAGCCCGCGCGCACCCCGAGCAATCGCAGGCGCCGATCAAGCGTGACGCGGTGCAGGCATTCGCGGGCGCCAGTGAGGATGTCGCGCGCGCCAGTCACCGGGCGCGGCACTGTCAGGTCGCGTGTCACGGTATGGAAATCGGCGTAGCGCAGCTTGATGCCGATGGTGCGCGCCGCCAGATCCCTCCTGGCGAGGTCGCCCGCCATCTTTTCGCACAATTCGACGAGCACCGCCGATGACCGGGGCCTGTCGGCGCGCGCATCAAGGTCACGCTCGAACGTGGTCTCGCGGCTCACGGATTTAGTGACGCTTTCGGTCACCACGGGTCGTTCATCCACGCCATTCGCGGATTCGCGAAACCATAGGGCAAGACGCGCGCCGAAGGCCTGATCGAGGAGGGCCTCGTCGGCCGCCGCCAGTTCTCCGATGGTGCGGATGCCAAGGCCGTGCAGCTTGGCCGCGGCCTTGGGACCGATACCGTTGATCTTCGCGACGGCAAGCGGCCAGACCCGGCGCGAGATGTCCTCCGGACCGAGCAGCGTCAGGCCGTCAGGCTTGTCCGGGCCGGAGGCGATCTTGGCGAGCAGCTCGTTGGCGGCGATCCCGAGCGAACACGAAAGCCCGGTGGCCTCATGTGCCGCCCCCTTCAATCGCAGGCCCAGAGATCGTGAGTCAGGATCGAGGTCGCCAAGCTCGAAATAGACCTCATCGATCCCGCGGTTCTCCATAAGCGGCGCGATCCCGACGACCGCCCTCTTGAAAAGGGCCGAGTAATGCCGGTAGGCCTCGAAGTTCGGTGGCAAGAGCAGTGTGTCCGGGGCCTGCCGCGCGGCACGCATGGGGCTCATGCCCGAATGCACCCCCAGCGCCCGCGCCTCGTAGGTCGATGTCGTGACCACCCCGCGACCTTCGTAGGCGCGTAGCGGCATCGGTGTCGTGGCGTTCCCGCCCCGCCGACCACTACCGGTAGACCGCGCAGCTGCGGCTGACGCAACAGCTCGACGGATGCGTAGAACGCATCCATGTCGAGGTGCGCGATGCGACGCAAGGGCGCATTCATCCGCGCCATCGTGTCCTTTCGCATTGGAGGATGCTTGACGCAGGGGCCCATGCCCGCAAAGCCAGTCCCCCAGCCCCCATCGGTCTCTTGAGGCCGGCAGCGGCGGGCCTCCGGCCTTCTCTTGATAAAACCCCCGGCTGTCGTGAAAGGAGGAGGGTGCGCCAACGCGACGCCGCGCGAGGATGATCGCCGACCATCCGACATCCCATTGCCATACATACGACTAGAGCCCGGTAACCCGAGGTCGGCCGATGGCCCTGCGCCATTCATCGACACACCTCCCTGGCCATTCCTGAGGCGCTTGCCAGATCACGACCGGCGTCGACCCGCCGGCGCTAAAGCGACCTCCAGTACGCCCTCGTCGAGTCAAAATCGCCCCTGTCCTCGCGGTGGCCGCGCGCCGCCCTTTAGCCGGAGCGCCTGCCAGGCCCGCTTGCGCGGCCTACGGCGTGCCCGCTACGCCACGGTAATAGGCGATTCTTGTGGCCGGCCGCCAGCGATAAAAACCCGAAATTCCGAGGCCCGCCGCTGCGCATGGCTCAAGCGCGCCAAGACCGATATAAAAAGCATCATCCCGCTTGTGGTTATTGGGGGGCCGAGCGACTAGACTGTTATCTACGTTCGAACCAGTCTGGTGTCGGGAAGGGCGCGGTAACCCTTCCGAAAAACTAAGCAATATGGCAAATTGGCCGCGCCGCCACCCCTCGCCCACTTGAAGCGTTGACGAGCGATACGGGTTGAGCCTCCGCTGTTTGCCGCTGGTTTGAAGAAAGTGGGCGCATGCGACACGGCTGTGCTTGCATTCGCATTCCGTGGCGCCTTAGGACCGTCCATTCACCCATTCCGGAGACGAAGAGGGACATTCTCTGAACCAGTCCATCTTGGATGTTTTCTCGGATCCCTCAAATCGCACACGGCCACCGCCAGGAAACGACCTCTCGTGATGAAATGCGTAAACGATTTCCGTCTCCGTCTCGCCGGGCGCGAATTGGTGCCCATTGTCATAGGGGGCATGGGTGTTGATATCTCCGCCGCGCGCCTGGCGCTTGAAGCGGCGCGCCTGGGCGGGATCGGGCATATCTCGGACGCCATGGTGCCCACCGTCTCCGATCGCCGGTTCAAGACCAGGTTCGTCGCGGAAAAGCTCAAGAAATATAAACACAATGTGCTGAACAACGAAAAGGCCGAGGTGCAGTTCGATCTCGCGCGTCTCGCCGAGGCCACTGCCCTGCACGTCGGCCGCACCATGGAGGCCAAGAAGGGTCCGGGGCTCGTCTTCATAAACTGCATGGAAAAACTCACCATGAACGCGCCGCGCGAGACCTTGCGCGTCCGGCTCATGGCCGCGCTCGATGCTGGTATAGATGGAATCACCCTGGGGGCGGGTCTGCACTTGGGGTCGCTTGCGCTTGTCGAGGATCATCCCCGGTTTCGTGACGCGCAGTTCGGAATCATCGTGTCGTCATTGCGGGCCCTTTTGCTATTCCTGCGCAAGAATGCCCGCATCGGTCGTCTTCCCGACTACATCGTGGTCGAAGGGCCGCTTGCCGGCGGACACCTCGGCTTCGGCATGGATTGGGCGCAATACGACCTGAAGACGATCGTCGCGGAAATCCTGCAGTACTTAGCGCAACAAAAACTCAACATTCCTGTCATCCCCGCCGGGGGAATATTCACGGGTAGCGATGCCGCCGAATTTCTGGAGTCCGGCGCCGCCGCCGTGCAGGTGGCGACCCGCTTTACGGTGACAAACGAGTGCGGGCTCCCGGAGAAAGTAAAGCAGGAGTATCTGCGCGCGCACGAGGACGACATCGAGGTCAACTTGGTCTCGCCAACCGGCTATCCCATGCGCATGTTAAAGGGGAGCCCCGGCATAGGCGCGGCCATACGACCGAACTGCGAGGCCTATGGCTACCTGCTCGACGGCGCGGGCCACTGCGCCTACATAGACGCCTACGAGCGCGAACGTGAAGCCCGGGGCGCCGATACCGTTTTCTCGGTCAAGGACAAGAGCTGTCTTTGCACCCATATGCGCAACTTTGCTATATGGACCTGCGGCCATTACACCTACCGCCTTAAAGACACAACACGCCTCCTGCCCGATGGAAGCTACGAGCTACTTACCACGGAACACGTTTTTCATGATTACCAGTACAGCAAGGACTATGAGATTCTGCTGCCCAAATCCTCTTGTCCCCCCGAAGCGGACCCCGTAAGGCGTATTCGCTAGTTCCACCATCCCAGCTCGCCGCCCAGCGTGCGGCCCCTTGGGGTTCGCGACCCAAGGCCTCCAGAAGCCATTCCCTGGCCGGCCGCCCACACACCATTGAGGTGGTGTTCGAAAGTAAGCGCTTCAGCAACTACACTCTGCCCCTGATCCCCTAAGTCGCTTACGCTCCGATCCATCGCAATTGATGGAGGTGGGTAGGTGGCGAAGATCCGTAGTCATGAAGCCTGGCAAGCGCTCTTTGCCGAGTACGAGGCAGGCCAGGAGAGTGCACACGACTTCTGTGTCCGGCACGGCCTGCGGCTCCAGTACTTCTATCGGCGCAGCCTGGAGCTTTGCGGGCATTCGGCAAGCCGCAGAAGGCGTGACCCAAAGCCCATCCCATCGGCCGCGGCCTTCGTGCCGGTGGCGGTCACGCCCCGGGCCGTGCCGGCTCCGATCGGCCGTACGGCCGACACGGTCACGCTCACCATCGGCCGGGCCTCGGTAGCATTGTCGCCTTCCGTGCCCCCGGCGTGGGTGGCGGCCCTCCTTACAGCCCTGGAGGGCTAAGCCCATGCGCATGTTTGTGGACCCCCAAGCCGTCTACCTGCACCGCGAACCCATAGACTTCCGGGTGGGCATAGACGGTCTTGCCATGCGGGTGGAGCGTAAGCGCTTCAGCAACTACACCCTGCCCCTGATCCTCTAAGTCGCTTACGCTCCGATCCATCGCATTGATGGAGAGGAGTAGATGGCGAAGATCCGTAGTCATGAAGCCTGGCAAGCGCTCTTTTCCGAGTACGAGGCAGGCCAGGAGAGTGCACACGACTTCTGTGTCCGGCACGGCCTGCGGTTGGTGTACTTCTA